>DATEAT010000065.1:0-8367 GCA_035288225.1 Anaerolineales bacterium | reverse complement strand
AGCACCACGCCCACGGCGAGCATCAACGCTGCCCAGGCGGCCGGCTCCAGTCCCCATCCGTTCCAACCCACGAAGTCCAGGACGTCGGTCACATTGGCGATCGTCGCCACACTGACCCAGCCCAGGTAGATGCTGAACGGGACGCGCGCCGCCCAGCGCTCACCGTTCGCCACGGCGCCGCGCCCGATGCCCAGCGCGAGATAGATGCCGATCAGGCTGGCAAGCAGGGTGAACATGGCCACCAGGGTCAGAAGGAAAAGGCCGTAGTGCCAGAAGAAAAGCCACGCCACATTGGCCACGCTGGCAACCACGAACAGCGGATCCACGCCCGCAAGGCGCGGATTGCTGCGCTGGGCCGGCAGCGCCTGAAAGACAACATAGGCGATCAACCCGATGTAGATCAGCCCCCAGATCGAGAAGACGTAGCCGGCCGGGACGAAGAGCACCTTGAACCGGTCCGATATCTCACCGGTATTCTGCCCGTTGAGCGGCAAGGCGTTGGCCAGGATGTTCATGACAATCGTGCCAACGGCAAGGATGACGTTCAGCCAAATGAGAGTCAGACTTCGTTTCATCGGTTCCTCCTTTGAAAGAGTTGAGTACGCGCGCGTCAACCCGCGCGAGGTGCAGACCATGCCGTGCGCCGACCCATCCAGAAGCGCTGCCAGTCGCCGCCACTGGTGACCAGGGCGATCAACGCGTAGAGCGCGCCGGCGAAGAAGCCGAGCACCAGCATCAGCAAGACCCACAGACCGGAACGCGCGAGAGACTTTTCGCGATAGATTATCCAACCCGAGAACAGGATGAAGCCCACGTAGAGATCGACCATCGATACGATCCCCCAGGGCATTGCCAGGAGGCGCGCGCCTTCGCCCAGGAAATCGCCCGCGCTGAAGCCGTAGATCAGGGCGGCGCTCATCGCCGCCAGCCCCAGCAGCGCAATCAGCTTCGCAAATCGCATTTCTTCTTCCTTTCAAGGATGGCTTTCGTGCCTCCTGCCGCCGCGCTCATCGCGGTCTGTTCCGCGGAAACCAGGGGATGAAGGCAGAGGTGCTTTCAACATATTCGCGGTAGCCGGGTTTGCTGTCCTTGAGCGTCTGCTCAAGCAGCGTTACGCCCGAAACGCGTAGGAGCAGTGTGGTCATAAGCAGTGGGCTGAAGATCGTCCACCAGCCGCCGGCGGCCAGCGCGAGGAGGTAGTAGCCCCACCACTGGGCCGCGTCGCCGAAGTAGTTGGGATGGCGCGTGTAACGCCACACGCCACTGCGCAATACAGTCCCTTTCTTCGTCGGATCCGCACGCAAGCGCGCCAGTTGGAAATCCCCAATCGCTTCAAAAAAGAAACCGATCAGCCACACGCCAAGTGCTATCCCGTCCAGCCAGGTCAGCGAATTCGATGCCGGTCCGAGCTGGGCTGCCAGCAGGGGCGCGGAGACGATCCATAAGAGCAGCCCTTGCAGCAGAAAGACCAGGAAAAGACTCTTCCACCACCAGCGGCTGCCGGATTCGGCGCGCCACTTGGCGTAGCGGAAGTCCTCCGGCTTGCCCCAGTTGCGCCACAGAATGTAGAGCGAGAGACGAAGCCCCCAAAGGGTCACGATGGCAAGCAACAACCACGCGCGGCCCGCTGCCTGGGTAGCAAGCGCGTGGTAGGCCCAGGCCGCAATGACAAAGCCCAGGCCCCAGAAGATGTCGACAATGCTCGAGTTGCGCAGGGCAAGGCTTGCCACCCACAAGACGAGCATGTAGACCAGGATGATTGCCCCGGCAATCAGAAACGGTCCCACGAACGACATGTCGAATCTCCAGTGAACATCCAGCTGTTGAGAACCGCGTCTCCGCCCTCGCGCGTGGCGCGCAGGGCGCCTCGGGCGGGGACACTCCAGATTTCACGCGCCACAGACATTATCGCTGTACGCCGGTGTATCGACAAGACACTGTATGAGGTTTGTATGGGGCGAAGTGAGCCGCACCTTAACCACCGATGGTGGCTTCCCCCTCGCCTACCCCACCTCTCCAACACCCGCCAGGCCAATCCACTCTCACCCATCCTCGCACAACCCGCGCCAGGCATCCAACTCACGATTCTTGAGCAGGATGCTGAACCCCAGGCTGCGCGCCTGCGAACAGGCGCCAGGCCAATCCACAACGCTGTCGGTGTACTCCACCGCCACCACCAGTTTCCCTTGCGCCGCGAACGGAGCCATGGCCTCGCACCAGCCCTGCGCAAAGCAGTCCTCGACCAGTGCCCAATCGAAGTCGTCGGCCAGATCCATCACTTGCTCGGGGTCGTTCTTGAGGCCGATGGATAAACCGCGCGCATGCGCCTCGGCAGCCAACCAACGGTTGAAGCGCAGCTGGTCCTGCGCGGTGAGGGCAAAGCCCGTGGCTGCCTGATACCCATCCAGGTTGTCGGTCTCCACCCCGTCAAAGCCCTTGGCGCGGCACAGATCGAGACGCGCCTTAAGGATCGGAGCGAGCACCTCCAGCTGGCGGATGTCGAGCCACCACTCGCCGGGCCAGCCTGCATACGCTCTCCCGATCAACTCGCGCGGGAACGACTCCGCATCCGGCCGCCACTCCTCGAAGCTGCCGGCGCTCAGATAACAAATGGCGCGCCGTCCGCGGGCGTGAAGCTCCGCGATGACTTCCACCGGTGCCTCGAACAAATCGACGTCGTAAATGTCGGCCTCGATGCGGAGATCGACCGGCAAGCCCGCCAGTTGCCACTGCCAAGTCTGCCCGGGGGCCGGGCGCCAGCGCGGCACGGCGGAGGACGAGGCCGTCGGCCCCGCCGGCCTTGCCGTTTGGCCAATGGGTGCCGTTGCGGAGGCTCGGGCGAATGAACCACCGGGCGCCGAGGCCGCGGGCGCCGCCGGCGTGCATGCGGCGAGCGCAGCGGCGGCCACAATGAACGCAGCCCCGGCGGCGCGGTGTGCCGCTCGGCGACTTACTAAGGCATGTCGCGCCATACAGGCACGCATGTGAGGGTCCTCCGCTCCTCATCCAGAAAAGGGACGAGGCGACCCGCCGGCCGCCTCGTGTTAATGAGATTCGACGACCGTTAACCTTGGGCTGGGGCCGCCGCCCAATTGGCACCAAACGTGGCCGCACGCGCCAGATTGCTTTGCGAGCCGGAGGGGAAGCGCAGGTAGTCCTCGGTGGCGGCTTCCAGGTTGGCGTATTGCCCGCGATACTCCGGCGGCAGGATGGACGCCAACTGATACATGATTTCGCTGGTCATCCGTTGGCGCACCTCGCGCGAGACCTTCTCACCGCGCGGGTCGAGGACAAAGGGATGGCCGACGGTGATGGTGAAGTCGGTGCGCTGCAGGCGGCGGATGTTGCGGTGGAACCGTTCACTGCCATAGTAGGCCACCGGCTGCAGCGGCGCGCCGCTCTTCAACGCGAGCATGACCACGCCCGGTTTCCCGTGGCGCAGCCGCCCGTCGTTGCTGCGCGAGCCTTCGGGCGCAACGCCCAGAATGTCGCCGCGCTGGAGGACCTCGAGCGCTTTGCGGAATGCACGCGTGTCGGCTTCGCCGCGGCGCAATGGGATGGCCTGGAATACATTGAACAGCCAGCCCATGGCCGGGTTATCCCATGTTTCGCTCTTGGCGAAACCGGTGACGTGCCGCGGCCGCAAGTGGGAATACATCAGCGGCGCATCCAGGAAATTGACGTGGTTGACGACCAGGATGAGCGGCCCGCGCGGGGGGATGCGGGCCATTTCGCGGTCGTCGACCCGGCACAGGATGCGGGTCATGCGCCGCAGGGTGCCGGCCACCACCCATTCGGTCACGCTCATGCGGCACTTCCGGTGGGCGAGGTAATGATCTCAATGGGTCGCGGTACGATCTCGACCACCAACCGCGTGCCATCGGTTGAGAGCGTCTCGCCGTCGGCGTGGGCGGGCAGCACGCCCTCCAGGGCGGTGACGGTGATGCGTTTCGTGCGCGCCGTGACGATGGCCGGGTGCGATCCCTGCGTGCCCTTCATGAAGCGTGGGATGAGGGCGAAGATGCCCGCTTTGCTGACCTGCCGCGCAATGCACAGGTCGAACAGACCGTCGTCAATGAGGGCGCTGGGCGCCATCATGAACCCGCCGCCCATGCGCCGCCCGTTCATAATCGAGACCATGAGCGCCGAGAGTTCGAGCGGGCCGCTATCGGTTTCAATGCGCACGCGCGGCGCCCGGAAGTAGAGAAAGATGGTGCGCAAGGCTGCGACGATATAGGAGGGGAAGCCGGTCAGGCGTTTCAGCTTGACCGCCTCGAAGCCGACCACTGCGTCGAAGCCAACGCCCACCCCGTTGCCGAAGTAGCGGCCTTGCGGGAACAACCCGCCCGTGACGCGCCCCACGTCCATAGGTACCCGGCGGCCGGCGGCCAGGGCGGCCAGGCCGGCCTGTGCACCGCGCTCAATGCCCGCCCCGAATGCAAAGTCGTTGCCGCGGCCGACGCTCACCACTCCCATCACCGGCCGTAGCCGCGGGTTGGCTTCGCGCGCAAGCATCAGTCCGTTGAGCACCTCGTTCGCGGTGCCGTCGCCGCCGACCGCCACCACCACCTCGTAACCGGCGGCGGCAGCTTCGCGGGCCAGTTCGACCGCATGCCAGGGGCGCTCGGTGCGCACCAGGTCGTAGGCGAGCCCCGCCTGCTTCAGACCGGCTTCCAAAACCGGGATCGATTCGCCGCCGGCGCCGCGACCAGAGGTTGGGTTGACGATGATCTTGTAACGGGCCATGGTGTTTGCTCCATTTCTAGGATGTCGGACCGACTGCCCTGCGGTGCACCAATCGAATTGTCTAGCCAGACTCTCCACACGTGCACAGTCTGGACGCGCGAAGCCTGTTTCAGAAGGTCCTCTCGGGCCCGCGGTCGATTCCGCTTCGGCGGCAAGGCCCGCACCATCGGACTCCTCAGGCAACTCCTTGCGACCCAGAACCAGACCCGACAGGAGGGCCACCCCGATCGGCCGCGCGGCGCGGCGATCACGGCGCTCGCCCGACCCGCGGCGGGTCTACTCAGTCAGGTCGCGCAGTTCGTCCCGTGCATCCAGCGCCCGGCCCAAGACGTAGCCCACGGCCACCAGGAAGAGCAGCGCAACCAATGCCACCAGATAGGCGCGAGGGTCCGGCCAAAAGTAGGGCAGCAGGATTATCACGAGCACACCCAACAGCGCCCCGCCGAGGGCCCACACATACTTGTGCGGGACCTCGGCCAGCATGCGGATCGAGAAGCGCTTCACCGTGGTGCGGCGGCGGGCGGCCACCTTGGCTTCGACCCTGCGATGCTTGGTGTGCGGATCGCGCGCACTGATCTGCTTCTCACGCAATCGTTGCAGTCGCTCTCGATCGTTGGGTGAATTCGACACTTTGCATCCTCCACCGAGTGGTCCCCGCCAGGGCGCGTTGCCTGACGCCCGCGCCAGAGCACGCTGGCTGCGGGCGGGGCTGCAAGCCCGGCGCCGGCCACGTCACTCTTCAATATGATACTTGAACGACAGCTTCACCTTGGCGCGGTAGGCCACCACCTTGCCATCCTCAAGCTGGAGGTCGAGCTCGGAGACCTCGGCGACGCGCAGATCGCGCAGCGTTTTGGCGGCCTGGTTGATGGCCACCTGGGCTGCCTTCTCCCACGATTCGGGGCTGGTCCCGACCAATTCAACGATCTTATAGACGCTCTCGCCCATCTTTGCCTCTCCTCAACTCTCAATGCACAGATGCACGGCGGGACCCGCGCTTACTCCATGGAGGTCAGGGGCGTGGTCGACATGGCCGGCGGTTTGGGGCGGCGCGACTCCACCAGGCGCACCACCTTCTGCACAAGGGACGAGCCGACGACGGCACACGCATCGATCGGCAGGTAGTGCCCGGCCGAAGAGTCGAAGAGCACTGAGCCCCGCGCCTCGAATTCCTCGTCCGCCTGCCACAGGATCGCCATGAGCGGGAAGCGCGGCAGCGGCCGGAAGCGATAGGCCGCATCCCCGAACGGTTCGCCCTCGCCGCCCATGGTCCCGGCGGCATACTTGAACGCCGCGACCTGGTCCCCCAATGATTTGGCCAGACGGTTTCCGGCGTAACCCTGAAAGGCGTTGTGATAGAAGGTGCCGCCGGGCACATCGCGAAAGGCCACCCATTTGCCCGTCAGCGGCGCGCCATCCGCCGTATGCAGATAGTAGAGCAGCAGGGCCAGCGTGCCCGGCGGGCACTCGCACTCATACTCCGGCACGCGCACCGCGTACTCCACACCCCAGTAAGGCACGACAATCGATCCATCGCGGTAAACGGTGCCCGCGTTGAGCGCCGTCTGCTCGGGGGTGCGCTTGGCGAGCTCGCGCTGCAAATCACCGATCGGCCGGGTCAGAGTTTCTTCCCAGGCCGCGCGAGCGGTGGAGACGTCGTGGACTTTCTGGGTCATCGGATTCCTCCCTCAGCCAGCTGGAGAGGCCACGGTGAGCGTGCCCGGGAACCCGGCACGCGGGCCAATGTGCAAACGCGATTCACGCGCGGGGGGCTTCTCGCTCGGCGGCGTCCCCTCGCGGAAGGAATGGCTAGGTACGCGCCTCAAACGAGGCCTCCGAACGTGCCCGGTAGTGCGTCGCGGGCAGGCGGCGCAAGGCATCGGCTGCCGTCTCGGGTGTCAGATCTCGTTGCGGCATGGCCAGCATCTCGTATCCCACCATGAACTTGCGTACCGAGGCCGAGCGCAGAAGCGGCGGATAGAAGTGCGCGTGCAGGTGGTGCGCGCCATTGTGCGGCTCGCGCCAAGCCGCCTGATGCAGGCCCATGCTGTATGGGAAGGATACCTCAAACAGGTTGTCGTACCGAATGGTCACGACTCGCAGGATTTCGGCCAGATCCCGCTCCTCGCTCGGTTCCAGGTCGGGCAAGGCGGCTGCGTGCCGGCGCGCGAGCAGCAGCGTCTCGAACGGCCAGACAGCCCAGAAGGGAACCACGACGAGGAACGAGGCGTTGGCCGCGACCACCCGCGTGCCGCGCGAAGCTTCCTCGCGGGTCAGGTCGCATAGGAGGCAGCTTCCAGTTCGCTCGCGGTAGGCTTGCTGGGCCGCGGCCTCCTTGGCCGCCTCGTTGGGGACGTGGCGCGAGGCCCACACCTGGCTGTGCGGGTGCGGGTTCGAACAACCCATTGCGTCGCCCTTGTTCTCGAAGATCTGGACGTGGTGGATGAATTCAAGAGCCGCCAGCTCGAGCGTTTGCTTTCGCCAGGTTTCGACCACGGCCTGCACCTGCTCGAGGGCCAACTCCGGCACAGTGAGGTCATGGCGCGGCGAATAGCACACCACGCGGCACAGGCCCGGTTCGGGCTCCGCCCTGAAGAGCGCCCCGCACTCGGGCGCCGCGGGGGGTGCGCTCCCAGGCGGGATCAGTGCCGGAAAGTCGTTGTCGAAAACATAGGTGGAGGTGTAGCTCGGGTTGCGCCGGCCTGCGGCGCGGGCGTTGCCCGGGCAGAGGTAGCACTGGGGGTCGTAGTCGGGGCGCGCGGCCGCGAGCGGCGCTTCGACATGGCCCTGCCACGGGCGCTCCGTCCGTTGGGGGGAGACCAGGACCCATTCGCCGGTGAGGGGGTTGAGCCGGCGATGCGGCAGCTCGGTGAGCATGTCCTCGAGCTCCTCCGGGTGCGGGCGGCCCGCGGGGCCGCCGGCGCTCACGTCAGATGCGGTCGCTCAGTTCCTCAACCTCTTCGTACCACTTGACCTTGTCGCCGATCACGCGGCGCGCCCTCCAGGCCAGGCTTTTAGGCGCTTCTTCGATGGCCGCTTGCAGTTGGTCGATGCGCTCGACGACGATGTGCCGGTCCTCTTCCGTCAGCTGCGGGTAGCTGCCCAGGTGCAGGTGGACGGCCTCCAGGTTGGCGGTCACCGTGCGCCAGATGCCCCAATCCTTCGCCAGCAGCGCGGCGATCACTCCGCTGTGGATCGTCTCGGAATCGCTCGGGCCCACCGGATGTTCGCGCAGCAACATGATGGTATCGATCAGGTCCTTCTCGTTGAGGCGGACGATCTGCATCTTCTCGAGCAGCAGCTCGGCCAAGGGCAGCGTTTCTCTTTCGGCTTCCAGGCGGCCTTTGAGCGGCAAGACGTGTGAGAACTTCATCTGGTCGAAGAAGACGTCGACATGCCGGCCGTGGGCTTCGTCGTGATACACCAGGCGCTGGTCGCCGAACAAGCGCGTCACCCACGTGTCTTCACTGTACCCCAGGTCGGCCAGGAGGCGCATCACGCGTTCGCGCTGGCGGCTGTAGCCGGCCAAATCGATATCGGTGAAGACGCGCCCCAGTTCATCTTGCAGGCGGCCAAACTTGGGGCAGTGGGTGCGGAAGGCCAGGGCGCCCACCAGGCGCA
>DATEAT010000064.1:0-14195 GCA_035288225.1 Anaerolineales bacterium | reverse complement strand
CGGCCGCGGTCATCCGTGAAGCGCTGCGACGAGCAGCGCCGCTGGATCCCTTGGAGATCGATGATGTGCTCATCGGCTGCGCCTTCCCGGAAGGCGAACAGGGCCTGAATATCGGGCGGCTGGCCGCACTGCGAGCGGGCCTGCCCATCGAAGTCCCAGGTGCCACGGTCAACCGCTTCTGCTCCTCAGGGATGCAGACGATTGCCATGGGCGCGCAGGCCATTCTCTCGGGACTGGCGGAGGTAGTCATCGCCGGCGGATGCGAATCGATGTCGATGGTGCCGATGACCGGCAACAAGTTCAGCCCCAACCCCGAATTCGCGGCCGAGTGGCCGGGGGTCTACCTCAACATGGGCCTCACCGCCGAGCGCGTCTCGAAGGAGTACAACGTCTCGCGCGAGGATCAGGACGGCATGGCGCTGCGCAGCCACCAGCGCGCGGCGGCGGCGCAGGATGCTGGCCGCTTCGTCGAGGAGATCATCCCGCTCAAGGTGAACCTGGTCGAAGTGGGCGAGGACGGCAAGCGCAGCGAGCGCAGCTTCACCTTCGAAGCCGATGAGGGCCCGCGTCGCGACACGACGCTGGAGGCGCTGGGCAAGCTCAAACCGGCTTTCCTGCAGGGTGGCACCGTCACCGCCGGCAACTCGTCGCAGATGTCGGACGGAGCTGCGGCGGTGGTGGTGATGGAAGCCCGCAAAGCCAAGGCGCTGGGTCTCGAACCGCTGGCGCGCTTTGTATCATTCGCCGTGCGGGGGGTGCCGCCCGAATTGATGGGCATCGGACCGATCGCGGCCGTGCCGTTGGCGCTCAAGAAGGCCGGCTTGAAGATCGCGGACATCGACGTGATCGAGCTGAACGAGGCTTTCGCCGCCCAAGGTCTGGCAGTCATACGCACGCTGGGTATGGATCCGCAGAAAGCCAACCCCAATGGCGGCGCGATCGCCCTGGGTCATCCGCTGGGATGCACGGGCGCCAAGCTGACCACGCAGATCGTGTACGAAATGAAGCGGCGCAAGCTGCGCTACGGGCTGGTGACGATGTGTATCGGCGGCGGAATGGGCGCGGCGGGCGTGTTCGAAAACCTGACCCTCTAATCCAGGCTTACTCTCACAGGAGGCAACAATGGCAGACCTCACCGCGAAACAGATCATCGAAGGCATGGCCGCCAACTTTCTGCCGGACAAGGCCACCGGCGTCGCTGCCGTCGTGCAGCTGAATCTGACCGGCGCGGGCGGCGGCAACTACAATCTGACCCTCGGCGACGGCAAGTGCACGATGGCTGAAGGCACGGCGCCCACGCCGCGCCTGACCCTGACTTCGAGCGTGGAGGACTTCGCCGGCATTGTCACCGGCAAGCTGGACGGCATGGCCGCCTTTTCGCAAGGCAAGCTCAAGCTGGCGGGCGATCTCGGGCTCTCGATGAAGTTGATGAGCTTCTTCAAGCGCCCGTGAGACCTCCTTGGGAGAGGGGGTTCACGCACCCGGCCGCAAGGCCGGGTGCTGCGTTTTTGGCCACGGCTGGCGATCGGCTGCACCCAACCTCGCGATACAATCCTGGTTATGAACGTCCAACCCACACCGCCTTCCCTTCGTGCCGGAGTCGTGGCTTTGCTCGGCCGGCCCAACGTGGGCAAATCCACGTTGCTCAACCACCTTCTCGGGCAGAAGATCGCTGCGGTCTCACCACGGCTGCAGACCACCCGCAGGCGCCAGCGCGGCATCCTCAGCTTGCCGGAAGGCCAAATCGTCTTCGTGGATACGCCCGGCGTGCACCAGCCCCGCACTCGGCTGGGCGAGGGTATGGTGCGTGCCGCCCGCCTGGCGCTGGCCGGAGCGGATGCGCTGCTGGTGGTGGCCGAGGCCGTCCACCCGCCAGGTGAGGAGGATCGTCTGGTTTCGGCCTGGGTCGGGGAGCGCGGGCCGGACAAACCCGTCGTGCTGGCCCTGAACAAGATCGATCTGGTGCCCGCCGCGGCGCGCGAGGCCTCACGCCAGGCCTATCAGGCATTGTTCCCCATGGCGGTCATTCAGGCCACCTCGGCGGCCACCGGCGAGGGATGCCCTGATCTGGTGCGCGTGCTGCTGGCGGCGTTACCGGAGGGCGCGCCGCTCTATGGCGAGGACGACCTCACCGACCTGAGCGAACGGGATATTGCCGCGGAGCTCATCCGCGAGGCGGCGCTCCTGCACCTGCGCGAGGAAGTTCCGCACGGCGTGGCCGTGCGCATTGACGAGTACAACGAACGCCCGGATGGCTCGGCGTACATCGAGGCGACCATCGTGGTGGAGAAAGAATCGCACAAGGGAATCGTGATCGGGCGGCGTGGGGGGATGCTGCGCGCTCTCGGCACCACGGCGCGCGGGGAGATCGAATCGATGAGCGGGCGGCGGGTCTTCCTGCGGCTGCGGGTCAAGGTGCAGACAGGCTGGCGCGACGACGAACGGGCCCTGCGCGGTTTAGGTTACGACGTGCGCGAGTGATCTGCGGCCGGCGGGGGTCAGGGGCGGGGCTCGGCCTCGAGCATGAGCGTGAAGGGGCCGTCATTCTCCAACTCCACGGCCATGTGCGCCCCGAATTGGCCAAGCTGAGTGGGGATGCCTCGCGCGGCCAAGACCTCGGCGAATCGGCGAACAAGCGGCTCGGCCGACTCGGGCGCGGCCGCCCGGGTGAATGACGGCCGCCGGCCCTTGCGCGTATCGGCGTAAAGCGTGAATTGGGATACGACCAACGCCTGTGCACCCACCTCGCCTGCGGCGAGGTTTGTCTTTCCCTGCGAGTCCTCAAACAAGCGGAGTTCGGCGCACTTCTCGGCCAGCGAGGAGGCCTCGGCCTGACTGTCGCCCTGCCCAACCCCCACCAGGATGAGCATCCCACCCTGGATGGCCGCCAGGGTCGTGCCATCAACCGACACGCGGGCGTAACGGACGCGCTGCAGAACAACACGCATGCGGGTTAGCCGCCTAGGGCAGCCCGAGGGCCTCGTGCACTTCGCGCATCGTCTCGTCGGCGATGCGCCGCGCGCGCTCGGCGCCGTCGCCCAGCACATCCCACACATGCTGCGGATTGCTGGCCAACGTGGCACGGCGCTCGCGGAACGGGGCCAGATGCTGGTTGATGCCCTCCGCCAGGCGCCGCTTGCAGTCGACGCAGCCCAGTGCGGCACTGCGGCAGTCGCGTTCAATCTCGTCCACTTCTGCGGCCGGCGTGAAGGAGTGGTGCAGCGCAAACACGTTGCACACCTCGGGGCGGCCGGGAATGTTTCGGTGCGTTCGCTGCGGGTCGGTGACCATGGTCATCACCCGGCGCACGGTCTCCTCGGCGGTGAGCGCCAAGTCGATGTGATTATCGAGGCTCTTGCTCATCTTCTGCTGGCCATCGGTGCCGAGCACCTTGGGGTAGTCGGTGGTTATCATCTGCGGCTCCACCAGCACCGCTTTGCCGACGCGGTAGTTGAACGAGCGAACCACCTCGCGCGCGAATTCGAGATGGCTCTCCTGGTCGATGCCGACCGGGACCACGTTCGACTTGTAGAGGGCGATATCGGCGGTCATCAGGACCGGGTAGCCCACCAGCCCGTAGTTGATGTTGTGGGGATGCATGCGCGCTTTCTCTTTGAACGTGGGCAGGTCGGTGAGCTTCCCCAGCGGCGTGAACATCGAGAGGATGGTGTGCAATTCGGTGACCTGCGGCACGTGGCTCTGGACGAATACGATTGACTCCTCGGGTCGAATGCCGGCCGCCAGCCAGTCCAATACCATTTCGGCGGTGTTGGCTCGCAATTCGCCGAACCGGTCGAGGGTGGTGAGCGCGTGCAGGTCGACGATGGAATAGACGCAGTGATACTCTTCCTGCAACGCGATGTAGTTGCGGATGGCGCCCAGATAGTTCCCCAGGTGCTGGCGGCCGGTGGGCCGGGCGCCAGAAAAGACACGACCCTTCTTGGTCACTTGAGCCTCGCGAAGTGAGAGGTAGCGGCGCGCATGCTGCCGGTCAGCGGCGCTTGATCCGCCGGGCGACGAGCTTCTCTATTTCGCCGGGTTCGGCGTGACGCCCGGTGCGCATCTTCGAGTAGAGCAGCTCGCCCTCCACGCTGACTTCAAACCGGCCTCCATCGGATGGGACAAGGCGCACGCTGGCCAGATCGGCTTCGAAGTTCTTGAGCAATTCCACCGTCAGACTGACGGCGCGGTCGGTGTAGTGTCAAACGGCGCAGTAGACGATCTCAACGTTGACCATGGTCAGCTCCGATGCACAGATTGAGCGCGAGTATATCACGCAGGCGTGTGACAATCGCGACCGAACACACACAGCCGCGGGGAGAGATCGCGATACAGATCGGCGTGCCAGGACGGGCAGCGCACGGGCTATCGTGACGTGCACACGCCCGGATACGCTGATTCGATGAGTTGCTGCCGCATCCTTAGGTTGGGCATCGGAAACGGGCGTGCACCACAAAAGGCCCCTGCCGGAAGGTGACCGGCAGGGGCCTTCACTTGTCGGGCGGCCCAGTTGGCGCGCCGCAGGGTGGTATGCGCTCTGTTCAGGGGCGAGCCGAGCTATTCCTCGCCCAGCAGCGGGAAGAACAACTGCGGCTTCCGGCGCTCCACGACCGATTCCCCCACCTGAGCCAGACGCAGCAGCACGTGCTCTTGCCACGGCCGGCCGATGGCCTGGAACCCGATCGGCATGCCTTCGCTGTCGTAGCCGGCCGGGAAGGATATTGCCGGAAGGCCGGTGAAGTTGGCCACCGGCGCGAAGCGCATGATCTGGAGCAGCGTCGTCAAGTCCGAGTCTCCATCCGGCAGAGCGTCGGCGGGAATCCTCGGGGCGACACAGGCGGTGGTGGGCGTAACGATCGCATCCACGTGCTCGAGGGCGGTCATGAAGTTGGCCGTGACCCGCGTGCGTGCGCGCAGCGCCTGCAGGTAGTCGCGCGCGGTGAAGGAGCGCGCCAGGGTGAGATTGGTGCGCACCTCGTAGCTGTATTCCTTCCAGTGCTTCGGCCAGTAGCGTTCCTGGGCGGTGGCCATCTCGGAGGTGATGCTGACAATGTGGCCGACCCGCCCCGCCTCGAGTTCGGGGATGACAACCTCCACCACCCGGGCACCGCGGGCCGTCAGCGCCTCGAGCATTTCCTTGCAGGCAGCAACCACCGAGGGTGTTGCGTGTTCAAACCACGGCCAATAGACACCCAGGCGGATGCCGCGCAGGTCTCGCCGTTCGAGCCCCTCGAGCGAAAGGTGAGGCTGCGCGAGCGTGTTGGGGTCGCGCGGGTCGGGGCCCGCCGTCAGCAGGTAGAGCAATGCCACATCGGCCGTGCAGGCGCCGATCGGGCAGAGCTGATCATTGCTCCAGGAGAGGGGCGCCGCACCGAAGGAACTGGTGCGGCCGAAGGTTGTTTTCAAGCCGACCAACCCGCAGAAGGCGGCCGGGAACCGGATCGAACCGCCGCCATCGGCACCCAGCGCGGCCGGGCACAGGCCCGCCGCGGTCGCCGAGGCCGGCCCGCTCGAGGAGCCGCCCGTGTAGTGACCCAGGTTGTAAGGGTTGCGCGCCGTCCCGTTGTGCGGGTTGTGGCCGGTGACGCCGATGCCGATCTCGTGCATGTTGGCCTTGCCGATGAGCAGCGCCCCGGCCGCGCGCAGACGCGCGGCGATGGTCGCATCTTCCTTGGCCGGGCCAGTGCCCATGAAGCGCGTGCCCACCTTGGTGGGGTAGGGCACAAGGTCCATCTCATCCTTGACCGCGATCGGCACGCCGTCCAGGACGCTCAGCGGCCGGCCGCGCTTGTGGCGCAGGGCCGAGGCATTGGCCTGGGTCAGGATGTCGTCGCGGTTGTAGGCGATCATGGCGCGCAACGGGGGTTCTTGGGCGTTGCTGCGGTGCATGGCATCCAGGACGCGCTCGGCCACTTCCAGTGGGGTGCTCGACTTGGTGCGGTAGGCCTTCGCGTAATCCGCTACCGAGGGGAAGCGCCAGCCAGAGGTTTTGGGTGCCAGGCGCGCCAGAGGCCTCTCACCCAATTCGCGGGCGGCGGTCTTGCGAGGCTGTTGCTTGGGGTCCACGGAAAACCGCGGGAGGAACGTGGGTGCCTCATCAAACCGCATGGCGCGCATGGAGGTGATGCCCCCCTGCTTGAGCAGATTGCCCAGCAGCAGCCAGCGGGTGGCCGGACTTTCGATAAGGAAAATGAACAGTCGCAATGCGATGCCTGCGAATCTCGGCAGTCGGATTGACTTCAGGTCGTACGTCGACCGGTCGTCCATGCAAGCCTCCTTGGAATGCTGCTCAGCGTCCACTTCGGCGAATGCGAGCCCATTCCGCGCGGGAGCGGGTCGCCTTCCCCAGACCCGCCACGGAGAACTCGAAGGATTGTACATGCGAATCCGCCGGCAGGTAGGGACGTGCGATGAACGGGCCGCCGCGGGGAAATCGGGAATGCTGTCGATGCTAGGGCGTGCCTGCGCATACGTGATAGCTTGCTGTCCGGCGGCCACAACCGAGGGACCTCTATCCTCACGCCCCCCAGCCAAACGCGTTATGATTCCCGGTGCCCCAAGCATGCGAGCAGACTGGGCGCGCACCTCCCCGGATCGCGTTTCGGCCGGTTCATTCGTTCGCTCCGTTACGGCCGCTCCCGCTCCGCGGAGGTTCCGCGTGTCGGCATCCACCGGCAGGCGCATCCGCATGAACTGCCTGATCGAGCAAGAGACGAGTACTTGCTTGAATGTGGCAATCGCTCACGACGTGACCTTGCCGATCTTCCTCGACGGGTTGACGACAACGGCGCGCGCGCGAGAGGCTGTGGAGGGGCGCGGGGCTCGCCGAGCACGCGCGGGGCTGACGCTGTACTGGTGGCTTTGTGGATACCACCCACGAACCGCCTCAGGGAACGCTTTGAAGAGGAAAGGAATCGCACAGGAGTATGGAAGAACGGCTGAGCTCGGTCGAGTGCTTCTTGCTCGATATGGATGGCACCTTCAACCTGGGCGACCGGTTGCTGCCCGGGTCGCTGCGTTTCGTGGAGGCCCTCAAGAAACAGAGCAAGGGCTATCTCTTCCTGACGAACAACTCTTCCCACGTGGCGGGCGACTATGCCGCCAAGATGAGCCGTCTGGGCCTGCCCACGACGGAGGGTGAAGTGTTCACCTCCGGCGAGGCGACGGCCCGCTACCTGCTCGAGCAGGGAACATCGCGCAAGCTTTTCGTCGTGGGCACGCCAGCCCTGGAGGAGGAATTCCGCCGCTACGGGTTCGAGCCCGCGGCCGAGCGCCCGCAGCAGATCGTGCTGGGATTCGATACGACGCTGACTTATGCGAAGCTGTGGCGGCTGTGCGACCTGGTGCGGGAGGGCATACCCTACCTGGCCACCCACCCGGATTTCAACTGCCCGACGGAACATGGATACATGCCCGACACCGGGGCGATGATCGCTTTTGTGCGCGCCTCCACCGGGCGCGAGCCGGACCTGGTGATCGGCAAACCGAATCGGACAATCGTCGACATGGCGGCACGCAAACTCGGGGTGCCGATAGAACGCATGGCCATGGTTGGAGATCGGCTGTACACGGATATTGCCCTCGGTCAGACCAGTGGAATTGCCACTGTGCTTGTCTTGAGCGGCGAGGCCACCCGTTCGGATCTTGAACGATCTTCCTTCCGGCCAGACTACGTTTTCGAGGATCTGGGCGGGCTCGCCGATTGGATCGAGCGCCATGGACGACCGCTCCCCGCCACGTCCCACTCGCGCGGCGAGTAGTCCACGTCACTCCATTTCGGTCCGGCCGCCAGGTCGCGCTGTGGGGATTCCGTGAGCAGGCTCGCCGGAAACTCGCAATTTCAAGGGGCCACACATGCGCCGGCGATTCGGAATTGGTGATTCAATGCTCTTCGATGGATGGGATAGTGCGGCTCTGTGACGCGTGGTGTGGGCAAGGCGCGAGGCTCTGGCTGGGGCTGATTGATGAAAGCGAAGGGGCTGCCGAAATACTGGCAGCCCCTTTCTGTTCCACCATCAAGAGCCGTCGTGGTGGCTCGCGTCCCGGCGGGCCCTCAACTGTGCGCTCTGCCCAACGCGGGTCTCGGGCAAATGCCTTCCGCGCGCAGTTCCACGTAATGCGTGCTAGGCCCTCCTCCAGATCAGCTGCTCGGACTCAAGGAACTACAAAGTCGGTTGTCTTCTCTATGCAACTCCCGGCGAGGCTGTCCTGGGTGCACATTTTCAGCGTCAGGCGTGCGTTGTGCCCGTGCGGCGGGTCCGCCCCGATCGATGCGGCGAGAAAGTAAACTGAGCCCGGCCCCATGGAACTGCTCTGCGGCGGGCAATCACTGGCCGTGGCCAGGTAGGGTGTGTTATTGGTACCCGGTCCGTAGAGTGTGCCGCTGGTGTTGAGATCGACGATTTGAATGCGGACGGACTCAAACGCGACGGTTCCGGTGTTGCCCAGCCGGAATGTAGCGTATCTGAGCGGCGCACTACAAATGTGCAGGTTCTCGAAGGAGACAGTGAAATCCAGAAGCGCGGGCGGCGGCAGGGCGGACTTGATCTCCACCCAGAAGGCGACCGAACCCGACCCGCCCAGACCGAACACAATGCCGTCGCCGCTGCGAATCTTCCAGTATCCCTTGTAGGTCCCGGGAGGGCCGGGAGCGCGCAGCGGAACCGACACATCGACGGTCTGCCCCGTGCCGACCGTGCCGGATGTCAGTTGAGTGCTGGACGGTCCGTCCATCTGGTCGCCGTGGTCGAACACCAAAGAATACCCCGAGGTCCAGGTGCACGAGCCCGTGTTCTGCAGCCGCCAGGTCTTGGTGAATGTTGCGCCAGAGGTGAATTGCGTACCATCGTCCACCGTCACATCCTTGACGAAGGCGGCGCGATTGCAGGGGACGGGCGTCGCGGTGAAGGTGGCCGTCGGCGAGGGCAGAGGCGTGAAGGTGGGAGTGGGCAATGCCGTGGCAAGCGGGGGAGGCGGCTCGGTGGCGACGACCGGCGGCGCAGTCGGCTGCACCTGCCCGACCAGGGTGAGCTGTGCCGCGACGGTCTGCACCGCCGCGGTCTGCGCCACGTCCACCGGCGCGACCGCGCCGGGGTAGTTGCATGCGAGCTGGGCGACGAGCGCCAAAACCGCAACACAAGCCAGGGATCTCACGGTTCTCTGTTGCTGCACCATAGGTAGTCCTCCTCCAAGGAAAGGCAAACCGGTCCCCCAATCGCCGCGCTTGTTGACGGGCAATCATGGCGGGCCGACAGCCAATCATATATCGAAACCCCGCGGAGCACCGGAAGCCCGCGACGTGTCGTCCCGCTTGTGGGGAGCGAGAATACGGCGGGTGGCGGCGGCGGTCTACGACGCCAATCGCGCGATGGTGACACCTTCGCCCCCTTCGGCCTCGCCGGCTTCCTGCACGGAGGATACGAGTGAGTGTGCGCGCAGTGCCTCGCGGATCGCGGTGCGCAGGCGGCCGGTCCCCTTGCCGTGAATGATACGGACAAACGGTAAGCGCGACAGGAACGCGGAATCCAAGTAGCGGTCGAGGTCGATGAGCGCCTCCTCAACCGTCATGCCGCGCAGGTTGAGTTCCATCCCCGGCGGGCGGCGATCAGGCGCAGGGGGCGAGGGTGGGGCGGAGCGGGCGGGCGGCGAGGCCGCTGGAGCTTCGCGCAGGGCCACATCCCCTAAGTCCGCACGAACGCGCAGCGCGCCCACCATCAGCTCCAGGTTCTCGCCGCTCACTGCGACCACCTTGCCCTGGATCCCGACCGAACGCAAGTGAACCATATCGCCGACCCGCGGCCGCCGCCCGGGTGCGCTTTCGAAGGGCGCTGGGGCGGGCTTGGCCTCGAGCCGGTCGTCGAGCGCCTTGGCCTGGCTTTCGATGCTTCGCAGCGTGTCGGGGCCGCCTTGGGCCACAACCTCCTGCGCACGGCGGCGCAGCCCGCGCAGTTCCTCGCGCAACGCCTGGACTTCGCGCTGGGCCTCGTCGCGCGCAGCTTCAATCAACGCCTGACGTTCATCCTCAATGCGCGCCAGCCGGTGCGAGAGTTTGGTCTCGGTTTCACTGGCTTCGCGGCGTGCAGCGGCCGCCTGCGAGCGTTCGGTTCGTACGGCTTCGCGATCGCGCTGGATTTGCTCGAGCAGCCGGCTAGCCGCCATGTCATCAGGAGAGATCATCGACCGCGCCCGATCGAGTATTTCATCGGCCAACCCGAGACGCGAGGCGATCGCCAAGGCATTCGACTGCCCCGGAACGCCGAGAGCGATGCGGTAGGTGGGCAGCAGCGTGCGCGCGTCGAACTCCACGCTGGCGTTCATCACTCCCGGCGTGGCATGCGCGAACGCCTTGAGCTCCGGGTAGTGTGTGGCGACCAGGGTCGGAATCCCGCTCGAGACCAGGCGGATGAGAATGGCACGCGCCAGGGCCGAGCCCTCGGTGGGGTCGGTGCCGGCGCCGAGTTCATCGAGAATCACGAGCGAACGAGGTGTGGCCCGCTCGAGGATGCGTATCACCTGGGTGATGTGAGAGGAGAAAGTGGACAGCGATTGCTGAATCGACTGCTCGTCGCCGATGTCGGCGAAAACGCTGTCGAACACGGCCAGGCTCGAACCGGAAGCCGCAGGAACATGCAGGCCGCATTGGCACATCAGCGCCAGCAAGCCCGCGGTCTTCAAGGCCACGGTCTTGCCGCCGGTATTCGGGCCGGTGATAACGATGGCCCCAACCCCCGGCTGCAATTCGAAGTCAATCGGCACGACCGAGGCCGGGTCGAGCAGCGGATGGCGCGCAGTGATCAGGCTGAGGGTGCCGGGGGCGAGCCCGGGCGCGCTTCCCGCCTGCGCGCCTTCCGGCCTGGTGCGGGCCGGGGACTGCGGCGGTGGTGCGGCCGCCAACAGCGGCTCGTTCGCCCCGATCGCGTCGGCGTAACGTGCGCGGGCGAGGATCAGGTCGAGTTCGGCCAGGGCCGTGACCGTGGCCTGCAGCGCCTCCGCAGCGCGGCCGACCTGCGATGAGAGCTCCGCCAGGATGCGGCGGATCTCTTCCTGTTCGAGCAGTTGTTGTTCCTTCCAGCGATTGTTGAGTTCGACCGTGGCCAGGGGCTCGATGAACAGCGTGGCCCCGCTCGAGGATTGATCGTGGACAATGCCCCGCACGCGGCCTTTGAACTCGGACCGCAGCGGAACGACGTAGCGCCCCTCGCGCTGGGTGATGATCTGCTCCTGCAGGTGGCTCGCGTGTTCGGAGAGAACCCGCTGCAACCGCCCCAGCAGGCGATCGTGCGCGCGGCGCAGTTCCACGCGGATGGCAGTCAATCGTTCCGACGCGCCATCGCGCACCTCGCCGTCGTCATCCAGGGCTCGGTCGATGGCGTCGATCAGCTCCGGCACATCGTGCAGCCCGGCGGCCTCCTGGGTGAGGGCAGGGTATTCCTCGCCCGCGCGGCGAATGAGGCGCCCCAGCGTGCGGCCGGCAACCACGGTCTGCCGAATCGCCAACAGGTCCTCGGGTCGGAGGGTCAAGCCGCGCGCGGCGGACGTCACGGCCACGCGCACGTCGCGCGCCCCGCCCACCGAGACCTCGCCGTGCGTCGCCAGCAGGCGCCGTGCTTCCGTCGTCTGGCGCTGCCAGAGAGCGACGGTCTCGATTTCGGAGGACGGGAGCGACTCGAGCGCTCGCGCACGCCCCGCCGAGAAGGAGGTGAAATCGGCCAGACGCGCGAGCACGAGCGGCAGTTCGAGGGTCCGGATCGATTTCGAATCCATGGAGGTCTAGATCGGGACTTAGAAGAGCAGGGCGGTCAGGCCGCCCATCAAGAGCCCCACCACGGCGCCGCCCACGACGTCCGAAAGGTAGTGCACGCCCATGGCTACGCGCGCCAGCGCCACGAGGGGTGCCCACAGGGCAAGGGCCGCCGCCAGCCACAGCGGGCCAACGTGAAGGGCAACGACCCCGAGCATCATCATACGTGCTGCGTGGCCGGAGGGAAACGAGTGGGGGTCGGTACTGCGGTAGAGCTTACCCCACTCGCCGGCCGGCCGTCGCCGGCGGACGGCCACCTTGATCGCCATGACGATGACGGCCGTTGCCGCGATGGCCAGGAACATCACGGAGGTGCGCCACTTCCACAGGTTGGATCCGGTCCACCACACAACGGCCAGCGCCGCCCCCCAGAACCAACTGTCGCCCGAATGGGCAAGGAAGATGGCCAAAGCCCGCGTCAGGCCCGGCTTTTCGGCAATGCGTAAACGTGCGGTCCAGCGCCGATCGACTTCAAGCAGCGCGCTGAACCGGCCTGGGGTCTCGGTTTCGGTCGGGCGGGGTGAGGCGGGCTGGGAATCGCTCATGAGCGGATGCCCGTGGAGGCTGCAGCGGGCCGGGCCAGGCGCGGGTGCCCTCGGCGCATCAGCCGGGTCAACGTGCGGCGCGCCTTTCGAGATCCGCGCGAACCAGCTCGTATTGAAACGGCTTGTCGACATCCATTGCGACTTCGGCAAAGGGTGAAAGCATCACGCGTCCCTTGAGATGCAGCCGCTTGCTGACCATCCGCTCGGCCTTGGCCACCGACACTCGCCCCAGCAGGAGCAAGAGCAGCAGGTCGTACCCCAGGAGGGCGGCCTGTTTGAGGGCGCTCTTGCGGGAGGCGATCAGCCGCTGCCACAGATCGGCGTTCTCCGTGGCCGTGGCCAGGCGCACCATGTTCAGATCGCCGCCGCACACATTCGCGTCGCTCAAGCGCACGTAGCTGCGCTTCGAACCTGGGTAGCGCTCCTCCATGACGCGCTTTTCGACAACCGAGTAGTACAAATCGTGATCCGTCTGCAGCGCGGTGGTCACGGTCCAATCCACCATGGCGGAGGTGATGGCGGGGATGTCGGCGCTGGCCAGCAGGATGTGGGCCGACGGTTGCCGTTCTTGCTGGACGGCACGCATCCCGTTGAGGATGTTCTCGAGCATGCTCGGTCCGTCGGGCAGGAAGTGCACCGGGCGCGAGGTTGTGAGGCGCGTATCGGGCGGGAGCCCGACAACGAACAGGCTGCCGACGTGCGGCGACCCATTCAGCGCATCCACCACCCATTGGACCATCGGCTTACCGGCGATGGGCAGGAGCGCCTTCGGCTTGCCGCCGGTCACCGAGTAGATCAGGTCATTGGGGCCGGGAGTCCCACCTGCAAGAACAACCGCGTCGACTACGGTAGCCATGAGTCCTCCGCATGGGCGGGCCGCGAGTCCGAAACCAGAGTCACCGGGCCCGGTGGATCCGTCCGCAGGCGCTGGGATCGCCCCTGGCCAGCCGGTGGGCCGAATGATAATCCAGGCGCACAGTCGCGACAAGACGGACGAGGTGCGCGAAACCTGGGTTGCCGGGAAATCAGGAAACGGGCCGGAAACTGGCCCGAGAATCGGCCTGCCGACGAAGTTCGAATTGCGCTTCGGCTGAGCGCCCATCGGGCACGTGGCGCCGCGGGGTCTGGCGTGAGCGGACCACGTCACCGGCCGTTAGGCCAGGTCTTGGACTTGAGGTTCGAGTTTGAGTTCGGCGATCATCGCGGCCAGCTCCTCGCGCGTAAGCGGGCGCCCCTTGCCGGCCACGGCTACCAACGCCGCCTCCATCATGTTCGTGCCGAAGGAACGCCCCTCGAGCACGGGGGTCGTGGTCATGAGGTAACTCACCCCGGCCGCGCGGAACGCCTTGACGTCGTCGGTCGTTGTGGTGTTGGTGCAAATCACCTTTCCATCCAGCCGGTCCGGCATGTGGCGCTTGATGTAATGACAATCCCCGGCGATCACCGAGGCCCAGGCATACCACTGGCCGTATTTCGGGATCCGCTTCTCTTGCTTCTCCCCGATCGGGTAAACCCACTCAAAGGGCAACCGGCCGGCGATCGGCATGAGCACTGCCGCCAATCGCTTGAGTGCGGACAGCGAGCGCAGAGGGATCGGGATGCCCAAGGCGAACATCAGGTCGCCGAAGACGCACTCATAGCCGGCTTCGACAAAGGAAACGCTCATTCCCCACCGATCGGCGCCGCCGGTCATCAGGCAGCGCTTGGGGTCGATCTTGTCGCCGATCTTCGCTTCCAGCACTTGAGCGGAGCGGCGCTCGAGGGTGGTTTTGAGTCCGGCGCCGTCGACCACCGGGGTCTTCTTCACGTCACGCACCAGCGGCTGAACCGAGTACAGCGGATACCACTTC
>DATEAT010000063.1:0-24114 GCA_035288225.1 Anaerolineales bacterium | reverse complement strand
CGCCACCCGCCAGCAGCAAACCGAATACCCAATCGAGCAGGCTGTGCCCGCGCAGACCCATATCCCGCGCGGCGACGGCCCCCAGCATGAGCGCCAGGTACGGCAGCCCGAGGTTGCGCAACCACGGGCTCACGCGAGCTGCCCAACCGCCTCGCCTAGCGACGCTTGCCGGGATCAACCGCGCCGCGGTCAATTCAAAGACCGGCCAACTGATGGCGAGCGCACAAATGAGAAGCGCGGGTCCAAAGACCGACATGGAGATAAGCGTACCAGAGATTGGCATGCATGTCCTGGCGGCCGCCAAGCGCCACGCCTTTGTCATTGCGAGGAGCAAAACGACGTAGCATTCTTGGAGTTGCATGCCCTAAGGGACCGGCTCTGTGGCCGGCGAGGCTCCGGGATTGCCACGCCTCGAAGAGCGGGGCTCGCAATGACAGGTGTATCTATGGGGGCACGCCATGGCGTGCCCCAACATGATCTTGCTTTCATTGCATGGAGCAGAGGCGACGAGCCAGTCGTGAAGCTGCATCCACCGCAGGAGCGGCTCTGTGGCCGGCGAGGCTTCGGGATTGGCGCGGACGCTATCTCTCGAAAGTCGTCAGCACCTCGCCGATGGCGGCGGGTCGTTCGGCTTCCTTCAGATACGGGATCAGCCCGCTCAATCGCTCGACACGCAGAATCGGGTCCACGATCTCGCGAGCCGCAAGCCCGGCCTCGCCCACAACCTCGCTCACTCTTCCCTCGGGGAGGAACTCGATCAGGTCGGCCAGCAGCGCGGCCCGCACCGCCGGGTCGCTGACGGCTCGCGCCGCGGCAAGCGCCTCGCCGGCGGGCTCCACGCGCAATTCCTCCGGCATACCCGCCAACAACCCGGTCAGCGTCTCTGCTCGTTCGGACGGCTGGTCCAGGCTGCGCGCTTCGGCCAATGCATCCTCTCGCAGCGCCGGTTCCCAATCGGGCAGCGCGTGCCCCAGCTCGGCCAGCGCCAACGCACGTGGCGTGCCGTGCAGCCGGCGCGCCAGGTCCACCGCGCGCTCGAGCGCCGGCCGAGGCAGGTGCCCCGCGAGGGAGGCCAGCAACGATTGGCGCAGCCACTCATCGGGAATCGACTCCACCTGTGCTAACAGCCCCTCCAACTCGTCGAGGGGTAAATCCCCGGCGAAGGCGGACAGCGCGGCGGCGCGCTCATCCGGAGCCTTCAGCGCACGCGCTGCCTCAACCGCCCGTTGGTGCACCTTTTCGGTGGGGATGCGTCGCAGCATCGAGAGCGCGCGTCCGCGCAGCCAATCGCCTTGAATGCTCATGGCCGCATCGAATGCCTCGCGCGCCAGCGTTTCGCGCGCCAGCTCCGGCATGCGCGACGCCGCCGGCACAAGCGCACGCACTCTGCGCCACGGGTCGCCAATGCTGCGGGCGGAGGTCAGTGCCTCCTCCAGAAGGGCCGGCCGCTCCTTTTCAGGCACGGCGCGAGAGAGGGCTGCCAGCGCCCGGGCTCGCGCGCCGGGGTCGCGCACAGCGCGCGCCACCCGCAGCGCACGGGAGGCGAGGGCAGCATCCATATGGGCGACCATCGGATCGAGTGCCCATGCGAAGGCGAACTCGTCAGCCGGTTGCGTTGAAGCCCGCATACAGTCGAATCTCCCTCCTGTAATTCACCGAGGCGAGGCTCTGCCTCGCCCGATGTACCTCGCGACCTGTTCGCTGTAGCGGCGGTAGCCCTCCCCAAAGATGCGCTGCATGTGTTCTTCCTCGGTCAACACCATGGGATGGAACATCACCGGCCACAGCACAGCCCAACCCAGTGCATACCACGACGGCCACAACCATGCGACACCCGTGATCATCAACGTTCCGCCCACGATCTGCGGGTTACGCGAGAACGAGTATGGCCCCGATGCCAGCAGGTCACCCACCCTTCGGCCGAACGATCGCCGCACGCCGAGCCAGGCCATCGAGCCGAAGCCGATGAGCGCGCCGAACGCCGTGAGCCCGTAGCCGATGCCCGCCACGGACGCAGGCGCCCACGGGCGGCAACTCCATATGTAGGGCCAGCACGGCGGGTTGTAGATGTAGGGTATCGCTGCGTACGCCAGCCACACGATGAGTTCGAGGAGGCTCGACAGGGGTGACAGCTTGCCCTTCTCCATATATTCACGCCGCGTGCGAACGCGGAAGAGCGCAAAGGATGTCACCCCGAGTGTTCCCATGGAGAGTAGGTAGAGCCAGGGCGCCGACATACGGGCCTCCATGACAAGTGCGTCATTCGACCGGTTCACCCGCCGATTGTAGCCGGGCACGTCGCCGCGGCAAGTCCGCCTGCGCCCCCACTCCCGACCCTTTGATCTCCGGGCACCCCCACCGGTGGGGGCCGTGCTATAATGAAGAGTACACCCCGCCACGCCGGCGGGGCGTTGCGTGCCCCGCGGCGCACATCCTATGCCCCGACTTAAGTCTCTCGAACTCCACGGCTACAAGACCTTCGCCTCGAAGACACACTTCGAGTTCGCCGAAGGCATCACCACCATCGTCGGCCCCAACGGTAGTGGAAAATCCAACATCGCAGATGCCATCCGCTGGGTGCTGGGCGAGCAATCGTACGGCCTGCTGCGCGGCAAGAAGACCGAGGACATGATCTTCGCCGGCTCCGAGCAACGGCCACGCGCCGGCATGGCCTCCGCCACGATCACCTTCGACAACGGCGATGGCGGGCTGCCGATCGATTACACCGAAGTGGCCATTGCGCGCCACGCTTACCGCGACGGCGGTAACGAGTACCTGCTCAACGACCAGCATGTGCGCCTGAAAGATATCGAGGAGCTGCTGGCGCAGACGGGCCTGGCGGAGCGCACCTACACCGTCATCGGCCAAGGGCTGGTGGATGTGGCCCTGGCCCTCAAGCCTGAGGAGCGGCGCCGCCTGTTCGAGGAGGCCGCGGGCATCGGTCTGTATCGCGCGCGCCGCGAAGACGCATTGCGCCGCCTGGAAGCAACCCAACACAACCTGGAACGCGTGCAGGATATCCTGGCCGAGCTTCAGCCACGCGTCCGCTCGCTCGAACGCCAAGCTAAGCGCGCGTCGGAATTCGACACCATCCGCCAGGAACTCAAGGACGTGCTGCGTCTCTGGTACGGATTCCACTGGCACCGCAGCCAGGCAGAGATGGCCCAAACCCACGTGCAGGCTCAGGCAGCTGCGAAGACACTCGACGATCTGCGTTCGCAGCAAGAAGCCAGCGATACGAGCCTGATCGAAGTGCGCGCCAAGCTCTCCACACTACGCGCGCAGCTCAACGCCTGGCACCGCCAGGCGGCCCAATTGCACCAGGAGCGCGAAACACACGGCCGGAGCCTGGCCGCGAGCGAGGAGCACGTGCGCTCTCTTACGCGCTCGCGCGAAGAAACGCAGGCGCTACTCCTCGCAGCCGAAGCAGATGTGGCGGCCCTCGAAGAGCGCGCACGACTCGGGCAGGAAGACATGGTGCGCTTCCAGGCTGAGGCCGCCGACATGCAACAGCAACTGAGCGCCGCAGAGGCCACGCGCGCCGCGCGCGAGAACGAGCGCCGCGAACGTGCCGCCAAGGCCGAATCCCAGCGCCAGCACCTGCTCGACCTGGAGGCCGACAGCGCCCGCCAGTCCGCCGCCCTGGACGAGATGAACGGCCGTCTGCAACGCGTGGCTGCCACGGCCGAGGCCGCTCTGAGCGAACAAGGCCAGGTGGAGAAGAATATCGAGAACGCCGCGGCGCAGCGCGAGGTTGTGCGGGCTGCGCACCAGCAGGCGAGCGAGCGGCTGGCCGAGGCGCGGGGTGCCTTGAAGGTGCTGGTAAGCGAACTCGACGCGCAGCGCGTGGCGCTGGCCGCCGCGCGTGAGAAGTCCGCGGCGCGCGGTTCGGCCGAAGAGCAGCTTGCGGCGCGAGCCGCGGGGCTCGCGCACGACGAACGCGAAGGCTTAGGCTATTCGAGCGGCGTGCGCACCGTGATGGCCGCTGGTCAGCGCGGCTTGGTGCAGGGGCGGTTGCAGGCACTGGGTGCCGTGCTCGAGATCCCGGGCGAATACGAGGCCGCCGTTACGGCCGCCCTGGGTGACCTGTTCGATGCGATGCTGGTCGACGATGCCGCGGCGGTGGACACACTGTTGGAGGTGCTGGGCCAAAAGGACAGCGGCCGTGCGGCCCTCGTGCCGCTGGGCGACCTGACCCCGCTCGCACCGCTGTCCGTGCCGGATGGTGAGGACGTCATCGGCCTGGCCGCCCGCTTTGTGAGCGGGCCGCAGGCCTATCGCGCGGCGATTGACGTCTTGCTCGGCCAGACCATCCTGGTTCGCTCGCGCGGCGCGGCGCGCCGGGTGGCGCGCTCGTTGCCACCCCACGCGCGCGCAGTGACGCTGGCGGGCGAGGTGTTTCACCCGGCGGGTGCGGTGGTGGCCGGGCGCGGCGAGCCGCCCTCCTCGTTGGCGCGCGCGCGTGAGCGGCGCGAGATCGAGGCGCGCACGCGCGCCGCGCACGAGCAGCGCGAGCAGGCCCAGGCAGAAGTGGCGGCGGCCGAAGCGCAGCTGGCCGAACTCGCCGCCCGCGAGGGCGCGCAGCGCAGCGCGCTCGCCCACTTAGAACAGGCTGAGGGGGCCGCCCGCCTGGCGGCCGAGGCCGCACATGCCACGCTGGCCCAACTCGAAGCGGAACGGGAATGGAAGGCGCGCCGCTCGAGTGAAGCGAACGACGAGCTCGAGCGCGCGCGCGCCGCACACGCCGAAGCTGAACGCGCCCTCGGGGCATTGCGCGGCAAGGTGGAACACGAGAAGAGCCTGCTGACGTCGGGCGCGATGCGCCTGGAAGATACGCTGCGGGTGGAGATTGGCGATGACCCCGCCCAATGGTCGACGCGCCTGGCGCTGCTCGAACACTCCGGGCGCGAGGCCCAATCGCGCGTGGTCGACAGCCAGAGCATGCTTTCCCGCGCGCGCCAGGCGCTCGAGGAGCGGCGCGCCCGGCTGCGCGCCGTAGACGAGGAACGGCAAACGCTCGAGCGCAGCCTGGCCGGCTTGCGCGAACGCGAAGGCCAGCTTTCCAAGACGATCGAAGACACGCAAGCTTCGATCACTCCAGCCGAAACGCAGCTCGACGCGAACGAGGCCGACCTCAACCGGCTGGAGCAGACCGAGGCGGAGGCACGCGCGCACCTGCATTCGAGCGAGCACACCTACACCCAGGCGCAGGTGGACCTGGCGCGCCGTCAGGAAGAACTGGAAGGCCTGCGCCGGCGGATCGAGGACGACTTCGGATTGGTGGAATTCGAATACGCCAGCGAGGTCACCGGTCCAACCCCCTTGCCCATTGCGGAGCTTGTGCAAAAGCTGCCGCGCGTGGAGGAGTTGCCGGCCGAGGTGGAGGAGCTCGTGACCCGGCGCCGGGCACAGATGCGGCGCATGGGCGCGGTCAACCCTGAGGCGCCCCAGGAATATCATGAGGTGAAGGAGCGTTACGAATTCCTCACCGAACAGGTGGCCGACCTCTCGCAGGCGGAGACTCAACTGCGCCAGGTGATCGGCGAGCTCGACCAGATGATGCAGGATTCTTTCCTCAAAACGTTCGATGCGGTGGCCATCGAATTCCCCAAGACCTTCAGCCAGCTCTTTGGCGGCGGCTCGGCCAAACTGCAGCTGACCGACCCGGACAACCTGAACGAGACTGGTATCGAGATTCAGGCCCGCCTGCCCGGGCGGCGGGCGCAGCCGCTGGCGCTGCTCTCGGGCGGCGAGCGCAGCCTGACCGCGGTGGCCCTGGTCTTTGCTCTGTTGCGCGTGGCACCCACGCCCTTCTGCGTGCTCGACGAGGTGGATGCGATGCTCGACGAATCCAACGTCGGCCGATTCCGCGAGATGCTCACCGAGCTCAGTCGCAACACGCAGTTTGTGGTCATCACCCACAACCGCAATACCGTCCAGGCCTCACAGGTCATCTACGGCATCAGCATGGGTCCGGATTCCGCCAGCCAGGTGATCAGCCTGCGGCTGGACGAATTCGCCGCGCGATGAGAAGTGCATGACGGCCCCACGCCCAAAGGACATCACTCTCGACCGCACGCGGCGTATGCTCGTCGTGGGCTGGCAGGATGGTCACCTGAGCGAATACGGCTGGCGCGGGCTGCGCGCGTCGTGCCCCTGCGCCGAGTGCGCCGGCGGCGATGAGAACATGGGCCGCCCGCCCGACCCGCGTGAGTTCTTCCAGCCCGACCCACCCGGCCCGCGCAACACGCTCAACGAGGTCGGCCTGGTCGGCAACTACGCGCTCACGCTCACCTGGGGCGACGGGCACCACGCCGGTATCTTCAACTGGGCATTTTTGCGCGGCTTGTGCCCCTGCCCGCAATGCTTCCCCTCTCAATCATCCGCCTGAAGGCTTCACCGGTCGTATCGCTCTTCACGCGCGGTCCCCGAGCTCGCGGGATCCTTCGCATGCGCACGCCAGGTCGCCCGCGCCGCACTTCTCGCAGGTGCCTGCACCGGGTTGCGGGACCTCCACCCGTGGAGTCATCGACGGCTAGACGCGACCCTTCGGCCGCCCTTGTCGGCGTATTTGATTACGCGTCCGCGAAGACCAGGCGAGTTGCTTGGACCCCCTCTCCGCTCCACGAGCCGACCTTCCGAATGGAGTCGCGTGGCGGAGAGGGGGCTGGGGGTGAGGTGAAGCGTCATTCGCAATCCGATTGCGATTCTGACTCAAGCGCGTGATACAATCCCGCCGAGTACCTCCCCATGGACCTCTCGCCTCACCTCACCAGCGTCCTCGATACACTGCCTCAGAAGCCCGGCTGCTACCTGATGAAGGATGCGGCCGCCAAGGTGGTCTACGTCGGCAAGGCGGTGAATCTGCGCAGCCGGGTGCGCTCGTACTTCCACGCCGCGGCCGAGGCCACACCCAAGACCGCGCACCTTGTGCGCACGATCGCGGATATCGAATGGATCGTGGTCGGGTCGGAACTCGAGGCGCTGATCCTCGAGATGAACTTGATCAAGCGCTACCGGCCCAAGTACAACGTGCGCCTCAAGGACGACAAACGCTACCCTTACATCAAGGTGCACTGGGCCGACCCCTTCCCCAAAGTAAGCGTGACGCGGCAGATGGTGCAGGACGGCAGTCGCTACTTCGGACCGTACACGAGCGTGTGGGCGGTGCATCAGACGCTCGACGTGCTGCGCAAGATCTTCCCCTACCTCACCTGCGACCGCGTGATCACCGGCCAGGACCGGCGCGCGTGTTTGTGGTACGACTTGCACCTGTGCAACGCGCCGTGCATCGGCGCGGTTGCCCAGGCGGATTACCGGGCGACGATCGACAACTTGTGCCGCTTCCTGCAGGGCGAGACCGAAGCGGTGGTCACGCGCCTCAAACAGGATATGGCCAGCGCCTCGGCGGCCGAGCGCTTTGAGAAGGCGGGCGCGCTGCGCGACCAACTGCAGGCGATCGACCGCGTCGTCGAAAAGCAGAAGATCATCTCCAACGAGCGAATGGATTCGGATGTGATCGCTCTGGCGCGCGCGAACGGCGACGCGTGCGTCCAAGTGTTCCTCATCCGCAACGGGCGGCTGATCGGCCGCGAGTACTTCGTGCTGGAGGGGACGCAGGAGACCGACGAGGCCGAGGTGATGCGCCAGTTCCTGACCCAGTTCTACGACGAGAGCGCGCACATCCCGCCGCAGGTGTTGCTGCCTACCGAGGTGGAAGAGGCGCGCATCATCGAGGAGTGGCTGCGCAGCCGGCGCGGCGGAGAAAAGACCGAGCTCGTGGTGCCGCATTCCGGGGTCGGGCGTGAACTCCTGGACATGGCGGCCGAGAACGCCAGCGAGACCCTGACCGCCCTGCGCGCACAGTGGGCGGCAGACCGCAGCCGCCAGGTGGAGGCGCTCGCCGAACTACAGAATGCGCTCGGCCTCGCCGTGCCGCCCGCGCGCATCGAGTGCTACGACATCTCCAACCTGCAGGGGACGGCCATCACCGCCAGCATGGTGGTGTTCGAGCAGGGCGCACCACGCAAGGCGCATTACCGGCGGTTCCTCATCCGCAGCGTGGAGGGTCAGGACGATTTTGCCAGCATGCGCGAGGTGCTCGCGCGGCGCTTCGCACGGTGGCGGGATATGACCGGCGAGGCGCTGCCGGTTGGGCGCAAGCCGGATGCATCGTTCTCGATGCTGCCGGACCTCCTGCTTGTGGACGGCGGGAAAGGCCAGTTGGCCGAAGCGGCCGCGGTGCTCGAGAGGCACGGGCTGGGTCAGCGCGTGGCGCTGGCCGCGCTCGCCAAGCAGCATGAGGAAATCTTCCGCCCGGGGCAGCCCGAGTCGCTCCTCTTGCCCCGCAATTCGCAGGGGCTATACCTGGTGCAGCGCATTCGCGATGAGGCGCATCGTTTCGCGGTCAGCCATCATCGCGAAGTGCGCACGCGGATCGGGCTGGCTTCACAGCTGGATGCCATCCCCGGGGTCGGCCCGGCCAAGCGTAAGGCGCTGCTGGCAGCCTTCGGGGACCTGGGCGGGATTCGCGCCGCCTCGCTGGCCGAATTGGCCGGGGTGCCAGGCATCACCGAGAAGCTGGCCGTGACCATCAAGGAACGTCTATAATCCAAACATGTGGCGGCCGCGCCCGAAGGCGGTGCCGCGAAACCTGACCCCAGGCAACGGAGAAGCGCATGACCAGAGGCAAGGAGACGCGCGAGGCGCGCCGCCGGCGAGTGCAAAGCATCGTCGCCGCCGTGATCGGGCTATTGATCATCATCACCATGCTTATCACCTCGCTCCGTCCGTGACGGATGATTCCTCAGACGCTAAGTTGAGGCCGAGCCACCTCCCGGCGGCGCCCGTGGCTGCGCCCCGTTTCACGAAGTCCACGCCGGGCAGGCACCCGACCCCGGATCTTGCCGCCCCGGCCGACCGGAGCGCGAGTGGGGAGGCGCAGGGGGGCGAGGCCGACCGGACTCCGCGAGGTGAAAGACATCAACCTGGGAAAGACGCACCATTGATTGCCGCACAGCCGCGAAAAGATGCTCTTCCGATCACGAAGACCCAGCGGTGGTGGGAAGCCGGAGCTGGCGTCCTGACCGCCTTGGTCCAGTTGCCTCTCGTTGCACTCATCGCCTTCGACAAAGGTCGCTTCTATTATCTGGGAGACGCGGCGAAGTACTTGAGCCTGGCCGTGAATCTCCTCGAGCATCATGTCTTTTCGCGCAGCCTCGCCCCTCCATTTGAGCCCGACATACTCCTCACACCGGGGTATCCTGCGTTTGTTGCGATGATCTTCGCTCTCACCGCACGCAGCGAAATCGCGGTTGTGATCGTTCAAGCCGTTCTGCGCGGGCTGACGGCATGGTTGCTCGTGCGGCTGGGCTGGCGGCTCTTCGCCTCGCGAGCAGTAGGCCTGGCCGCCGGGTGGGCTTACGCCTTCGCAGCCATGCCTTATATGTTCGTCGGGGTCCTATCTCCCGAGACTCTGTATACAGCCGTGCTCATGGGCACCTTGGTGTTGTTTGCATCGCGGCCCGCGCTCTTGAAATCGATTGCGGCAGGGTTTCTGGCTGGCCTGGGGGTGTTGATCCGCCCAATCGGCCTCGCCGCAATGTGGGGATTGCCGTTGGTGGAGCTGTTCCGGTCGAGGCCTGCCCGGGCGGTTGCGCGGATGGCACTGCTCTTTGGCGTTGCCGGCCTGGTTGTCGCCCCATGGCTTCTGCGGAATCAAAGCCTGTTCGGCATGCCCGTTTTGACCAGCGTGAGCTCGCATAATCTGCTCAATTATGTCGCCGCCTCGACGCTCGCGCGCGCCGAGGGAACGTCCTTGGCTGCCGGCCAGGAACGTGCGAACGCCATCTACCGTGAATATGTCGACCAGCACGGGGCGCCTCTCAACGCGGCGCAGGCTGCGCAAGATGAGCAAACGGTGGGTTTGGAAATCCTTCGAACTCATCCTTTGCCAGCCCTAACCTCGGTGGTTGTCGATAGTCTGAATACCCTGCGGCCCGGCGTGAGCTACGTTGCCTTGTTTCTCTGGCCTGGAAGCCTGCCGACCCGACCCGCGTCCGGCGAGGATCTTTCCCCTGCCTGGGGCCAGACCACGCACGGCCCGCTGCTGGTCCTGACGGTCTTTCTCACTTTATTCTACGCATCGCTCTTCATGCTCAGCGGCATCGGATTCGTCATGTGCCTCCGCGCAAGGAATTGGTTTGCCGTCTTGGTGATCGTGCCGGTTGTCCTGGCACTTGTCGTGGCTCCGGGCGTGGCCGGGAACGCGCGCTTCCGCGTCCCGTTTGAACCTCTCCTCTTTCTCCTCGCCGCATTGGCCGGGACCGCCGCGGCCAGACGACTTCGCGCGGCGAGGGCGCGGCGATGACGGCTGCGTAGATCGACGGGCCAAGTCGGCGCTGACCTGCTCCACGCGCTTTTGACAACCGGCGAAGCATCTCTTACAATTCAGTTCGGCCCTTTCCTGCGCGCCGCAAGGCGCGCAGTCGCTCGACACCCCCCTAGTCCGGAGGCAAGATCACTTCATGAAGGAATATGCTGCCGACAGGATCCGCAACGTGGCGTTGGTCGGCCATGGCGGTTCCGGTAAAACATCCCTGGTGGAGGCGCTGTTGCACGTGGCCGGACTCACCACCCGCATGGGACGCATCGAAGACGGAAACACGGTGTCCGACTTCGACGAAGAAGAAATCCGCCGTCGCATCTCCCTCTACACCTCGGTCATCCCCATCGAGTTTCAAGAGAACAAGATCAATTTCCTCGACACGCCGGGGTTTCCGGATTTCGTGGGCGAGGTCAAGTCGGCGCTGCACGTGGCGGACGCTGCCATCGTGGTGGTCGACTCTGTGGCCGGGGTGGAAGTGGGCACCGAGCTGACCTGGCAATACTGCGACGAGTACAAGCTGCCGCGCTTCGTCCTGATCGCGAAGATGGATCGCGACAACGCCAACTTCCAGCAGGCCTTGGCTTCGGCGCAGGGGTTGACCTCGGCCAAGCTCGTGCCAGTGCAACTGCCGTGGGGCGAGAGGCAAAGCTTCAAGGGCGTGATCGACCTCTTGGCGATGAAGGCCCGCCCCGGCGCCGGCAAGGAGGCAGCCGAGATTCCCGCCGAACTCAAGACGGCGACGGAGGAGGCGCGGGTAGCGCTGGTGGAAGCAGCGGCCGAGGGCGAGGATGCTCTGCTCGAGAAGTATTTGGGCGGGCAGGAGCTGTCGGCCGAAGAAGTCGCGCGCGGCTTCCGCAAGGTGGTGCTGGCTGGCACCCATATCCCGGTCTTCGTCGCGGCCTCGACCGCCGGCAACGGGCTCGAGCCGATTCTGCGAGCCGTGCTGCAGCTCTTTCCATCGCCCGCCGAAGGTGCGCCTCGCGCGGCGCAGGGCAAATCGGGTGAGGAGCTTGTGCCCGCCGCCGATAGCGGCCCGCTGGCCGCCTTTGTATGGAAGACGACGGCCGACCCCTTCGTGGGGCGCATGAGCTACTTCCGGGTCTATTCGGGCGTGATCCGCTCCGACAGCCGCGTGTGGAATTCGAAGAAGAACGTCGAGGAGCGCGTCGGCACGTTGCACATCCCGCACGGCAAGGAACAGATCGCCATCGCGGCGGTGCATGCCGGCGATATCGCCTCGGTGGCCAAGCTATCCGCGACCGCCACCGGCGACACGCTGTGCGATAAGGCGCATTCTCTCAACTTCCCTCTACCCAGCTTCCCGCAGGCGTTGTATTCGGTGGCCGTCAGCCCGAAAACTCAAGCCGACGCAGCCAAGATCTCGCCGACGCTGACCCGCCTGTGCGACGAGGATATGACTCTCTCGTGGCACAACGAGCTGTCGACCACCCAGACCATCCTGCAGGGGATGGGCGATCAGCACATCGACGTGGCCATCCGCCGCGCCGAGGCCAAGTTCCAGGTGGGCCTGTCGGTGGAGGTGCCGCGCGTGCCGTACCGCGAAACCATTACGAAACCAAATTCGGCGCAGTACCGTCACAAGAAGCAAACCGGCGGGGCCGGGCAATTCGGCGAGGTGCACTTGCGCATCGAGCCGCTGGCCGAGGGTGATTTCGAATTCGTGAACGAGGTCTTCGGCGGCGCAGTCTCGAACTCGTACATGCCTGCCATCGAGAAGGGTGTGCGCAGCGTGATGCACCGTGGAGTCATTGCCGGCTTCCCGGTCGGGGCGGTGAAGGTCGCCATCACCGACGGCAAGGAGCACCCGGTCGATTCCAAGCCGATTGCCTTTGAGGTGGCCGGGCGCGAGGCCTTCAAGTTGGCGGTGCAGGGCGCCGGACCGGTGCTGCTCGAGCCGATCATGAACGTGCGCGTGGTGGTGCCCGAGGCCAACATGGGCGACGTGATGGGCGACCTGAATACCCGCCGCGCGCGGGTGCATGGCGTGGAGAGCGAGCGCGGCAAGAGTATCATCACCGCCGCCGTGCCGTTGGCCGAGATCCAGCGCTACGCGACCGATCTGCGCTCGATCACCGGCGGGCACGGCTTCTTCTCAATGGAGTTCTCACACTACGAGCACGTGCCGTCGCACGTGGCGCAGACGGTCATCGCCGCGCGCCAGAAGGAACTGACCGGCGAGGCAAGCGAAGAATAGCCCGCCTCGCGTTCGATGCCTGAGCCGAAGCCTGCCTGCGGGTCTGCCGTCGTGACGGGCGGTGGACGTGCAGCGGCCCCGGCCACGTGCGCGCCACAAGAGACTCGACACGCCGATATGTACGCGTGGGCGGGCGCATTCACGCTCTATCGTGCGCGGCGCGTCGGCCACCTCCGCTCACTGCCGGCTGAGCGCTCGTTTTCCCATGGGCTAGCCAGGGCCACTCCGTGAAGGTCTCCATCATCATCCCTGTGTTCAACGAAGAAGGCACGATCGGCGAGGTGATCGATCGCGTCATCGCAGCCGATCTCGGAATGCTCGAGAAGGAAATCGTCGTCGCCGACGACGGTTCGACGGATCACACGCATGCCATCGCCGAGGCTCATGCCCATCGTCATCCTGAGTTGGTTTGCATCGTAACGGCGCCCCGCAATGCCGGAAAGGGCGCGGCGATTCGAATGGGATTGTCTCGCGCCACCGGCGATATCCTGGTGGTTCAAGATGCCGACCTCGAGCTTGATCCGGCGGATCTTCCCTTGGTCGTCGGGCCCATCGCCGGTGGGAAGTACACCGTTGTGTATGGCTCCCGATTCCTGCGACGCGTCTCCCACATCCCAACCACAACTCGACTCGCCAACGGGTTTCTGAGCCTTCTCACCAACCTGCTGTTTGGTTCGCATCTCACCGACATGGAAACGGCTTATAAGGCCTTCCGGCGAGAGGCACTGAAAGGCGTGACGCTGGAGAGCAACGGGTTTGAAATAGAGCCCGAGATCACGGCCAAATTCCTGCGTCGCGGCATCCCCATCTTCGAAGTCCCCATTCGTTACGCACCCCGCACGACCGGGCAAGGGAAGAAGATCCACTGGTCCGATGGCCTCAAGGCCATCCGGGCACTGGTCCGCTATCGCATCGCCACCTAGCCGTGCAGCACGGCTGCGGGGAAGCCGCCCAGCCTGCCCCCCTACCGCCATCGAACTGCGCGAGAGCAACTGGGTGCCGGCCTCGCCAGCCCCCTCCGCCCGCTGGTTTTCGTGCGCAGCCTTCGCCGCGGACCCTCGCGGCGGGAGGCGACGCGTGGAGTAGAATCGCCCGCATCGCCTCTCCGCGAGGGACCTTATGAGCGATGATGTAGCCCACATCAGCGACGCCTCCATCCCCGAGATGGCCGTGCGCAAGGTGGATCCGGCGCGTGAACCGCCGGCCCCGCGCCGGGCCATGGCCATCCATGCCCACCCGGACGACCAGGAATTCACCATCGCCGGCACGCTCGGCAAGTGGGCACGCGCCGGGAGTGAAATCGTCTCGGTGGTGATCACCAGCGGCGACGCCGGCAGCAATGACCCCCGCCTGCGCGCGGATTCGCGGCCGGCCCTGGCCCGGCTGCGCGAATCCGAGCAGTTGGCCGCATGCCGAGTGCTGGGCGTGAAGCGGACGATCTTTCTGCACTATCCGGACGGTGAGCTGGTGGCCGATCTGGGCCTGCGGCGCGCACTGACCCGCGTCATCCGTGAAGTGCAACCGGAGGTCGTGCTGTGCGGCGACCCGACCGCCCACTTCTACGGCAACAGCTACGTCAATCATCCCGACCACCGCGCCGCCGCCCAGGCCGCGTGCGATGCGGTCTTCCCCTCCGCCGGCACGCGCCTGATCTTCCCCGAGCTGCTCGAGGAGGGGTTCGAGCCACACAACGTTCGCAAGCTGTTCCTGCACGGGGTCGAGAGGCCGGATACCTGGATCGATATCGCCGAGTCGATCGACCTGAAGATCGCGGCCCTCAAGGAGCACAAGAGCCAGGTGGGCGAGTCCGACATCGACCGGCGCATGCGCCAGTGGGCGGCCGAAGACGGCAAGGAGCGCGGCCTGGCGTTTGCTGAGACGTACCGGGTGATGGTGCTCGTCGACGAGGCGTGAGCCGACACTTCTCAAATACGGCACTGACACGTACCCAATCTTCTCTGTCGGGAGTCGGGTTACCCCAGAACCAGTCGAACATCACCATCCGGTTATCGAACCCGAGCACGTGCTGCTGGCCCCGGTGGGCCAACCCGAGGGCCTCCTCCCAAAAATCCCTCTCGCAGGTGAGCGTTGCGCCCCGGGCGCTCGTGGATGCACTCACCCGCGAAGTGGCCGCCAAACCGTTCGCGACGCGCTTGTTGCAGGGCGAGTCTCATGCAGTCGATGTCGAGCACGTTGATCGCGGCCAAGCCGGGTTCGAGTTCACCGCGGCCGCTGCGGGTCAGGCTGGCTAAGGTCGGACCTGCCACGGACGAGAAGCGGCGCGCCCGAAAACAGACACGCCACACGATTCGCCCGCCGAGTCAGACGCTGGATATAATGGCAGGCAATTCAATCGGGGGCATGCCTTGTCGGAAGCAACCGATCAGCAATTGATCGCGGGCCTCGCCGCCCGGGACCAGCGCGCCTTGCTGCACCTGTACGACCGCTACGCTGGGAAGGTGCTCGGGCTGGCCACGCGCGTGCTGGGCGAGGCGATGGCGGCTGAGGAAGTGACGCAGGACGTCTTCCTCAAGCTCTGGGCGCACGCGGACCGCTACCTTCCCGCACGCGGAGCCGTCTCCACCTGGCTGCTGACCATCGCCCGGCGCACCGCTCTCGACCGCCTGCGGGCCGAGCAGCGCCGGCCGCCTCTGAACGATGAGACCGACCCCGATGAGACATGGGCCGTCCTGCCGGACCAATCCACCCAGGGTGACGAAGCGCGCTGGCGCGCGTTGCACCTGGCCGTGGGCGCGCTCCCCGAAACCCAGCGCCAACCAATCGAGCTTGCCTTCTTCCGCGGTATGAGCCACAGCGACGTTTCCAAGGTTCTGGGCTGGCCTATCGGCACGGTCAAAACCCGTATCCGCCTCGGCATGGCCCAGCTGCGAAAGGAATGGATGGCCTCCGGCTAGCGAGGCGCCCCGAGGGTTACGGCCTCGCTTCCTTTGCAGCTCAAAAACATCGACGAGAGTCAAAACCTGTCCAAGACCGCGGCGGCCGTGCCCCCATCAATGTGTGGGCCCGTGGCGAGCCCTCCCGCGTGGACCGCGGTGGTGAGGCCCAGGATGGCCTGCGCCTTGTGGATGGGGCCGTGGCGGCGCAGCCGGAATGTGCAGACGGCGTGACAACCAGACCCGAACGGAGCTTCGCCCGCCATCAAATCCAAATGCCCGCCTCCAGGCGTATCTCGTGGTGGCGGGCGTTCCTCCGCCCATGAGTCAACTGCGTGAGAGCCTTTTCGCATCAAGCCGCACGTGAATCGATGGGAGCGCATGCGCTGGGCGCGCTGACGGCCGATCAGGCCGCCGCGCTCGAGGCGCATCTGGCCGTCTGCCCATCCTGCCAGCACGAAGCCCAGTCCTATCAGGCGGTCGGCGAAGGATTGCTGCACTCCGTGGCCGAGCGCGTACCGCCGCCACGGGTGCGCGCCAGGCTATTGTCCGCGCTGGCCGAGCAACGCCGCCTGGCCGCCTCGCCCCGCCGGATCTCCTTCTCGATGGCCGGCGCCCTGGTCGGTTTGGTGCTCGCTCTTGGCGTGAGCGCGGGGCTGTTCACACAGGTGATCGGACTTCAGCGACAAATGAACAACCTGGGCGAGCAGCTGCAAGTTAATCAGACCGCACTCGCTCTGGTGGCCTACCCCGACGCACGCAGCCTGCCCGTGGTCGGCGAGAACGCGGGCGGCACCGTCGTCATCGACGCGGATCAGCACCTGGGCGTGCTCATCGCCTGGGGGCTGCCGGCACTCGAAGCCGCGCAGACCTACCAGGTCTGGATGATCGCCCCGGACGGCACGCGCACCAGCGGCGGGTTGTTCACGGTTTCGCCCGCCGCGCCGTACACGTCGATCGTCTTCCGAGCCGAGTCACCCATGTCCGCCTATCGCGGCATCGGCGTCACCGTCGAACCCGCCGGCGGCAGCCTCGCGCCCACCGGGTCGCGCGTCCTGCGCGCAGATTTCTAGCTCCCTCCCCTCCTGTTTCTGCCGACTCTTCACGCCCTACGCGCCCACCTTCACGGGCGGTCACCGTCTGCGCGCACATTACCCGCGTCCGCACGCCGCATCCGGTTCGCGAGGGCGACAGATGGGTATGTTATAGTTGGCCGATTAGCCTGGAATCAGGAGAAACGGATGCAGCCCGATGCCCGCGATGGACACGCTGTGCCGGCCGGCTTGGGGACCCTGCCCCGGCGCATTGATCGGCTTGGCGAGCTGGCCTACAACTTGTGGTGGACGTGGAATCCATCCGCCCAGCGGCTGTTCCGGCGCATCGACGAATCCTTGTGGGAGTTGGCCGCACACAACCCGGTCAACTTCTTGCGCAACGTCAAGCGCCCTCTGCTCAACGCAGTAGCCAACGAGCGCTCCTTCCTCGAGCCGTACGACCAGGTGGTAGCCACCTTCGACGCCTATCTAGCGGCGGAGCACACATGGTTCGCCGGCGAGCATGCGGACCTGGTGCGCCGCCCGATTGCCTACTTCTCCAGCGAGTACGGCGTGCACGAGTCGCTGCCTATTTACGCCGGCGGCCTCGGGGTTCTGTCGGGCGATCATCTCAAACAGGCCAGCGACCTGGGTCTGCCGATGGTCGGGGTGGGTTTCCTCTACACGCGCGGATACTTCCGCCAGCGCATCAGCGAAGACGGTTGGCAAGAAGCGTTGTACGAGCTGATCGATTTCAACAACCTGCCCGTGTGGCCGGTGACCGGGCGGGACGCCGCCCCCCTGACGGTTTCTGTTCACCTGCCGGGGCGCGACGTTGCGGCCCGCTTGTGGCAGGTGCGCCTGGGCCGCATCTCGCTCTATCTGCTCGACAGTAATGTCGAGGGTAACAGCGAGGCCGACCGCGAATTGACCTCGCGCCTGTATTCCAGTGAGTTGGAGCAGCGTCTCTCGCAAGAAATCGTGCTCGGCATCGGCGGCGTGCGCGCCCTGCGCGCGCTGGGCTACAACCCCACCGCCTGGCACCTGAATGAAGGCCATTCGGCGTTCGCGCTGCTCGAGCGCGCGCGGGAGTATGTGGCTGCCGGGCGCACCTTCGCCGAGGCCAGCCAGCATGTTCGCGAGACGACCCTGTTCACCACGCATACGCCGGTGCCGGCGGGCAATGATGAATTCCCGCTGTGGGTTGTGGAGAAGTTCTTCTCCAGCTACTGGGGCGAGCTGGGGCTGGAGCGCGACTCCTTCCTCGACCAGGGGCGCAACCGGCAGGCCTGGGGAGAGACCTTCTCAATGCCGGTCCTCGCGCTGCGTCTCTCGAGCCGAGCCAATGCCGTCTCGGAGCTCCACGGCCACGTTGCGCGCCGCATGTGGCACGGGCTGTGGCCCGACCGCGACGAGAGCCAGGTGCCCATCACACACATTACCAACGGAATCCACAGCGCCACCTGGCTCGCGCGCCAGATGGGTGCACTCTTCGACCGTCACCTGCCGGAGGGCTGGCGCGAACGCGTCGACGACCCGCTCGTGTGGGAAGCGGTGCGCCGCATCCCGGACCCTGAATTGTGGGCGGTGCGCAAGCATCTCAAGCGCAGGCTGGTTGCTTACATCCGCGAGCGGACGCGGCGTTTGTGGCTCAGCGATCACGTGCATCCGGTACAAGCCTTGGCGGCCGGTGCGCTGCTCGACCCGTATGCGCTCACCATCGGGTTTGCCCGGCGCTTCGCCACCTACAAGCGCGCCAACCTGATCCTTTCGGACTTCGACCGTTTGCTGCGATTGCTGAACCGCCCCAACACGCCGGTTCAGATTGTATTCGCCGGCAAGGCGCACCCGGCCGATGAACCGGCCAAGCGCCTGCTGCAGGAAGTGTATCGGCTGGCCAAGCGCGCAGAATGCGGCGGCCGGCTGGTCTTCCTCGAGGACTACGACTTGAACCTGGCACGCTACCTGGTACAAGGCGTCGACGTCTGGCTGAACACACCCCTTCCGCGGCAGGAGGCCTCGGGCACCTCCGGTCAAAAGGCGGCCCTCAACGGCGGCCTGAACCTCTCGGTGCTGGATGGCTGGTGGCGCGAGGGCTACAACGGACGCAACGGATGGGCCATTGGCGAGGACGGCCTGACCGCGCCCGAGGCGCCGCCGGCGGCTGAGGCTGCGGCGTTGTACGAACTTCTCGAGAATGAAATTGTCCCGCTCTATTACAAGCGCTCGGCCGACAACGTGCCCGGAGAATGGGTGGCGCGTATCAAAGAGTCCATCCGCACGCTGGCCCCGCACTTCAGCACGCAGCGCATGCTGAAGGATTACCTGCGCGAGCTGTATCTGCCTGCGATGCAGATGGCGGGCGGTGCGGAGCCCCTTCCTGTTTCCTCGTCGAGCCCCTCCTAGGAGGCCTCATGCCGGATCTAAGCACACTTGCGCCCTGGTTGAGCGCTCTATTCATCTTCTCCCTGAGGGTCATCGATATGGCTCTCGACACGCTGCGCTTCTTGCTGGTCGTGCGCGGACGCAAGGGGCTGGCCTGGGTGATGGGCTTCCTGCAGTCCGCCATCTTCGTCGTGGCCATCACCACGGTGCTTTCCAACCTAAAGAATGTATGGAACATTGTGGGCTACGCAGGGGGGTTTGCCACCGGAGTCGTGGTCGGCATGCTGCTGGAGGAGCGCCTAGCCATCGGTCACGGCCACATGCGCATTATCTCGTCCACCCGCGGCGCAGCCATCGCTGAGGCGCTGCGTTCCCACGGTTACGCGGTGACCGAGATGGCCGGCCGCGGCAAGGACGGCACGGTAACCGTGCTCAACGCCAGCGTGCTGCGCAAAGATATCGATCGCGTGCATGGGTTGGTGGCCCAAAGCGACCCCAGCGCCTTCGTCACGGTTCAAGACGTGCGCCCTGTGCGCCACGGATTCTGGAGAGCCTGAGAAAGCACCTGACGCGTCACTAATATCGGATGTGACGAAAACCGGGGCAGCTTTGGCTGCCCCGGTTGATTCACGTCATCGGCCTTGCGACTCACGATTGTCAGGAAGGTTGCGGGAGAACTGTTCTCCTCACCCCCTGCCCCTAGCGGAGCACCCCTTTGGGGCTCTCCGCCGAATGGCTGGCTTGGAGGGGGGAGTGTGGCGAAGAGGGGGCGACGGCCGGTCGCCCTTTCTCCGTGTGCATCTAAGGGAAGCGGAAGCGCACGTTCCACTCGCCCGGCGCTGTCTCGGTGGGCGTCGAATTCTCGCCCACCACCTCGATCCACGTCGCCCCCGGCTTAAGCGGCAGGGGGTTACCCGCGCTGTCGATGAACTGCAGCGGGCTGGTTGAGTCCGCGGCCAGCCAGAAACCTTCGACCATCATCCCGTCGCGGAACACCTGGGCTCGACCCCGCTTGCGATACACGAACTCGATGTTGTACTTCTCGTTGCCCGATCCGCGCGCATACCAGGCGTAGGCCACGACCACGTTGGGGGATTGAATCTGCTGTTCAGTGAGGCGGTCGGTCAGCGGCTCCATCACAATCTTGCCGTCCATCAAGTCTTCGGACCAACGCTGATAAGCACCAAGATCGCTGTTCCAGCGCCACTCAGCGCGGGCCCCGTATGAGAATTGGACGTGCAGATGAGTCCCGGGCACGCCCCAGGGCGGCAGATCATTCGAGAAGACCATGCCGTTCAGGTCTTGCGCCCCCTGCGATTTGGCCAGGCCAGTCAGCTCCGCCGTATCCGCGAAAACGCTGTTGACATTTCCGTTGCCCTCCCGGCAGATGGCCGGGCAGGTGGAGGGCGACTGGCTGAACGCACGCGACGAGCCAATCATCCCGATCACGCGGCCAAGCACGAACGGGTCGCCGCCGACGAAACCCAGAATGCCGTTGTACATCTTCACCAGCTGCCCATCCACCAGGCGCACCGAGCGCATCGGGCCGACCTTGGGGGCGTCGTGCCCGAGGTAGAACGCCAGGAAGCGGGTCATGCCTTCCTCGGTGTAGTACTCGAATACCAGGTCGGCAAGAGAGAGCCCCGTGTGCGGGCGCAAGCTGCGCGGGAAATTCGAAACCTTGATGCCCATCGGCCGCCGTTCGAGCAGTGCGGGGTCATCGACCGCAAGGCCGGTCAAGGGGTCGATCCCCGGCGCAAAGGCCGGCCCCAGCGGTGCAGGAGTCGGCGTGGCGGTGACTGTCGGGACTTCGGTCGCAGTGGGCGTCGATTCGGGCAGCTCGGGCGCGAGGGAAGGCGTAAAGGTTGGCGGTTCAGAAGCCGGGGCTACGGACGCAGTCGAGCTCGCTTCATCCGGTGCGACACCCTGTCCGCCAGGCAGCAGTCCCAGGGGCTGCGTGCAGCCGATCAGCGCCGCACTGAGCGCCAGGAGCACGATGCCTCGCCCGGTAAGTATCCGTGAAGTGGCCATCGCACCGCCTCCTAGGGAGAGTGTATCGGCAAGGTGAGGCATCCCACTCTAAGGGAAGTCGAACTCGAATCGCCAATTGCCGTCCGACTGGCTGAAGGTCGAATTCTCACCGATCAATGCGATCCAGGTCACGCCGGGGTGGAAGGCATACGGGCCGGATGAACTGATGAACTGGAGCGGGCTGTCCGGGTTGGCCACCAGCCAGCCGCCCTCGGTTGCCACGCCGTCGCGAAAGAGCACCGCCCGCCCGGTGCCATACAACATCACGTCGTAGATTTCGACTCGCTGTGGGCGATAGAAGGGCACGAACACCACCGCCAAATTCGACACGGTCAATTGCTGGCCGGTCAGGCGATCCTTGAGGGGTGCCATGCCCCCGCTGGAGGTCTCCGACCAGCGCGAGTACTTCTGCGTGGCCGGGTCGTAGCGCCATTCGGCGCGCGCGTTGTCGGTATAGAAGCGCACCAGCACATCGCTGGCCGGGGCGCCGGCTGTTGGCGGCGCGGCATCGAAGGTCATGCCGCTCAGATCCGGCGCGATATTCGGGATCTTTAGAGCGTCCGCGGCCTTGCGCAACGCCGCCGTGTTGGCATACAGGCTGTTGACCTGCGCTTGCGACGAATCACGGCACAAGGCCGGGCACGGGGCGGGGCCCTCGGGGATGATGTACTCCTTCGATGGCGTTTCGTGGAAGTATTCCCACACGCGGTAATCGGCGGCGTTGAAGATCAGTAGCGACTGGTAGAGCTGCTGCAGATTCGCATCCACTTTGCGCCCGGAACGAATCGGCCCGACCTTCTCGACATCGTTGCTCAGAAAGATGGCATGGAAGCGTGTGTCGCCCGCTTCCTGATAGAACTCGAAAAGCAAGTCGGCAAATGAAAGTCCGGCCTGCGGCCTGGCGCTGCGGGGATAGTTCGAGACCTTGATGCCGATCGGGCGACGCCGGATCAGGCTGGCGTCCGCCACCGGCAGGCCGGTCAGCGGGTTGATCGGCGGCGCAGCGCTGGTGGCGAGGGGCAGCGTACCTTCGGTGGCGGTCGGTTCGACCGTTGCCCCTGGGCCGGATCCCGTGGGAGATGCCGCGAGAGTGACATCCGGGTCGGGAACGGGTGAGGTCGTCGCAACGAGCCCGGGCGCCGCCGTCGACGTCGGCGCTCCAGGTGCGGGCGCAAGGCTCAGCGTCAGCCCCTGACACCCGAGAGTGGCAGCCAGCACCGCAATGCCTGCCGCCCGCAAAGGCCAGCGCATCATGTGCGGGCGACGAGCGGCCGCAGAACCGTGCGGCCGCTCGTCGCGACTTCTCTCCCGATGGGCTGTCATTGAGCCACCGTCCGCCTCACGATCCTTCCAAGCCATCGATCATGGCCATGCCATGCGGAATTGCCATTGCTTGGCATCTCGCGTCACGCCCGAATTCTTGCCGATGATGCCGATCCATGTGCTGCCTGGCTGGAGGGCGAACAGCGAGCCCGACGGCCCAAGCAATTGGAGCGGTTGGCTGGCCGAGACCCGTTTCCAAGTGCCCTCGAATACTTGGCCGTCTCGGAAGAAGACAGCCTTCCCCTCGCCGCTCACGATGAGATCCCACATTTCGGCGGTGGTGGTCTTGCCGACGTAGCGATTGAAAGGAACGAACAGGATGACCGCATTGGCCACCGAGAGCTGCTTTCCGGTCACGCGGTCATTGAGTGCCACCATCGCGCCGGACTCGCTCTCCGAGAACCGCAAGTAGGAATCGGAGACCGCGTCGTAGCGCCACTCGGCCAGGGCGGCGGCCGAGAAGCGCACCCACAACGAGGCCGCATCACCTCCGCCGGCGGGAGCGGCTGAGTCGAACACCATTCCATTCAGGTTGGGGCGCCCGCGCAGAAGGCGGACGATGCCGGCATACTTCGTCAGTTCCACCGTGTTACCGAAGGCGGAGTTCTCTTTGATCTTCTCGTTCGCGTCGCGGCAGATCGCCGGACACGAGGCGGGGAATTCGTTGATGAAGTCCACCCCGGAGGAATACATCTGATCCCACACATCCTGGTAGGCCTGAACGTGGACCAGGATGGCGTCGTAGAGCGGGACGATGCGCGTGTCCTCCACGCGCGCCGAGCGGATGGGGCCCACTTTGCTCGCTTCCTGCCCGTAGAACATTGCCATAAAGCGGGTATTGCCGGACTCGGTGTAGTACTCGAAAATCAGGTCGGCCTGCGAGAGCCCTGCCTGCGGCCGAGCACTGCGCGGAAAATTCGAGACCTTGATGGCCAGCGGCCGGCGGTCGAGCAGTGCCTGGTCGGCCACGCGCAACCCGGTCAGCGGGTTGATGTCCTCAGAGAAGTTGTCGGGCCCCACCGGGTAAACAATCGGCGCCAGAGGCGACTCGGTGGGCGATTCGGCCGTTGGGACCAGCGTGGCCTCGGGCGTGATGCCGGGCGCGGTCTCAGTGCCCGCGGCCGAGGTTGAGTCGACAGGGATGAGCGTGGCATCCTGCCCGGGTGTCTCGGTCGCCGCGCCAGGGGTGCCGATCGGCGCGATGAATCCCGGCAGACTGCACGCCAGGCTGATGGCAATGGGTGTCAGCAGTGCGAGACGCGTCCAGAGTTGGCGGCGCTTCATGCATGTCCTTCCTTCCATGTCGTCCGTGTTGCTCTCGCCGGTTGAGGAGAGACCGTGGAGAAGTGCGCGCCTGTGGCCGCGCGCCCGCCGGCCTTCTCAGCGAGAATTCCGCGGATTGTACCCCCCTGCTCAAGCCTGGGTCAATGAGGCCGAGGCCAACATCGATCAGGCTGCCTCTTGGACCGCCGGATCGCGAATCCCCTCGACGAACCATAGTGCGCCGGCGCTGGCGATCGCGGCCAAAACAAACAATGCCAGCGAGCCGGCCAGCTCGACGAGAACACCGCTTGCGGCCGAGGCCAAGAGGCCCAGGCCCATCACCGAATTGGCCAAACCCAGATAAAGCGACCGCCGCTTTTCGCCGGCCAGCTCGAGCAGCATGCTCATCCCGGCAATCCCGATACCGGCTTCGCGCATGCCGAGCAGCGCGTAGACAACGATCATGCCTGCATTCAACCACTGGGCCCCGACCCGTGCCGCAAAGAGACCCAGCACGATGACCACCAGCGACATGACCAGGCTGGCCCAGCCCGACAGGCGCATGATGCGGCGGTCGCCCAG
>DATEAT010000062.1:0-4599 GCA_035288225.1 Anaerolineales bacterium | reverse complement strand
GGCGTGAACAAGGAGCAGCTCATCTACGAGCGAGCCGCAGGCGCGTTCAAATACCCCTACGCCTTCGACGTCCCGCTCGAGACGTGGGTGGAGCTGGCCGTCGCCAACGCCTTCTACGACCGGGCCGGTTTCGTGCTGTTGGGGGACGTGTTCAAGCACACGACTTTCGGCCCATGGAAGCGCGCCCTGGTGAAAGTGGACCGCGAGGAGAACTTCCACCTGCGGCACGGCGAAACGTGGATGCGGAAGATCACCGAGGAACCCGGCGGGCATGAGCGGTTGCAGCGCGCGGTGGACTGGATGTTCCCTCTCACCGTCGAGTGGTTCGGACTGCCTGACGATCTCAAGAAGCACACCGAGCAACTCGACTATGGCTTCAAGGGAAGCAGCAATGACACCCTGCGCCAGATCTGGATGAGCACTGCGGTGCCGCTGTGCCAAGAGCTGGGCCTGCGCGTCCCTGCACACTACGACTCCCAACAGGGCAAGTACCTCCTCGACTTCCCATTCCCCTCGGCGTTCGATGCGGAGGGAAAGCGCTGGTTGTTTGAGCAAGGCCCCATCGGCTGGGACGCCGTCCTCAAGCGCTGGAAGGCGAGGGGCCCGAAGAACAGTGAATTCGTAGGCGAGGTGCAGCGCGGATACCGAGAACTCCATTTCGAAAACGCGGCTTGAGCATGGCCAGTCTCCCTGCTGAAAGCTCCCCTGCCCGCGCTCCGGAAACACAGTCCCTGTGGAGGGCGCTGCAGGAGGTGACCGACCCAGAGTTCCCGGTGAGCGTGGTGGACATGGGCCTCATCTACGGGTTGCGGCGTGAGGGCGAGACCGCCTGCGTGAGCCTCACCTTTACGGCAATGGGCTGCCCGGCCATGGAGTTCATCGTTCAGGACATCCGCGCCCGCCTTTTGAAAGAACCGGACATCTCCGCTGTGCAAATGGAGATCGTGTGGGACCCGCCGTGGACCAAGAGCCGCCTGACCGAATTGGGCAGGGAACGCCTGCGCCGACTGGGCATGGTCGTATGAGCGCTGGTCGTTTGACGGAGTCCCCGGCGGGCGAGGTGTATGAGGTCTTCGCCAAGATCAAGCCCGAGGACAGGTTGCACCACATCGGCAACGTCACTGCGCCCGAGGTGGAACTGGCGCGGGTGTACGCCTTCACCACGTACCAGGAATGGGGGTGGGCCGAGATGATCATCGCACCGCGCCGGGCCATCGTACCCATCGTGGAAGTCGCATGAGCGACTATCTCATCTTCGCCCGCAGGGCGTATCCGCAACCCCTGGAGCTCCTGGGCCCACTGCGGGTGGAGGATGAGGCTGGGGCGAGTCTGGCGCAGTTGGCCGAGCAGGCCCGCGTGCAATACGGCAGGGAGGGCTGGATCGAGATGATCGCCATCCCCCGGCTCGCCATCGCTCAGGTCATCCCGGTATCCAACCCGTGAGCAACCGGCCTTGACCGCCAGCTTCCCTCCCCTCATCCTGCGGCTGGCGGACACCAAACATCAGCTTGGTCGCCGCTTTTCCGAATGGACCAACCGCGCCCCTGCGCTGGAGGCCGCGGTTGCCGCCGCGGCGTTGACGCAGGACGAGCTTGGCCACGCTCGCGGTCTCTATGCGGCCTTACAGGGCACGCCCGAGGCGCCGGAGGCTTACCTGGTCGAAGGCAGGCCTGCTCCGCTGCTGCGCGAGCCGATGTTGGCAGAGCCGTTCAGACACTGGGCCGAGTTCGTGGCCGCCGTGGCGCTGTTCGACCGCGCCATGACGTTGGTGTTCGAGGCTGCGCGCGATTCCAGTTACGGACCCTTGCGCCAGCGGGCGGCCAAGATCCTTCAGGAGGAGTGGTTTCACTGGAACTACGGCCAGGGCTGGCTGAAGCGTCTGGCGGCCGAGTCGAAGACGCGGGCGGCGATGCAGGCCGCGGCGAATCGGTTCTGGCAGCCTACGGCGGATTGGCTCGCCACGTTGGATGATGGCTCTGCCGCCGAGAGCGTGCTGACCGAAAGCGCCGGGGTTCTTCGCCAGCGTTGGGCGGATGAGAGTCGAGCCTTGCTGTCCAAGTGCGGTCTGGCGACCCCATGACCCAACCACCGCACGACCCTTCCAAACCGGACGCGGGACCCGCTTGCCCCTTCTGCAACTCCGTCAATACGGAGTTGTTTGCGTGGTTCGGTCAATTCTTGCTGGCCTCCCCGTATTACTGCCGCAGCTGCAAGACGGTGTTTGACGTGGTGAGATGGGAAGAACCTGCCCGAACAACGCCCGTGGAGGGAAGCAAGGTGCAGCTCTCCGACGGGTCTTCTTCGAATCGGGCATGAGGCAGGAAGGGAGAGAGCTTTGGAGTTTCAGACCCTGCAGTATGAACTCAAGGACGGCCTCGCCCTGGTCACCCTCAACCGGCCGGACCAGCTCAACGCCATCAACATGGAGATGCGCCACGCCTTCACGGCGCTGACCGAAGAGCTGTTCTTCAACGACGACGTGCGGGTGGTGCTCTTCACCGGCGCGGGGCGTGCGTTCTCCTCCGGCGGCGACCTGGCGCACTTCGAGCAGGGCTGGCTCACCCCTACGTTCCGCGCCCACAGCCGCCGCCTGATCAAGTTCTTCGACGATTTGGAGATGCTGGAGAAGCCGGTGATTGCCGCCATCAACGGCCCGGCCACCGGGGGCGGGCTGGAGCTGGCGCTGGCCTGCGACGTGCGCTTCGCCGCGGAGGAGGCCACCCTCGGCTTCCGTGAGAACTACATCGGCCTGATCCCCGGCATTGGTGGGTGCGCCCGACTGGCGCGACTTATCGGGGTAGCCAGGGCCAAGGAGTTGATCTTTGCCGGGACGATGCTTCCGGCCCCAGAGGCCCTCGCCATGGGCCTGGTCAACCGGGTGGTGCCGGGTGACAAGCTGCTGGACGAAGCCCGCGGCTATGCGCAGATGCTTCTCAAGCGCGCCCCGCAATCGTTGGGGCTGGCCAAGAAGGTCCTCAACATGGTGGCCAACGTGGACCAGACGACGGCCATCCTGATGGAGGGCCTTGCCCAGAGCATCTTGCTTCGGACGGAAGACCATCAAGAGGGACTGGGGGCATTCCGCGAAAAGCGCAAGCCTCAGTTCAGAGGAAAGTGAGCGCATGATCATCCCCTATCAGGGTCGCGTGCCCAAGATTGCGCCCAGTGCGTTTGTGGCCCCTACGGCCGTGCTCATCGGCGACGTGGAGATCGGAGAGGACGCCAGCATATGGTATGGCGCGCTCTTGCGGGGCGACCATGGCCGCATCGTCATCGGGCGCGGCAGCAACGTGCAAGACAATGTCACCCTGCATGCCCCGGAGAATGGCGCCACCCTCATCAAAGACAATGTGACGATTGGACACGGCGCCGTGCTGGAAGGGTGCATCGTAGAAAGTGGGGCCCTGATCGGCACGAACGCCGTCGTCCTGCACAATGTCACCATCGGCGAGCAGGCCATGCTGGCAGCCGGCAGCGTGGCAACCGAGGGCATGACCATCCCGCCGCGCGCGCTGGCCGCCGGCGTCCCGGCCAAAGTGAAGAAAGGACTCGACGGCAGTGCCGCGCACTGGGTGAGCATGGCGGCCGCCAAGTACCGCGAACTGGCCAGCCAGCACCATCAGGCGGTGAACGCACTGAACGCCGATCCCGAGAACCGATGACGTACTATGCGACCTCCCTACGCGGTCATTGATTCACACGTCCACATCGCCCCGTGGGAGCAGGTGCGGGCCGACGCGGCGGCCAGCATGGCCGCTGGGCGGAGCACGATGGACACAGTCCATGCCGTCAGCCGCGACCCCTACCGGCTGATTGACCACATGGACGCCCGCAGCATCGAGAAGCTGGTGATGATTAACTACGTCACGCCCGAAGTGGTGGGCTTCACCGAAAGCGCCAACGACTTCTCGGCGGGCATGGCCCGCGCCTTCCCAGATCGCCTGATCCCATTTGGCGGCATTGACCCGCGCCGGGTGAAAGACGTGGCCGGTGAGATGGACCGCCTGCTGGGTGACCTGCGTCTGCGCGGCATCAAGATCCATCCGCCGCATCAGCATTTCCGCGCCAATGCCTATCTCCACGGCCCCGATCTGCGCGAGCTGGCAAGCGTGTACGAGAAGTGCATCGAATACAGCACGCCGGTGATGTTCCACACCGGTACGTCCATCTTTCCGCGCGCACGCAACAAGTACGGCGACCCGATCGACCTCGACGACCTGATCGTGGACTTCCCCGACCTCAGAATCATCATCGCGCACGGCGGGCGACCGTTGTGGATGGACACGGCGCTCTTTCTGCTGCGCCGCTCGCCCAACGTGATCCTGGACATCTCCAGTGTGCCGCCCAAGAGCCTGCTCAACTACTTTCCGTGGATCGAGCGGGTGGCCGACCAGACCATCTTTGGCTCCGATTGGCCTGGGCCGATGGTTGCGGACATCGGCCAGAATGTCGAAGATTTCTATGCCCTGCCGCTCGCCGAGGAGACCAAGCGCAAGATTCTGCGCGACAACGCGCTGAGGCTGTTCGAAATGAAATGATTTGATGACCAACCGTGATGCCGACGTCTAAGCTCGTTTCTCTCCGCCAGGCCATCGCCCA
>DATEAT010000061.1:0-8764 GCA_035288225.1 Anaerolineales bacterium | reverse complement strand
GCAGCATCGGCCGGAAACACTTTCCTATCGTGATCGGGCGGCGGGCAAGCAGCTGGATCTACATCGCCTTCCTGATTCTGACCTACACCTCGATCGCGGGCGGTGTCTTGGTCAACCTTCTTCCGGCCTGGGCGCTGCTCGGTCTCCTCCCGCTGCCCTTGGCCATCGCGGCGGGACGGGGCGCCCATGGGCGCGCAGAGGACATCTCGAATCTTGTCCCGTTCATGGTGCAAAACGTCCTGCTCAATATCGTCACGCCCGTTCTCGTGGCGATCGGGCTCTTCCTCGGTTGATCCGCCAATGGGTCGGAACAGAGGAATGCCGAGCCCCAGGGTGTGGATCTGCACGTGGCTGCTTCGATGGGCTTGGAGGATGACACTCGACGCGGCGTGATTCGCCACACGTCCAAGACCCTTGCGCTGCACGCCCCAAGGCCGGCCGTTCTGCGCCGCAGCAAGAAGGTCGATCGCCTATGCCGCGTGCTTCTCGATCTCAAGCCCGCCGCGCGACGTGCGGCCAGACCTCGACTCCTACAATGGCTCTTGCCCTCGGCTCCCGCCCCCGGTATAATGCGCCTCACCTCGGGCGGTTAGCTCAGTTGGTTAGAGCATCGCGTTGACATCGCGAAGGCCGTAGGTTCAAGTCCTATACCGCCCACTGCACGACCTATAGCGCCAGGGTCAGGACGAGTAGCAGCCCGGGCCGCCTCAGCGAGCGGGGACACGTGGTGCAAGCCCCGCGGCCGGCCGCCTGCGAAAACCCCCCGACCGCGTGAACCGGAACCGCCGCCTGCACCTGACGGCCCAGTATGGGGAACGGCCCGGCCCCGTTATCGGCCTCGAGATGGCGCCTATGCGCGCCAAGTTGGGTGGAACCGCGGGAACGTACCTCTCGCCCCATGTCGGGCGGGAGGTTTTTCTTTTTTTCCAGGGAGGTGTGCCATGCCACAAGTGGACAACCCGCGTTACGAGGACTCACAGCTCTTTCGCGTGCGTCACTCAGCCGCACACGTCATGGCCCAGGCCGTCATGGACATGTTCCCCGGCCAGGCCAAGATCGCCATCGGCCCGGCAATCGCCGATGGGTTCTACTACGACTTCGACTTGCCGCGGGCGCTCACGCCCGAGGATCTGGCCACGATCGAGGCGCGCATGCGCGCGATCATCCGCAGCGATTTGCCGTTCATCCGCCGCGAGATCTCGGCCGCCGAGGCGCGGGCTTTTTTCGCCGACCAGCCCTTCAAGCTCGAGCTGATCGACGGCCTCGAGCACGGCACCCAGGACGAGCACGGCAACCCGCTCGCCTCTCCGCCAGCCATCACCACCTACACCCACGACAAGTTCACCGACTTGTGCCGTGGGCCGCACCTCGAGCGCACCGGGCAAATCAACCCCGAGGCCTTGAAGCTCACCAGCATCGCCGGCGCCTACTGGCGCGGAGACGAGAAGAAGCCGATGCTGCAGCGTATCTACGGCACCGCCTGGACCACGGCCGAAGAACTCACGCATTATCTGTGGCAGCAGGAGGAGGCCAAGAAGCGCGACCACCGCAAGCTGGGCAAGGAGCTCGACCTGTTTAGCATCAGCGATGAGGTCGGTCCGGGTCTGATCCTGTGGCACCCACGCGGCGGGATGGTGCGCAAGCTGGCGGAGGACTACTGCCGCGAGGAACACGCCCGCGGCGGATACGAGTTCGTCTTTTCCCCCCACATCGGCAAGGCCTCGCTCTGGGAAACCAGCGGCCACCTGGACTGGTACCGCGAGAACATGTACTCACCGCTGGATATCGAGGGGCAGCAGTATTACCTCAAGCCGATGAACTGCCCATTCCACATCCAGATCTACAAGAGCCGGACTCGCTCCTATCGCGATCTTCCCTTGCGCTTCGCAGAGTGGGGCACGGTCTACCGCTACGAGCGCAGCGGCGTGGTGCACGGCCTGCTGCGGGTGCGCGGCTTCACCCAGGACGATGCGCATCTCTTCTGCCGTCCGGACCAAATGCCCCAGGAGATCGACCGTGTGCTCGACTTCAGCCTGGGCATCCTGCGGGCCTTCGGTTTCAACGATTTCCAGGCCTATCTCTCAACCCGCAACCCGGCCAAGGCCGCCGGCACGCCAGAAGAGTGGCAGGCGCCCACAGAAGCCTTGCGCCAAGCGCTGCTCCGGGCCAAGGTCGACTTCCAGGTGGACGAGGGCGAGGCGACCTTCTACGGTCCAAAGATCGATCTCAAGGTGCGCGACGCCCTGGGACGCGAGTGGCAGCTCTCGACAATTCAATTCGATTTCACGCTACCGGAGCGCTTCGGAATGACATACATCGGCGAGGACGGGCAGGAGCACCGCCCGTACATGATCCATCGCGCCCTGCTCGGTTCAATGGAGCGTTTCATGGGCGTGCTCATCGAGCATTTCGCCGGCGCCTTCCCCGTCTGGCTTGCGCCGGTGCAGGCGGTCGTGATCCCCATCGCCGACCGACACCTGGAGTATGCGCGCCAGATCGAGGCCCGCTTGCGCGAGGCCGGCCTGCGCGTGGAGGTGGATACCCGCCCCGAGCGGATGAACGCCAAGATCCGGGACGCACAAATGCAAAAGGTGCCATACATGCTGGTGGTGGGCGATAAGGAAGTTGAACAAGGGGCGGTGGCCGTGCGCTTGCGCTCCGGCGAGAATCCCGGGGCGATGCCCGTCGCGGAGGCCCAGGCGCGCATCACGAAGGACATCGCCGCCCGAGTCTGAAGCGCTCGCTGCACTCCGGTGTAGAATGAATGCAGCCCAACGCGCCCGGGGCGCGGGGTCATCCGTCGCTCGACGCGCGGGGGAGGAGAGCTATGTTCCACAAAATCATTCTGGTCGGCAACCTCGGCCGCGATCCCGAGATGCGCTATACGCCCAACGGGCAGGCGGTCACATCGTTTCCCGTTGCCGTCAATCGCACCTACAACGACTCCGCGGGGCAGCAGGTGAAAGAAACGATTTGGATCCGCGTCTCCGCTTGGGGCAAACAGGCCGAGACGTGCAAGCAGTACCTTTCCAAGGGGCGCCAGGTGCTGGTCGAGGGACGCCTCTCGCCCGATCGCGCCACCGGCAACCCACGCACCTATACCCGCCCGGACGGAACCACCGCCGCCTCGTACGAGATCGTGGCGGAGACGGTGCGCTTCCTCGGCGGCGGCCCGCGCCAGGAGGGTGCCGGGACCGAACCGGCCGAAGGGCAATCGGCGCCGCCCGCGGCGAGCGATGAGGAGATCCCCTTCTAGCGTCTGGCCGGGCCGGGAGGATTGCATGACTGAATTGCCGAAGAACACGCCCCCCATCAAGGGCCCCATTCCATTGCGCTTGCCGCCGAATCTCGAGGCCGTGTATGCCAACTTCGCCCTCATCACACACTCGCCGGCGGAGGTCGTCGTGGATTTCGCTCACCTCCTGCCCGGCATGAATCAGGCGCGCGTGTGTGCGCGGGTGGTCATGTCGCCGCTCAGCGCGAAGCTGGTGCTGCGCGCGCTGACCGAGAACCTGGGCAAATACGAGGCGCAGTACGGCGAGATTCGCATCCCCGAAGGCGCAACCCTGGCCGGCCAGCTTTTCGGCCGCCCGATCGGGCACGAGTCCGGGCCGGACTCGCCCCCAACGGAATAACCTCATGGAGATGTTGAACACACTGGGAGAAGAAATCCGCACGCGGCTGGAGGCCAAGAATCACGCCCGCGAACAGGCGCTGCAACATTCGCGCTCGATCATCCGCCATTCGGCACTCGCCATTCGTGCGGTGCACCGTAACGAGCGGCCGCTCGCGCTCGAGCACATCGGCCAGGCGCGTAGCGAAGCGGGTACGCTGCGCGGGGCGCTCGCGCCCTATCCCGATCTCTATTTCGCCGGCTACTCGCAGGATGCGCTCAAGGAACTGGCGGAGGCCTCCATTGTCTACGCGCTGGTCGGCGGCGAACGCCTGCCCTCACCCGACGAGCTGCAGGTGGATGCGGCACCCTATCTCAACGGGCTGGGCGAGGCGGCGGGCGAATTGCGGCGGCACTGCCTGGACATCATGCGCAGCGGGGATAGTCGCGAGGCCGAACGGCTGCTCGCGATGATGGACGACATCTATTCGCTGCTGGTCACGCTCGACTACCCGGATGCCATCACCGGCAACCTGCGGCGCACGACCGACATGGTGCGCGGCGTGACCGAGCGCACGCGCGGGGATCTCACTCTCAGCTTGCGCCTGGAGGCCACACGCCTGGCGGCCGCCGAGCTCGAAGAGCGGATGCGTAAAGCGTAAGCCTCCCACAGGTCATGCATCAAAACCGCGCCCCTCCCGGTTTGATTGGGAGGGGCGCGGCGTTCATCACCCATAACCGACCCAGAGCATAAACCTGAGGGGGCGCCGCTTAGTCAAGCGCCAGGGAATTCTTCAGGCCCGCTCCGATTCTCTCCATCGCGGAATCAGAAAGGTGTCCTATCCGCCGGATCAACCGAGCTTCAGATACTGAACGCACTTGGAAGGTATCGGCCGAGGATTTCTTGGAGAGCCCATTTTCGGCTGTGCGTTCAACTGGAATGTGCCAGGGCGCGGTCTCAAAACGCGCGTCCCATTCGGTCAGGGGGACCACGATTCTCAGGGGCAGGCGGGCGAGCGCGTCGCGGTTGACGATGACGCACGGGCGGCTCTTCTTGATTTCCGCCCCAATCGTTGGGTCAAGATTTACCTCCCAGACCTCTCCCCGCTTCATCGAAACTCTTCTCCATCCAGCGCCTGAAAGGCGGTCAGTTCCTTGTCAGTTTTGTAGAGCGGCGCGAGCGCCTCGGCAACCCGCGCCAGGGCCTCCTCATGCGATCGCCGACACTCGCTTTCCACGGCCTGGCGCACGACTGCAGAAACGGTCAACCCCCTGCTCTTGGCCGTTGCGGTGAGGGATTCAATGAGCGATTCGCTGACAAGGATGTTGAGTCGGCGTGATTTTGGGGCTTCTCGGATCGAGTCCATGCGCAACCTCCATGGTCATATTCTATACATATGTATTATACGTCTACGTCGTGCGCATGTCAATGCCGCTACACAAGAACTCAACATTCACTGTCATTGCCACCCTTCTTAGCCTGCTTTCGTCTCGACCACCTCGCGGCCTCAACCGGAGAGTCTCCCGCGATCGCGCGACGACCATGCAGATGGCATTGGCGCGGCACCGCTTTCTGTCGGCCATCCGGCGTTCTTCGCGGGTCACGACGTGCGTCACCCTGACGAGGGCGGAGGCCGGTGCAGCACACCGCCGGCAGTCGATCATCGGGTTGAGGCGAGGCAGGGAAGGCTGGGCCGGGGAACGCGGGGGCCGCTCAGGAGGGCTTGTGGCGCCGGTCATCTATGATCGCCGTCTCGAGGACTCCGGCGATGTAGGCGTTGAGGCTTTTCTCACTCAGTCGTGCGTTCGCAGAGAGCTTGCGGTGGAGATCGGGGGGAAGCCGCACCAGCAATCTCCCCGAAAACGGCTTCTCCGGTTCCTCTCCGCGATGCGCGCAGAATTCCAGATAGTCGTCAACGGAGTCATGGAAAGCTTTGACGAGCCCCTCAACGTTGTCGGCCTCAAACGTCACCACGTCGCGCAGGTTGATGACCTCGCCGTGGAAGACGCGGGCCTCGTCGTCGAAATCAACCTTGGCGCTGTATCCCCGGTACTCCATCATGGAGAGACTCCGGCCTGCTCGAGAAACCGTCTGACGGACCGCACTGTGCTTCGGGAGGCTTCCTTTTCGGGGTGGGGTCGGTGAAAGACAGCCCTTACCTCGTTGAGGGCAACCCTCAGCCGGGAGCCGCTTCCTTCGGAGCACTCCCCACCCAGTGCCCGGAGCGGTGATTCGATTTCACTCCAGCGCAGGCTTGCGACCGGTGGGTCTGCGAAGATGGCTTCAAGCGTGGGTTGGTGCCTGCTGCTGACAATCATAGTATCATATCACGATATCATCGTCAACTGCCGAGAGAAAGCGGGCTGGGGTGACCTGGCGTCCGACGGTCCCGCCCTCACCAGACCTCCCGCCCACGAGGCGGTCCGCTCTCAATTTCGCGATGCAAGTTGTTGGGGGTAATACGCGCAAGCAGTCGCCGTAGGCGGCTTGTGGATGTGTTGACGGGGCGAGCGATCAGCAGGCCATCGACGAGGGAGACCTCGACCACCGAGCCGTCCGTCAGACCCGCTGCAAACGCCAAGGAATGCGGGATTCGTACAATGAGCTCGCCTCTCCACCGGCGTACCAGGGTCTTCATCTCGCCAACTCCTGTCAGCACATCCAGTATATGGAAGATCCACCCGTCCGAAAGGGTGAGGTCCTTGAATCCCGGGGCACCTCTACCTGCGCAACAACCGCGCCACCTCGGCGGTGCTCTCGAGGATGACATCCGCCCCGCACGCTTCCAGCTCTTCGCGCTCGCCAAACCCGCACAGCACGCCCGCCGTCTGCGCACCCGCACGCCGCCCCGCCAGAATGTCGGCGCGCGTGTCGCCCACCATCAGGCACCTCTCGGGCGCAACGCCCAGTGCCTTCGCCGCCGCAATCACCGGCGCCGGGTGTGGCTTCATGCGCGGTGCGCTGAGCGCGGTGATGATCGCGCCAAAGTGCGGCGCGAGCTTCCATTGGTCGAGGAATGCAAGCGTGCCGCGCCGGTCGCGCGAGCTCACCACGGCCAGCCGGTAGCGCTTCGCGAGCCGCGGCAGCATTTCGGGCACGCCCTGCACGGCATGGAAGGCGCCCGGGCGTCCCAGTCCGCGCCACCCCGCCAGGCGGTCGGTGAGCGCAGCCAGCGGTTCATCAATGCCCAGACGGTCTGGCACGCTGAGCAGGAAGCTGGCCATCCCCTCCGAGGCCATCATCCAGCGGCGTAAGACGCGTGTTGCATCGACTCGTCCGAAAAGGATGTGCAGCGGGCGCGTAAGGCGAACCAGCCGCCGCAGGTATTCCTCATCCGTTTCGGCGAGTGTGCCGTCCATGTCGAACAGGATCGCTTGCACGCGCGCAAGGTCCAGGCCCATCATGCGAGGGACCCGCGCCGGTTTATGCCGCTCATGAGGCCTCGGTGTCGGAAATATCGGCGGACCTACATGAGTGAAAACCCCGCGCCGTCGAGGGCGAGGCGTCGGTCGGCGCGTTGACAGTCCGCAGGGCGCGGGTTATCCTGCGCGCACCGGATGGGAGGCGCCCAATGAGAATCGCCACGTTCTCGATCGTCGCAGCGGATGTCGCACGAGGGGAGTGGGGTATCGCCGTCGCCTCACGTTTCCTGGCCGTCGGCGCGGTGGTGCCCTGGGCGCGCGCCGGCGCGGGCGCCGTCGCGACTCAGTCGTATGCCAACACGACCTTCGGACCGGCCGGCCTCGACCTGATGCAGCAGGGCCTGCCAGCTCAAGAGGCGCTCGACCACCTGCTCGCCGCAGATGAGGGACGCGCCCAACGTCAGGTGGGGATGGTCGATGGTGCGGGCCGCGCCGCGACCTTCACCGGTGCAGAGTGCTTCGCCTGGGCCGGCGGCCGCAGCGGGCCGGGCTATGCCTGCCAGGGCAACATCCTCACTGGGCCGCAGGTCGTCGACCAAATGGCTGAGACCTTCGAAGGCACGCCCGGCGAATTGGCCATGCGTCTCTTCGCCGCGCTCGCGGCCGGCGACCGCGCCGGCGGGGATAGCCGCGGCCGGCAGTCTGCCGCGTTGCTGGTGGTGAGGCAACGCGGCGGATACGCCGGTTTCAACGACCGCGCGCTCGACCTGCGCGTCGACGACGCGCCCCATCCGATCCCGCGCGTGCGCCGGCTGATCGAGCTACACCAGTTGTATTCCGGAACAAGCGACCCGGCTGAGCGCATCGAGATTCGCGGCGTCGTGGCGCGCGATCTGCAGACGATGATGAAATCCCTGGGTCACTACCGCCGGCGGGTCAACGGCAGTTACGATCCGGCCACACGCGAGGCGCTGCGCGCCTTCACCGGCAAAGAGAACCTCGAAGACCGGGTCGACCTGGACCACGGGGCCATTGACCCGCCGGCACTGGCCTACCTGGTGCGCAAGTTCGGCCGCGCGCGGCCGCCTAAGCGCTCGGTAGCGGCTGGCTCACGACGGCGCGCCGCACGGCGCTAGCCTCCACATTCTGCTCGCACGACATGGGCCTGACCGGCATCCGCGGGAGGGCGCAAATGGGGGCTGGCTAACGCATTTGCGCGGGAGCTTCGCCTGCGCCGTGCGGTCGTCTGCTCCGATAGCGCCCATTCCGCGTTTGGCCGCGCGTCCGTTCGGGGCACCCGCCTAGCCCGGGGCAACGGGAACCGTTTTCCCGATGATTATCTCCGCCCAGCCGTTACCCGCCAAACCGTTGCACGAAGTCCTCTGCGGTCATCCACATGTCCATGCGCCGCAACCTTAGCACCCGGCGTCCGCGCAGGCTGGCCGCATTGAAGGTCCACATGATGAACCCGGCATAGAGGTTCTCCCTGAATTCGCCGAAGCGGCCGAGCCGGTTGCGGTACGGGCGCACGACAAGACCCAGGCGCGGTCGGCGTCGAGGCACGGCGTGAGGTAGGCACACCCACGCGGGCAGCCGCCCCGCCCGGCGGCGCCAGAGGAGCGGATATATAATCTCATCGACCACCGCGTGGAGCGCCGCCCTCATCGCCTATCTCGCCCTACAAACCGAACAGGAGGACGTCATGGTCCCGACCAGCCGCTACCTGCGCAGCCCCCTGCGCGCCGCCATGAGTCTGCTCGTGCTGGCGGCTTTCGCCTGTGCCCTGCC
>DATEAT010000060.1:0-7980 GCA_035288225.1 Anaerolineales bacterium | reverse complement strand
ATGGCCGGCCGCGCCGGCGCATCGGGGATGAGTACCGCACGCTCCCAAAACCCCTTGAGGGCTTCACCGGTCTGGACCCAGGCTGGGTTGGTCACCTTGCCCCAACCCGAGTTGATCCAGGTGTAGCCCATGTAGACTCGCGCAATGAGCCACAGCCAGGACCAGCGAGTGTTGCCGAAGAGCGACTGCATGAAAGGCGGATCACTAATCTGGATTCCGCCGCGCCCGGATTGCTTTTGCACGCCTAACCTCCTGAGCAGAATGAGAGAACAATGTTCCGGCGCGCGCCGTACAATGGATGCTGCCGGACCGGAAGCAAGGCACCGAGCGCCCTGCTGACAATGCTATAATTCTCACATATTATACCCAATAAGGCAAATGACGGGATGATGAGAACACCTGAGGAAATCAGCGCTGCGCTGGCGCGCATTCTGCCGCGGGTCGAGAAGCCCGGACGCTACACCGGGGGCGAGCTCAACCAGGTGGTCAAGGATTGGGCCAGCACGCCGGTGCGAACGGCGTTGGTCTTCCCCGATTTGTACGACCTGGGGATGTCGAACCTGGGCCTGGCGGTGTTGTATGAGATCGTCAACCGCCGGCCGGAGGCGCTGGCGGAGCGTGCCTACACCCCCTGGGCGGATATGGAACGTGAGATGCGCCAGGCGGGCGTGCCGCTCTACTCACTCGAAACGCATCACGCGCTCGGCGATTTCGACCTGATCGGCTTCTCGATACCCTACGAATCGCTCTACACGAATCTACTCAACGCGCTCGACCTGGCCGGGCTGCCGTTGCGGGCGGCGGAGCGTGACGAGCGCTACCCGCTGGTGATCGCCGGCGGGCACGCGGCGATGAACCCGGAGCCGCTGGCCGACTTCGTCGACGCCTTCGTGATCGGCGAGGGCGAGGAGGTCATCGAGGAGATCGTCGAGGCGGTGGGCGCGGCCAAGCGCGAGGAGCTTTCGCGCCTGGCGCTCCTGGAGCGTCTGGTGCGCCTGCCGGGCGTGTACGTGCCGCGCTTCTATGCCCCTCGCTACAACGAGGACGGCACCGTGCGCGAGGTGGAGCGCACGCACGAGGCGGCGCCGCAGCACATCCTCAAACGCATCGTGGGCGCGCTGCCGCCGGCGCCGACCCGGCTCATCGTGCCTTACATCGACACGGTGCACAACCGCTTCCCGGTGGAGATCATGCGCGGCTGCACGCGCGGCTGCCGCTTCTGCCAGGCGGGCATGATCACCCGCCCGGTGCGCGAGCGCAGCGTGGCGGAGATTCTGGCGGCGATCGACGAAGGCTTGCGCCATACCGGCTACGAAGAGGTGGCGCTGCTCTCGCTTTCCTCGTCCGACTACCGCCACATCCGCGAATTGGTGACGGCGGTCGCCGAGCGCTACGCCGGGCGGCACCTGCGCATCTCGCTGCCCTCGCTGCGCATCGAAAGCGTATCGGTGGACCTGATGGAAGCGCTGCGCGGCAACCGCTCCTCCGGATTTACCCTGGCGCCGGAGGCGGCCACCGAGCGCATGCGTACGATCATCAACAAAGCCATCTCGGATGAGCAGCTCCTGGCGGTCACGCGCGAGATTTTCCGCCGCGGCTGGCCGACGGTGAAGCTGTACTTCATGATCGGCCATCCGCAGGAAGGCCTGGAGGACGTGCGCGCCATCGCCGAACTGTGTAAACGCGTGCTGCGCGAGGGGCGCCAGGTGCTGGGCGGGCGAGCGGAGGTGCACGCCGGCGTGAGCACGTTCGTGCCCAAGCCGCACACGCCGTTCCAATGGGTGCCGCTGGATTCGGTGGAGAGCATCCGCGCCAAGCAGCGCCTGCTGATGGACGAGATGCGCGGCCGCGGGCTGAAGCTGAACTGGAACTCGCCCGAGGCGACGCAAATGGAAGCCTGGCTCTCGCGCGGCGACCGGCGCATGGGCGGCGTGATCGAGGCCGCCTGGCGGCGCGGGGCGCGCTACGACGCCTGGCAAGACCAGTTCAAGTTTGAGGCGTGGACGGAGGCCTTCCGCGATTGCGGCCTCGACCCGGAGTTCTATCTCCACCGCGAGCGGCCGATTGATGAACGGCTGCCGTGGGAGCATATCGACAGCGGGCTGCGCAAGCGCTTCCTGACCGAAGACTACCTGTGGAGCCTGGAGGGCCGTCCGCGCATCGACTGCCGCACGCGATGTTACGCCTGCGGTATCATGCCAGCCTATTCGAAGCTGCGCGGGGAGCAGGCACGCGAGGCGTGGTTCTGCCCGGTGGCCAAGAAGCATGTGCCGAAAGAGCATCTCACCACAGAGACCACGGAGATCACGGAGAAATCGTACTAAAGACCCGATCCTACGCCTTGCCGGGTCCGATGGATTGCTGCGTTGGTGTTCCTTGGTGAGCTCCGTCTCCGACGACCATCAGACTCGTTTCGCCTCACTCTTGGCAGGTCACTGGTCTGTGCTCTTTCTGCCCTCAAAGGTTGATGTCTCTGTGCTCTCTGTGTGCTCTGTGGTGAATTGAATTCCATGACCGAAGTGGAAGCAGCACGCTACCGGATCACCTTCGCCATCACCCACGCCATGCGGTACGTGGGGCATCTGGACCTCTTGCGCGCGTGGGAACGGACGCTGCGGCGGGCCGAATTGCCGCTGGCATATACCCAGGGCTTCCACCCGCACCCGCGCATTCAAATCGCCGCCGCGCTGCCGCTCGGTTGCACGGCCGCGGCGGAGTTGATGGATCTGTGGCTGGAGGTTGACTTGCCGGCGGGCGCGCTTGAAGAGCGGCTGGAGGCGGCGCTTCCGCCGGGCTTGCGGCTACGGCGAATTCAGCGCATGCCGGCGGGCAAACCGCACTTCGAGCAGTGGCTCGTGGCGGGCGAGTACCGCGGAGTGGTTGTGGTGGGCGGGCTGCCGGCCGAGATCGGCGAGCGAGTGAGCCGGGTTCTCGCCTGCGAAAGCTTGCCCCGTGAGCGGCGCGAGAAGAGCTACGACCTGCGCCCCCTGATCCTTCACCTTGAAGTACGCCAGGCGGGCGTGCCCAGCCTGGGCATGCGCCTCAGGCTGCAGGCCGGCGCCACCGGACGCCCGGACGAGGTGGCCGAAGCGCTCGGGGTGGAAGGGACCGCACTGCTCTTTACCCGCGAGCGCTTGCTGCTGACGGATGAGGCCGGCATGCTTCACGGCTCCGACGAAGGTCTGCAGGAAGCGGCCCTGGCGCCGGCCTGAGGCTGTGCCCGCACTCGGTTCTGGCCCGCCCTTAGGTTTCCGCGCGTCCCGCCCAATCCTTGACCCGATCCATCACGGCAGGTATAATTCGCAGGCTTAGCTCCGGGCACATCCCGTGCGGCCAGAAGGCTCGAGCCGGGGCAGGCGCACCACATCCACAGGAGTTGGGCAATGCCGCCTCATCCAAAGCGCAAACATTCCAAGGGTCGCCGCGACCGCCGCCGCGCGCACGACGCGCTCGTGCCGACCGAGCTGATCAACTGCAGCAATTGTGGTGTGCCGGTGGCGCAGCACACCGTGTGCCCCAGTTGCGGCTACTACGACGGGCGCCAGGTGTTCGAGCCGAAGAAGAAAAAGAAGAAGTCGACCTAAAGCTCCGCACAAAGGCCGTGGCCGCACGGCCTTTGTCATCTATATAGGGCGATGACCACGGCACTTCTCCCCGCGCAGACCGCCTTCCTCTTCCCTGGTCAAGGATCACAACAACTGGGCATGGGGCGCAGCTTGGCGCAGGCCTATCCATCGGCGGCCTCGACCTTTGCCGCCGCCGACCGGGCGCTGGGCTATTCGCTGTCGAGGCTGTGCTGGGAGGGGCCGGAAGCCGAGCTCAACCAGACGCTGCACACTCAGCCGGCTCTGCTCACTCACTCGGTGGCCGTATGGCGCGCCTTCCTCGAACAGCACCCGGGCTTCGAGCCGTGTTGTGTGGCCGGGCACTCGCTGGGGGAATTCTCGGCGCTGGTGGCGGCAGGCGCGATGGAATTCGAGGCCGCGCTCGCGCTGGTGCGCGAACGCGCGCGGCTCATGACGCGCGCCGGGGAGACCGCGCCCGGCGGCATGGCCGCCATCCTCAACCTGGAGGCTGCCCTGGCGGCCGAGGTATGCCGGGAGGCCGCGCAGGCCACGGGCGAGGTGGTTGTGGTGGCCAACGACAATTGCCCGGGGCAAATCGTGATTTCGGGGGGCGCCGCCGGGCTCGAGCGGGCGATGGCCCTGGCGCGCGAGCGCGGCGCGCGGCGCGCGGTGCGCCTGGCGGTGAGCATCGCCGCGCACTCGCCGCTGATGAAAAGCGTGGCCGAGGAATTTGCCCAGGCTGTGCGCCAGGCGCCGATCGGTACGGCGCGCGTGCCGCTGGTGGCCAATACCAGCGCGGCGCCCATCACCGCGGCGGCCGATATCCAGGCCGAGCTCTCCGCGCAGCTCACCTCGCCGGTGCGCTGGACCGAGTCGGTGCAGCGCATGCAGTCCCTGGGGGTCGCCTCCTTCATTGAATTGGGATCCAAGGACGTGCTGGCCGGCCTCATCCGGCGCATTCTGCCGGAGGCCTCGGCCACAAGCCTGGGCACGCCCGAAGACCTGACAGCATTCGGCGGCGCGGCCGCCTAGCATGCCTGCCGCGGCGCCCGGCCGCCGGCCTCGTCCCGCTCTCACACCCACCTCATGTCAACCTCCGCTCTCCTCCCGCTGCCTTCGGAATCGCTCGACCTGGTCGTGCCCGATCGCGCGCTGCCCTTCGTCATTCTGCAACGGACTCGGCTGCAGCGTCTTTCCGGAATCACCGATCTCTTCCGCCAGCCGTATTATGCGTGGTTGGCGAGGCTCGAGGCACGCGTCTGGGCGGCGGACATCCGGCGCGCCTTCATCGCACTGATGCGCCGCGAGTACGCCATCCTCGCGCCCTTCCTACCGCCTCAGGTCGATCACATTCTCGATATCGGCTGCGGCGTGGCGGGCATCGATGCGCTTCTCTTCCAGCACTACCGCCGCCATGCGGCGCTCACTTTTTCGTTGCTCGACCGAACGCAGACCGATGCGCGCCCGCGCTACGGATTTGCCGGCCGCGGCCACTTCTACAACAGCCAGGAGGTGGCCCGCGAGCTCCTGCTCGCCAATGGCGTAGCGGCGGATCGCATCCGGCTGATACCGGCCGAAGAGGGGTTCGCGGTCGCCGCGCAGGATGTGGATCTGGCGATTTCGCTGCGGGCGTGGGGGTTTCACTTCCCTGTGGAGACCTATCTCCCGGAAGTGATGCATGCGCTGCGCCCGGGAGGGTGGCTGATCATCGACGTGCGCCCGGGCACGGGCGGCGAGGCGGCGCTGCGCCGCGGCGGGCTGGAATTGCAGGAGATCAAGAGCAAACCCAAGTACCTGCGCCTGGCGTGCCGCACGCAGGAATTGGCGGGCGCGTCAAGTTTGCAGCCCGGGTCGCCTGTGGTTTAGAATGAAGCTCACGCCGGAGTCTGAGGCAGTCGCCCGAGGTGTGGAGGACGGAGTGGAGCGGACGCTGGAGGGCAAGGTGGCACTGGTGACCGGTGCCTCGCGCGGGATTGGCCGCGCGATCGCGCTCGAACTCGCTCGATCCGGCGCGGTGGTGACTGTCAACTACAACTCGCGCGCCGATGCGGCGGCCGAGGTTGTCAGCGCGATCCAGGCGCTGGGCGGAAAAGCCGCCGCGGTGCAGGCCGACGTGGCGGATTTCGCCCAGGCCGGAGCGTTGGTGCAGGGCGTGGTGCAGGCCTACGGGCAGATCGACATCCTGGTTAACAACGCGGGCATCACCCGCGACATGCTGCTGCTGCAGATGGGCGAGGCCGATTGGGATGAGGTGCTGCGCACCAATCTCAAGAGCACCTTCAACTGCTCGCGCGCGGCAATCAAGAGCATGATCCGCCGCCGATCGGGGCGCATCATCAACATCACCTCGGTCTCCGGTCAGTTGGGAAATGCCGGCCAGGCCAATTACGCGGCCTCTAAGGCGGGGCAGATCGGCTTCACCAAATCGTTGGCTCGCGAGGTGGCTTCGCGCCACATCACGGTGAATGCGGTGGCGGCTGGATACATCGAGACCGACATCTGGGCCAAGGTACCACAGGACATCCGCGCGGGAACGATCAAGCTCACCCCGCTGGGGCGTGCGGGCACACCCGAAGAAGTGGCTTACGCAGTCGCCTTTCTGGCATCCGACCGGGCGTCCTTCATCACCGGGCAAGTGCTGGGCGTCGACGGCGGCATGGCGATGATGTGAGAGGGACCATGGACAATTCAACCGCTGCAGGCAAGACGTTCATTTCGCCGGGGGTGCTGATCACCGTGGCCAGGCTGGCAGCCCTGGGCGTGCCGGGTGTGGCGCGCATGAGCCCGGTGCCGGGCGGGGTCAATCAGTTGTTCCGGCGCGGAACAGCCGACGGGGTGCGCCTGGAGACGAACGACGAAACGGTCTCGGCCGATTTGTATCTCGTGGTGGAGCAGGACTACAACGTGCGCGAGGTCGCGCGCCAGGTTCAGCACGAGGTGGCGCGGGCCATTCGCGATCTCATCGGGCTGGAAGTGGGCCGGCTCGACATCCATCTGGAAGACATCGACCTGGCGCCGGCCGGACCGCCGGCGGCCGAAGGCTGATCCAGACCCAATGAAAGGGCCCGCCGCGCGGCGGGCCGCAGGGTGTATGAAGGGTCGTCGCAAAGCACGCGCGCTTGCGCTGCAAGTTCTTTTCGAAGTTGACAGTTCCAATCATCCTCCGGGGACGGTGCTCGAGCAGCGGCTCGAGGCCTCGCCGCTCACGGAGGATCTGGGTGGTTTTGCCCAGCGCCTGATCTTCGGTGTGCTCCAGCATCGCGCCGATCTGGATCGAATGATTGCCCGCTTTGCGCCGGAGTGGCCGGTGGCGCAAATGGCGCTGGTGGACCGAAACGTGCTGCGCCTGGCGCTGTGGGAATTCGCCATCGGGCGCGAAACCCCGGTGAGGGTGGCGATCAACGAGGCAGTGGAAGTGGCCAAGGTCTTCGGGTCGGAGAGTTCACCGCGCTTTGTCAACGGCGTGTTGGGCAGCCTGGCCGAACACGTGGACGAGGCCGCCCGCTCCGCCCGAGGCGGAGAGTAAGCCCATGGAATTCCTGGGCATCGGCCCGCTCGAACTGTTGCTGGTGCTGGTGATTGCACTGCTCGTGATCCCGCCCAACCAGTTGGGCAAAGTAGGCCGCTCGATCGGCCGCTTCCTCAACCGCATGTTCCGTTCCGACTCGTGGCGCATCTTCCGTCAGGCCTCCAGTGAATTGCAGAACCTGCCGAGCCGCTTGGCGCGCGAGGCACAGCTGGATGAACTGCACTCCATTGAGAAGGAGATGGCCCTGCCGGACTTGAAGACGACGGCCTATGCGCCGTGGGCCGCGCGCGCCGATCAGGGCGCGGCGCCGCTGACCTACCCCACCCCGCCGCCGCCCCCAGCCTCGGAGCCCGACCCAGGCGAAAGTGCAGCGGCCTCACCTTCCCCGGCGGCTTCCACGACCGGAACGGACGACGCGCCTTCGGGCCCGCCCGCCGAGGAAGCGCCTTAGGCGGCCGCATGCGCAAAGCCATGCGGGCCATCGGGCGAGTGCTCTCGGCACCCTTCCGCGCGCTGGGGGCGCTGGCCCGCGCCATCCGCGCCTTCTTCACCTACGAGCCGGAAGACACGCCGCTGGCCGACACGTTCGCCGGCGCGGTGCAGAGCCCGAATTTGATTCTGGAACACCTGGACGCCCTGCGCCGCCACCTCTTGCGCGCGATCCTCTTTCTGGCCATCACCACGACCTTCTCCTTTGCTTTCGCCCAACCCCTGCTCGAATTCCTCACCCGCCCGTTGGGCGGATTGAGCAACCTGCAATCCATTGAAGTGACGGAGAACATCGGCGTCTTCATGCGCGTCTCGCTCCTGGCGGGGTTCGCGCTGGCCTTCCCGTACATCGCCTTTGAATTGTTCGCCTTCGTCCAATCCGGATTGCACCGGCGC
>DATEAT010000059.1:0-53420 GCA_035288225.1 Anaerolineales bacterium | reverse complement strand
CGGCTGCAGGCCGATACTTCGCCCGCCGAGGTCCAAGTCGTTGATCACTCGTGAGGCTCGCCACCACCACCAGAAGCGGAATTGAAGCGGGTCGATGGCCAGCGGCCCGGTGGGCGCATCAGCCAGTTCGAGGATGTCGAGCCAGCGCCAAAACGCACCCGTCCCCCAGCCCACGCGAAGAGCCCGTATCACCTCCAGCACTCCGGCCAGGTTGCCCACCAGCAGTAGCGTCAGGGGTGCGAGGAGAGAAGTCGAGTGGAAGCCACTTCGCTCGCGGGAGTCCCCGCCGCGCAGTGACAGCAAGTTGTGCAGCAGCCCGGCACTGGCTTGCGCCGCCATCCCGAACCATGAGGCGACAGCCAGATTAAATGCAATGCCTCCGGCAACAGACGCGAGCTTGGCAAGCATCCCCACCAGGATGTAACCGAAGTGGTAGTACGAGATGGCGTAACCCGAAAGCCACGGATCGTTCGGCGGGAAGCGTGAGGATTTGAGCACCGCATTGATGAAGGCCAGCTCCATCGGCTTCTCGGTGCCGGTAGCCTCCGGGTTGTGCATGCGGATGACCGCCCACACCCCGAAGGCGATCAGGAAAAGGACCTCTTGCCCGAGCAGCAGACCGCGAAGCCGGCGCAACTCGGCCCATGGATTGCGTCCGTCGCGCCTCGCCCACCACAGCCCCACGGCGAACACCAGGAGCATCGCGAGCCATGCCGAACTCGAAGAGTTCGTCCACACGCCGAGCACCGCGCCCAACCAGAACACGAAACCGACCAGCAGTAAGCCGACCGGGCGGGCAAAAGCCAGCCCGCGGTCGGTCGACCGCCGGAACACGCCGTGGACGAGCGGCCAGGCTGCCGCCTGGATCAGGAACAGGGCAATCCACCAGCGAAGCAGACTCGCCCCGGCGATCAGTTCACTCACAAGTCCATCCCTTCCGGACGGAGCACCGACCCCAACTCACAAGGCATGGGCCACCTCATAGATGACCGTCTCGCCCTCAGAGTACACGCGGCGCAAGAGGCCTGCCGCAGTCATCCGCTCGAACTTGGCCAACCCTTCTTCGGGGTAATAGGCGCGTTCGAGCTGGCCCACGATGACATAGGCAACATCATATCGCGCGAGGAAGCTCGCGGCCTGCGTTTCATCCGGCGTGGTGTAGAAGTCGCCGATCTCACGCACCCGATCCTCGACCCATAGCGTCGAGACGACGCCGCGTTGCTGCCGCTGGTGCCAATTCCAGCCCACGACGCCGGGCAGACCGGTGTAGATCGTGAAGCGCGAGCCCCAGTGATACTCGACGGTGTTGGCTTCGACGATCACTGGCGAACCGCTAACGTTCTCCTGCATCCAGCGAATCGCGTCATAGTCTTCGCGCAGCGAGAAATCCTTGCCGCGGTCCGCGTAGCCGGCGTAGGCCATAAAGGTCATGCCATCCAAGGTGCGCGGGGCATCCAGCGCCATCCGGTCCTGCATCTTCGAAAGGCCGGCCTTGTAGGTATAGTACCCGGCTCCCAGCACCAGCAACAGCAGGGCCGTCTGCCACACCCCGCGCAATCGACGGCTCCCTCGATTGAGCGCATCCACGGCCCACGCGAGCGCGGGCCCGGCGGCCACACCAAAGAGCAGCCACACCTGCAGGTAGAACTTGAACACCGTGTTCATGCGGCTGACGTCGCCCTTGAGCACGATCACCTCGACCAATGCCGTCAAGGCGAGGCCGACCGAGGCGAGGATCAGAATTGCGCGGGTGGCCGCGTTTTGTTCCCTGCGCAGCGCCAACAATCCGGCCCAGGCCAGGAGGGGGAGCGCCAGGCTGAGCGCCTGATACCCGGAGAGGTAGAGCAGTGCAACGGCGGCCGCCGCGAGCACGCCGATGAGCAACACCCCGGCCAGAATGGAGCCGGGCCGGGCGCCGCTGAACCGCGTGAGCGGGGTGCGTGCCATCCACTCGCGGGTCTGCCAGATCATGAACGATACGAGCACGAAGAGGAATATGCCATGAACGATCAGATAGGAGTCGAGGGGCGTCTTGGAACCGTGCCACACCTCCACCGCCGTGTAGCCCTGCACGTTCCACTGGGAGTATGGCTGATAGAGAATAAACGCCAGGACGACGGCCAGAGTCATTTGCGCGAGACCGCGGACCACAACGCGCGCACCGTCGGCCGACGCTTTGGATTCCTGCCACGATTGCCAGTTGCCGTATCCCACGGCCAGCAAGATCAACCCAAGCTGGACCGGAAAATCCCAGGTGTTGGTCGGGCGCAGTGCACCGGCGGCGAGCACACCCACGAACATCACCGGCAGGAATTCGCGCCACCTTTCCACCGTGCGGGGGCGCAAAACGAGGGCCACGGCGGCGGCCAAAGCCAAGAGAGTGATAGGCATGGCGATCATGTGCGCATGCAGATCGCCGTAGAGGAAGGTGAAGAACGGGAACTCGGTGATCGGCTCCGCCTCGAGAGGGATGCCCGCCGCATCCAAGGCCACCGGAATGGCACGCGACGGCAGCCAGTACCAGTCGCCGGTGCTGTACGGCAGCGAAACCTGCCCGATCAGCAGCCGCCAGCCACCCCACAGTCCGTGAATCAAGTTGGTGAGGCCGAACAACACGTTGCGCGGCAGGCCGATCGTGCTCGCACCGAGCATGCCCCGCCACAACAGGCGCACCTCGCCCAGGTTGCCCAGGAGCACCAGCCCGGCCGCAGTTGCCGCACCCGCGAGCCAAGGGGAGAGTCCCGGTCGGCCCTCGCGCCGCATGTATGTCGCCAGCGACCAGGCCAGGCCGAATCCCGCGCTGCCCAACAACGCGAACAATGTGGGCAGGGTCAGGTTGTAGGCGAACGACGGCACGATCCCCAGCAGCTTGATCGGGATCGCCACAACGACGAACCCGTAGTAATAGTAGTTAATGTACCCGCCGGCAAACCACGGGTCGAAAGGCGGGAAGGAGGTGCTGCGTATCACGGCGTTGAGGTACGAGAAATCCATCGGCTTCTCACCGCCGAAGGCCGGGTGCCAAAGGTCGCTGTTGCCAAGGCGGATGAGCAGATCGAAGAGGAATAGCGCGAGGAAGACCCCTTCCATGATAAGCCAAGTGCGCCAGTGGTCGCGCAGCGCGCCAGCCCACTTGCGCCGCTGAAGAAGGACGAGCGCAATGCCGGCTGCGACCAGGCCCAGCCACAAACCGGCGAGGGTGATGCGGACGAACGGGACGCGCAGACTGGCCAGCATCCACGACATCCAGGTCACCAGCAGCCAACCGCCGATCTTGGCCAGCGAGTAGCCCATATCGGGCAGGCCGCGCAAGGCAATTGCAGCGAAGGGCAGAAACGCCCAGCCGGTGATGACTACCCACAACCACCAGGCGGCGACTCCCAGGAGCGGGTAGCGATTGAGCAGGCTCTCGCGCGAGAACATGTCGGACCACGTGCCGCCGGAACGCTGTTCAGCCAGGCGCTCAGGTGGCAGGAGAAGCTGCGTATCGGTCTGCCCCGGGTTGCGCGGGTCGGCCGGCACCACCAACGTGAGATCCACCGCTTCAAGAACTTCGCGCACCTGCTGAATACTGAAGTCGGGGCGTTTGCGGAAGATCCACACGGGTGCATGATCGTAAACGCTGAATGCCTCTTCTGCCGCCAACAGATTATCGTTGTCCACCGGCAGTGTCGGCGCATGACCCCAGGCCGCGCTGCCAGCAACGTCCGAAACATAAAGCGGCCCCAAGCGTATGGGTGAACTAAACGCCGCCGCCAGATCGAATCCCAATCGTCCATCGAACAGCGCGCGGTAGTACTCCACCGTGAGCGGGTAGGAACGCGGCAGGCGCGTCGGAGTCCACAGCCCGCGTTGACTGGGCAGGAAGAGATAGTCCGCCTGGTTGAGAACTTGCAGGAACATGTCGAGCTTGTGGGCATCGTCGGGCCAGCGGTTCTCCACCATCAGCCCGGCGTACAGCCCGCCGAATGCATCCCGCCCTTCGATGCGCAGGGGCAATCCCTCATCCCAACTTTCGTTGGCGACGGCCGCCCCCGAGACCGCCACCTCTTGGCCGGGCGCGGTTGAGAGAACAAGAAAGTACGTGGTGTCCGCGTTTACGATCGCAGGACCGAACGAGGCTTCAACAGATTGGCCGCGAGCATCGCCCGCGACGGCAGGCACCGGGAGGCGCGCGCGGGCCAGGGGCGCCGAACCATCGGGCGAGGCGGAGAGGATAATCTCCACTAGGGGTGCGCCCGCACCGGCTGACACCGCACGGACGTGCGGCAGGAGAATGGAACTGGTCATGCCCGTCACGTGCGGCATGAACTGTATGACACTCGGGGCCGCGTTGCCGTCGACCGACCCGAACGGCAGCGCCAAAGGTTCGTTGTAGTCTCCCTGCGAGGATGACAGAACCAGGTTGACCGGTCCCGGAACATTCTGGTAGATCCAGTGCGAGGCCTGAATGCGCGTGTTATCCACCCGATAGATGCCGGTGAAGCTCCAAGCCCAGGCCAGCGTTCCGCCAACCACGATCGTGATCGCTGTCGCCGCACCGATCTGGGCCAGTTTCGCTCGCGGCAGGGCTCTCCATGCCGCCTCGTCGCCCGCGCTGCGGCTCCTCCGCCAGAGCCACATCAGCAGCCACGCGGCGAAGAGGGCCATGAAGGGGTAGATCGGCAGGAAGTAGCGGATGGACTTGACGAAGCGCGTGCTCATGAAGAGGAAGTAACCGCCGGCCCACGTGAGCGGCAGCAGGTGCGCCGCCCACTCGCGATACCTGAGCGTGCGCCAGAACGCGAGGGCCATGCCCGCCCAGGCCGCCAGACCGAGCGGCAGGCCAAGCCCCCACAACACCATGTTGACCCAAGGGAACACCACCGCCGGACGATTGGTCCACTGCTCGCCCGGTGGGCCGCCGCCGATTCCGCGCGACTCGTTGCTGGCCACGGCCATGCTTTCGGTCCAATCGCTGTTGAGGTGCAGCGTCAGCAAGGTGGTGTCGCCACTCGTTGCGCGGAAGGACATCGGCTGCGTGAGGCGAAACACGATCAGCGACAAGGCCCCGGCCAGGACCAGGCGGGTCAGGAGGCCGGCCGCCTCGGTCAGTCGCAGCGTGCGCAGACGTCCCTCGCGTGCCAACGCCACCACGCCGGCAATGACAATCTCGGCCGCGAGCAGCGCGAGGTTGACGCGCGAGGCCACTGCCATGCCAAATGCGATCCCGAACAACGCGTACCAAAGCCAATCCCAGGCAAGGAACGCGCGGCGAGCCAGGGGTTCGGCGGCACGTACGGCGCAATACATGGCGGCGGTCGAGAACAGCAGCGCAAAATTGTCGGAGGTCATGAAGTGCGACTGCTGTATCTGCATCACCGCCAGCGCGCTGAGCGCGGCGGCCAAGAGGCCCACCCGCCGGCCGTACAAGCGCGCGCCGATGAGGAAGATGAACAGCAACCCCAGCGTGTCGGCCAGCGCCGAGAGCGAACGCCCCCACAGGCGCAGGTCGCGGTAGCCGGAATTGTCGGACCATTCCGCCGTCACGCGCACCAGTATGATGGGCCACTGCCCCCAGCGCATCCGGTTGTCGGGTCCGAGTTCCGTGGGATTGCCTTGCAGGTCGTACTTCTGGTACGGACTGAGCGGGGAGAGGCGGGTGTTGATGTAGTCCGCGAACGATGCGGGCACGCTCAAGTGGGAAAGGGTGCTGGTCAGCCCGTATTCATCGGGGTGAAGATCTGCATCCTGATTCCAGTTCGACCAACTGAATCGAAAGGCCACCCCAATCAGAATGAGGCCAAGCAGCAGCGTCTCGAAAGCGGCCGCCCAGCCTCTTCCCCACCCCCGGGATTCCCCCGCGCCGGTCGGGAGCGGCGCCTCCCTTAGGGCATCGCCAGGTGACACCGTGCCCGGTATGCGGCCTTCAGGTTCGTTTTGGGTTGGGATCGTCATAGGTCGCTGGCCAGTTAGCCTCTACCCTCGCCAAGTCCATGCGCGCGGCGATCTCACTCTCGACGCACGGCGCCGTGCAGGTGGCCCTCGTCTCGCACCCGCTGAGGCCCTGCAACGCCCCGCTTCTGGCGTGCGCCCACCTAGGGCGCGGGAGCTCCCGGCACGAAGTAGAACTTGAAATCGTGGTCCGGAATGCGCGAAGTATACCGGTCTACCCGTCCGGATGGGAAGCGCGACTCTAAGAGATGCAGCGTTTCTGCATCGTCGCGGTGGAAGACAACCAACAGCGGCTGGCCGGCCGGGTCGAGGCTGGCCAACGCCTCCAGGGTGATCGCGTAATCGCGGGTTGGATCGCCCGCATACATCCCCACCAGACGAGTATCGGCCCAGAAGATGTGCGGAACGACATATGCCTCTTCGTAGCTGCCCACCGAGTGGGCAAAATTGCCGATCAAGGCGCCGATCTCAGAGGCGTTTTGTGCTGCATGGCGGTATTGCGCGACATAACGAACGAAAGTGAGTTGGATGTTCTGGGCGAGCGAGCCGGCAAGTGCCAGAGCGAGCAGCGTACCGGCCGCCCAGCCGAACGTTCGGCGGTGGAAGTGACGGCGGAGCGAATCGAGCAGGACGAAGACCGCGAATGACGGCAACAAGAAGACAAACGGCACAGCGCCCGACGAGCGATTGAGCGCAGGGTTCTCTACCGGGAAGGCGATGGAAAGCGTCGAGGGCAGAAGCAGCATGGGGATGGCCAGCATCACGACCATGTCCTCCCATTTCCGCCGGCGCACATACCGAGCGATCAGGAACAATACACCGAACGCGAAGAGCACCGCGCTCACCACATCCAACGCCGGCCGGCCTGGAACACCCAGGATCCACGCATTGCCGCCGTACCAGTTGAACATAAGCAGCGAGTGAAGGCCGTTCGACAGTAGGATGACGAACGGGTTCTGGGTGTAAGGCATCTCCTCCTGCCCGAGACGAGTAATCGTCCGGCCCCAGAAGAGGTCCGGGCTGTCGAACGCATAGCGCATGAGCGGCAAAGCGATCACGGCCGCCAGGATGAGAGAGGCACCCAAACCACCCCAGGCCCAGGCTCGCCTTCCGCGCGACGCCTCGTGCAAGGAGAATACGGCGACGGCCATCGCCATCACGAAGACAAGGATGCGCGCCGGGGAATAACCGTTGAGGCCCAGCCCCAGCGCAATCCCTGCCCACAGGAAGTCTCTATGCCGCCCGCTCCTCAGCCCACGCAGAAGAAAGTACATCGCCGGTGCAACGAACAACGGGTAAAGCGGGAAGCGCAGGCCGATGCGGCTGATCACATTCGGCCAGTAGCCGATGCCCGCCATGAACAGCGCCAAAAGTCCAACGCGCCGGTCGAAGAGGTCGCGGCCGAGCCAATACACGAAGGGCAGCGTGGCCAAGCCGGCCAGGGCCGTGCCCAGTTTCAGCGAGGTGAAGGATATGCCGGGGCCCAGGCGCGCGATGAATGCCGTCAGATAGAACTGCAGGAACTCGCGCCCGGTGTTTCGAGGAAAGTAGATAGCGAACGTCCCGTGCAGGATGTCCATCACATCCTGCAACTTCTCGGCGTGGTCGCTGGTCATTTCCGGAGCGACCAGATCGAGCCGGACCAGCCGAATGACCGCGACGGAGAGAAACGCAGCAAGCACGAGCAGCGTCCAACCCGAAAGGTGGACGCCCGCTCCCAGGCGGCGGAGGCTCGCGCTCGCCCTGCCACCTGCTCCGCGCAGCCAGGACCAGGCGCCCAGTACGCCTTCGGAGGCGGCCGGGATAAGCGCGACAAACCAACAGACGAAGGCTGCCGCCCACAATGCAAGGTTGGCCGCTGTGAAAAGGTGGTCCCGCATGGCCGCGAAGGTCGCCACACCGAAACCAAACCCGGCCCACGCCAGAACGACGGAAACGAGCGACGGCCTCCAGCGCATCTCGGCGTGCACGTCGCGCGGGGCCTCCGGCCATTGCACATCGCCTTTGATGAGCGCCAGCACTGCCACCGCAAGGGCCATCCCATACAGGATGGCGCCTTGCGCCGGGCTGCGCTCGTATCCAGCCGGCCGGAAATCGAGTATGAGTTGGCCAAGCGTTGCAAGAAGCAAAGCAGCGGGCAGCCGCAGCCGCGCACCCCGGCCAACGGGGACCGCGGATGCTTTGGTCTCCGGTGGCTCACCCATCGGCTGAGGTGATGGCGCGCCTTCATCCATTGCCACGACTGGGAACGCGGGCAGCATGCTCGTGCCGCGCGGCGATCGATTGAACCACACGAAGAAGGCCGCGGCCACCAGGCTCAGAAGCCAGCCATTGGGCGAACTCAAGCCTTGCGCTGTGAAGTAGCCCGCGGCCAGGAGCGCGGCTCCCAGCGCCGACCCCAAACGTACGCCGCGCTTGAACGCGGGGCGGGATATGAGTGCACTCCACCACTCCAGGAGCGACGGGCCGCCGTTCATCCGCTGGTCTCCTCCGCGCCTCGCCTGCGGGCAACCACGATCATACTTTCGCCCCAACGCCGGGGTAAGAAGACGACTCCTGAGACAGCTTGCAGCCCGCCCGGCCCACCGAAAATGACTTTCTGCAGCGCGGCGGGCACGAGCGGGACATAAGGCACGTCCCAGAACCCATCGCCAAAGACACGCATCACATGCATGCCGCCGGCATCGCGCAAGAGGTCAAGCCATGCTTCTGGCGGCTTGAGCGAGATGTGAGTCGGGTCCTGATAACCGATCCAACGATCCCCCTTCAACGGCCGCAGCAGCGATTCCAGGTTGGGAGTCGAAAAGAGCAAGAGGCCTCCCGGCCGCAGCACGCGCCCGAGCTCGGCGATGGCCAACTCGGGGCGTGGAAGGTGTTCGATGATGTGTTTGATGATCACCACATCGAACGACCCGCGCGCGAACGGCAGCCGCTCGGCGGAAGCAGCTTCGAGATGCGAGCGCGGCGCCACGGCGCGTGCCTCTCGGAGCGCGTGGAGGTTGACATCCACCGCGGCGGTGCTGAAAGACCTCTCGAGTTGGCCGACCAGGTGGCCCAATCCACAGCCGACCTCCAACAGGGTTCCGCCTCGCCGTCCGTACCGCCGCGCCAGAATCGCGTAGAAACGATTCGACCACCAGTACTGCGAGAAGCGGGCGAAAGACACGCGCGCATAGGTGTGGGTGCGGAAATAGCTCTCGTCGAAAGCGCTCATCGCCGCCGTGCCACATAGAAGCTGAAGGCTCCGGCCTTTGGCAAGCTTTCGTCGAAGTGCCGCGCCACGAGGCGCTCGGTGAGCGCCAGGTTGGCGCGCCCGGGGGCCACGATCCAACGGCCGGTGAACTTGTGGGCCACAAGCGACGGCACGCCACCCAAATGGCCCCATTCAAGGGTCTGCATTGCACCTTTCGAGAAGTACTCCCAGCTGCGCTCGAGGCCAAACCCCGCTGCCTCAAGCCGCGCGCGCCAGGCCTGCACCGGCTCCAAGTGCTCGACGCGCGTCATGCGGCGGAACCATCGGCGATAGGCGCCGGCCAGGCTGCGCAGGCCAAGTGCATCCAGCCACCCGCCAATCGATAGGAAGCCCAGGTAGTTCGGGTTGGGAACACAGAAGATGAAAGGCGCGCCGGGACGCAATACGCGCGCCACTTCACGCAAGACCGCATCCAATTGCGGAATATGCTCGAGCACCGAGTTGCTCATTGCGCTCGCGAAGAACCTTGACGGGAGCGGGAGGCGCCCGCCGTCGCCCTGCAATACCAGGCGGTACCCGCCTCGGGCCGCCGCCTCGCGGACGATCGGTGATGGATCCAACCCACAGTCGAGCGGCCGGTCGAACGCAACCGAGGCAAAATGCCCGTCGCCGCAGCCGATATCCAGGACGGGACGCGGCAGCGGCAGTTCTTGATAGAAACGATCCTCGACCGCGCGCACCAAGGCGCGGAAGTAGGGCAGCGCGTTCAGATGGCGGCGGAGGATGGCGCGCGGCGAGGGTTCGGCCACGTTAGAGGCCTCGGCCGGCGGGCGCGCCGCGTGCGGTCGAAATCTCGGCGAAGAGCTTCTCGTAAGCCTCGGCAACCGCTGCGGGCGAGAATGTGGCGGCCAGGTCAATCGCCGGCTGTGAATAACGCTTCGGCGACCGAAGAACTTCGATCAGCGCCCGCGCCAGTTCCGTCGGTGCACCTACAGGCACCACCTGGCCCATGTGGGTCAGCAGCACCGGCTGGCGAACGCCGGGCAGCCCGGAGGCCACCACCGGCGTTCCGCACATCATCGATTCGATTTGCACCAACCCGAAGCTCTCCGTGCTGTTGATACTCGGCAGCACGGTGACGGCGCAGGCCTTGAAGAACGCGCTCATCTCGCGCGGGTCGAGTGTGCCCAAGAAGCGCCAGCGGTTCCCGAGCGCGGAGATCATCGGTGCCAGGCGGCGTGCGTAACTCTCTTCACCCAGCACGTTCTGATACTGTCCGGCGAAGAGAACCGTGAGGTCGGGAAAGGCCTGCATCACCGCCGGAAGCGCGGCGAGAAGGTATTCGACGCCTTTCTCGGTTGCCAGGCGCGAAGCCATCCCCACGACGGTACGGCCGGCCAATCCATAGCGCATGCGGAAGGCCTCCACCTCGGCCGGCGCGGCCCGCACGACCTCGACCGGAGGCGGGATGACCTGCACCTTTTCCAGGTAGCGCGAGAGAAACGGCGAGTGCTCCGCGTAGTCGCGGGTGTACGCAACGATGCGATCCGCGGCACGTGCCGCGAGGTGGTTGGCGAGATGGACCGCTTGATTCGCGACACGATTGAATTGCGTCGGCGGAAGGCTGAGATCGCAATGATAGGTGAGCACCGTCGGGCGACGCAGAGCGCGGCCGCGCGCGGCAAGGCCCGGGGCATCGAACTGAGGCAGGTGGATGCTCAACGCATCGTGCGAGGCGGCCAGGCGTGTGGCCCAAAACCCAATGGCCGGCATGAGCACGCCCTTGCTCAAGCGCGCCATGACCCACGGGCGAACGATCTCCACGCCGCCGAGCGTCTCGCGCGCCGGCAGGTGTGCGTCGAAGCGCGAGGTAAGCACCGTCACTCGATGCCCGCGTGCGACCAGGGCCCGCGCCAGACGTTCGGCGTAGATCGTCAAGCCCGAAACGTGCGGGCGGTAGTAGGTGAGGGCAATCAGGATGCGCATGAGCAGTCGGTGGCCGACACGTCGTTCATGCGGGCGGCGTCGCGTCCGGTTGGCGTCCGGCAGAGACACGCCCCACTTCTCGCATGAGACGCTCCAGCGTCTGTCCTTCTCGCGCGAGACCAATCAAGCCCAACACAATAACCCCCGCCGAATTGAGCACGTGCACCGAGATGGCGTAGGCCAGGGCCGTCTCCGAATCGATGTGGATCACCCCCAGCGCACCGACCACGGCCGCCTCATATACACCGATCCCGCCTGGCGAGGAAGGGATCATCATGCCCAGCGCCGAACCCACCAGCGCAACCAGGCCCTGCCCCAGGGTGGCGGACGGCGCAAAGGCGCGCAGCAGAACGGTGTACTCGACCAACCAGATGAACCACGTTGCCGCCAGAAGAAGTATGGCCGGCAGCGCAGTGCGCCAATCGCGTAGCGCATCCAGCCCATGCAAGAAGCTTTCCAGACGCTCGACCCAGCGCGCCGAGCGCGAATCCGGGGTTGTGCGCATGGTCAGCCAGCGGATGAGCGGGCGGCGCACCAGGCCGGCGGCCAGCACGCCGACCACGCCAAGGCCCGCGGTGGCCAGAGTCCAAACAATCGTTCGCCCGCCCCATGCTTGGCCGGCCACCACCGGTAGTGCCAGCAGCACCAGCCCGAGAATGCACACGAGGTCGAGCACCCTCTCCAGCACAACCGAGGACAATGCGCTGCTGGGAGTGATTGTCGACGCATCACCTTCCCGCGGAGAGCCGGCCAGCACCGCGCGCGCCAAGTCCCCCAGGCGCAGAGGCAAGACGGCGTTGACCAAATAGCCCACGTTGAGAACCCAGAATGCGCGCGATGGGCGGATCCGCCCGCCTGCGAGCGCGCGCCAGGCCAACCCGCGTGCGATCATCGCCGCGAGGAGCAGCGCGGCACCCGGAAGGAAGTACAGCCCGTTGGCCCGCTGCCAGGCGTCAGCAAGACTCTCCAGGCGCACGACGCGCAACAGGAGCACCACCGCCACCAGGCTGAGCGCCAGGCCGGGCGCCCAGCGCAACGCAAGGCGCAGAGCAGCGCCTCCCTTCACTTCGGCACCCCATTGTTGCAGACCCACCGGCTGTGGAATCTTCCGGGCATTATTCCCCTTCGATGCGCAGGATGGCCATGAAGGCCTCCTGCGGAAGCTCGACGTTGCCCACCATCTTCATCCGCCGTTTGCCGCGCTTCTGCTTTTCGAGTAACTTCTTCTTGCGGGTGATGTCGCCGCCATAGCATTTGGCCAGCACGTCCTTGCGCAGCGGCTTGACATTGGCGCGTGAGATGACTCGCCCGCCGGCCGCGGCTTGAATCGGGACGGCATACAACTGGCGCGGGATGATCTCTTTGAGCTTGGTCACCAGGCGCTGACCTTTGTTGTAGGCCTGCTCGCGGTGGACGATCGAGGCCAGCGCGTCCACCGGTTCCTCGCTGATCAGAATGTCGAGCCGCACCAGATCTTCGACCCGGTAGCCCGCAAAGTGATAATCGAGCGAGGCGTATCCACGCGTGCGCGATTTGAGCTGGTCGTAGAAGTCAATGATCATTTCCGAGAGGGGCAGCTCGAAGCGCAGCTGCACGCGGCCGGGTGCGGGGTACTCCTGGCCCGCAAAGGTGCCCCGGTGTTGGGTGACCAGGTCCATCACCGTGCCGTAGTACGTGTCGGGCGTGAAGACCTCGATCAGCATCCAGGGCTCGCGGACTTCGGCGATATCGGTTTCGGGCGGCAGGTCGGCCGGTGAATCGATGCGCACCACGCGCCCGTCGTGCAGCAGCACTTCGTATTCCACCGAGGGCGCCGTGGCAATGACGTCGAGATCGTACTCGCGTTCCAGCCGTTCCTGGAAGATTTCCATATGGAACAGGCCGAGGAAACCGCAGCGGAAGCCGAAATTGAGCGCCTGGGAGGTCTCCGGCTCGAAGACCAGCGAGGCATCGTTGAGCTGAAGCTTCTCGAGGGCGTCCTTGAGCGCGGCGTAGTCCTCGCCTTCCACCGGATACACTCCGGCGAAGACCATCGGCTTCACCTGGCGGTAGCCGGGCAACGGCTCGCTCGCGGGATTGGCGGTGGAGGTGATCGTGTCACCCACGCGGCACTCGCGCACGCCCTTGAACCCCGTGGCCACGTAGCCCACCTCGCCCGCGCTTAGGCTGGTGTTCGGGCGCATGCCCGGCGAAAAGTGCCCCACCTCGATCGGGTCGAACTCCGCTCCCGTCGACATCAGCCGGAATGAGTGTGCGCGGTTGAGCTCGCCTTCGCGCACCCGCACGTAGGCCACCACGCCTTTATAGGCATCGTAGTGCGAGTCGAAGATCAAGGCGCGGGTTGAGGCATCCGCCGAACCGGTGGGCGGCGGCACGCTGCGCACGATGGACTCGAGCACCGCCGCCACGTTTGTCCCATTCTTGGCGGAAATGGAGAGAATCGACTCGCGCGCCACGCCCAGCAGGTGGACGATTTCCCCCGCCACCTCCTCGGTGCGCGCTGACGGTAGGTCGATCTTGTTCAACACCGGGATGATTTCGAGATTCGATTCGAGCGCCAGGTACAGGTTGGCCAACGTCTGCGCTTCCACGCCCTGCGTGGCGTCCACCACGAGCAAGGCGCCTTCGCATGCGGCCAACGCCCGGCTGACTTCGTACCCGAAGTCCACGTGCCCGGGTGTGTCGATCAGGTTGAGTTCGTAGGTTTGCCCGTCGGCCGCCGGGTAGGACATGCGCACCGCCGAGGCTTTGATCGTGACACCGCGCTCGCGCTCGAGATCCATGCTGTCGAGCACCTGCTCGGTCATATCGCGCTCGCTGACCGTTCCGGTCAACTGGAGCAACCGGTCGGCCAGCGTCGATTTGCCGTGGTCGACATGGGCGATGATACAGAAGTTGCGGATGTGGGCGGTGTCCATGGGCCTCGGCGGCACACGATTCTCCCGCCGAGCGGCGGGAGGGAGAGGACTCGCACCAAGTATACCTGAGTTTCGACCCGCCTCGTCAGGCCTGGGTCCGGTCGAGCCCGAGCAAAGTCACGCTCTGTTCGATGGAATGCGGCGCTGCCTCCTGCCGAAGCCACGCCAGGAATTCGACGTTGCCTGCCGGGCCGCGCAGCGGCGAGCGCATGAGTCCGTGCGCCCACAAGCCCGCCCGCGAGGCTGCGCTCAGCACCTCGACCAACACCGTCTGGTGAACCGCGGCATCGCGCACCACCCCGCCCCGTTTGACCTGCGCCCGCCCGGCTTCGAACTGCGGTTTGATGAGGGCCACCGCCTGGCCATGCGGCGCAAGCCACGCACGCAACACCGGCAGAAGCAAGCGCAACGAAATGAACGAGGCGTCCACGGTGACCAGGTCCATCGCTTCCGGCAATCGGTCGAGGTAGCGGGCATTGGTTTCTTCCATCACGACCACCCGCGAATCGCTCCGCAATCGCCAGTCGAGGATGCCCTTGCCCACGTCGATCGCGTACACCTTCGCCGCCCCGCGTTGCAGAAGGCAATCGGTGAACCCGCCGGTCGAGGCGCCCACATCCGCGCATGCCAGCCCGCGAACCTCGATTCCGAATTCCACCAGCGCCGCTTCGAGTTTCTCGCCGCCGCGCGAGACAAACCGCGGGGCCTGCTCGACCTCGATCCGCCGCCCCTGCGCGACACGTTCCCCCGGCTGCATGCAGCGCTCGTCGTCCACCATCACGTGGCCTTCGCGAATCAGCAGTTGAGCCTGCGAACGAGTCGCCGCCAGTCCACGCTCAACCATCAGCATGTCGAGGCGCATGCGCCCGGTGCGGCTACTGCCGGCGGTCATGGTTGCCCTTCATGGGATGAGCGCCAGCACGGCGGCCGGCGACCCCGAGCCGCCCACGATGGGCAGTGCGCCCACAAATACCAGCGCCCCGCGCGGCGGAAGGCGGCCAAGGTTGGCCAGGTTCTCGAGCACCACCCGCGGACGATCGAGCGCCTTGCGGCTGGCGGCGAAGCTTGCATCGAGCCCACCGTCCACCCCGTGCGTGTCGATGCCCAGGCCCGCGATGCCGCGCTCGTCGACGAGACACTCGACCGCTTCGAGCGAGAAGCCGGGAAAGTGCATGCGGCCGACGCGGTCCTGGTTGAGGAACCGATCCGGGTCGGGCCAGCGCGCCGCCCATCCGGTGCTCAGCACGACGAGCGCGCCGCGAGGGATGCGGCCGTGGCGGCGCTCCCAGGTCAACACATCGCGCCGTGTGAGCAGGTAGTCCGAATTCAGGCGAGCGGTCCGCGTCTTGTCGATGAGCAACGCCGGAAGGATGAACATACGCGCCGGCAACTCATCCACCGAGGCGCCGCTCGCGGCGTAGGTTCGCGGAGCAACCAGATGGGTTCCGCTGTGCTCGCCGAGCGTGATCCGCTGCAAGAGGAAACCGTTCGCGGCGTAGGAGGCAACCGGCTCGACAGAAGGATACGGATCGCCCGGCCAGACCGGGATGGCCTCGTGCAATGGGTGGGTCAGCGAAACGACTCGCGCCGCACGGCGAGCGCTCACCGTGCTCCTGGGCACCGGTCGCGGTTTCGGCCCTTGGGTGGATCTCGCCATCGCCCGTCGCTCCTCCGCCGAATAGTCTTGCTCGCGTCCTGCTCCCGGTCCCAGAGAGTATAAGTCCGCCGGCACCAAGCGCGCAGGCATGGGCAAAGCGGGCTGCGGGCACCCCTCGCATCCGCTGCGCAGTGCGGGTGTTATACTCTCAAACCTCATCCAGCCAGTCCGAATTCCCCTTTGATCCCCCGCCCGCGGGCGTGGGAGGCGACCCCCAAGGAGAGGACGCGTGCGCAGACGAGTTGTCATCACGGGCATGGGCTGCATTACACCGCTGGGCAACGACGTTGGCTCCACCTGGGACGCTGTCTGCAGCGGCCGGTCGGGCGTCGGGCCGATCACCTTGTTCGATGCCTCGGACCTGGAAACGCGATTCGCTGCCGAGGTCAAGGGCTTCGACCCGGCAGCCCTCTTTGGGCGCAAGGATGCCCGGCGCATGGATCGCTACACGCAATTTGCGTTGGTCGCCGCTCTGCAGGCGGTGGCCGCCGCGCGACTCCAGATCACGGACGCCAATCGCGATGACATCGGCGCCTACATCGGCACGGGTATCGGCGGAGTCGCCACGCTGATCGAAGGCGTCGAGACTCTGCGCACCGGCGGCGCGCGCCGCGTGAGTCCCTTCCTTGTGCCGCTGATGCTGCCCGACAGCGGCGGCGCGCAAGTGGCCATCCATCTCGGCATCCGCGGGCCGAACCTGGCGGTTGTTTCCGCCTGCGCCACGGGCGCCAATGCCATCGGCGAAGCGGCCGAGGTTATTCGCCGCGGCGCGGCCGAGGTGATGTTGGCTGGCGGGGCGGAGGCAGGCATCGTGCGTGTGGCCTTAGCCGGGTTCAACGTGATGAACGCGCTCTCGCGGCGCAACGACGCGCCTGAGCACGCCTCGCGCCCCTTCGACCTGCACCGCGATGGTTTCGTCGCGGCGGAGGGGGCCGGCGTGCTGGTGCTCGAATCCCTCGAGCACGCACGCGCGCGCGGCGCCGAGATCATCGGCGAACTGCTCGGCTACGGCGTCAACAACGACGCCTATCACATTTCGGCCCCCTCCGAGGATGGCTCCGGCGCCGCGCGCTGCCTGAGCCTAGCCCTCAAGGATTCCGGGCTCCCGCCGACCGAGATTGGTTACATCAACGCGCATGGCACCAGCACGCCGCTCAATGATCGCAGCGAGACGGCCGCCATCAAGCGCGCGTTCGGCCAGGCCGCGCACCACACGCCGGTTTCGTCGACTAAATCGATGACCGGACACCTGCTAGGCGCCGCCGGCGGCATCGAAGCCATCTTCAGCCTGCTCGCCATCCGCGACGGACTCCTACCGCCCACCATCAATTACGAGACGCCGGACCCGGAGTGCGACCTGGATTACATCCCCAATCAGGCGCGGCGCGTCGCCATCCGCCATGCCATGTCCAACTCCTTCGGCTTTGGCGGGCACAACGCGTGTCTGGTCTTCGGGCCCGCACCGCACGAGGCCTAGCGCCCCATGGCCCGCTACGCGCACATCACCGGCTGGGGCATGAGCGTGCCCTCGCGCATCCTCACCAACGAGGAGTTGGCGCGGACGGTCGACACTACCAGTGAGTGGATTGTCGAACGTACAGGCATCCGCGAACGGCGTGTGGCCTCGCCCCAGCAGACCACCGCCTCCCTGGCCACCGATGCGGCGCTCAAGGCGCTGGCTGCCGCCGGCCTCTCGCCGCGCCAGGTGCAGCTCATCATCGTCGCCACCTCCTCGCCCGAGCACATCTTCCCGGCCACCGCCTGCCTGGTGCAGGACCGGATCGGCGCGTCCTCGGCCGGCGCTTTCGACCTCTCGGCCGCGTGCACCGGGTTCGTATACGCGCTGAGCGTGGCCTCCCAAATGATCCAGACCGGCGCCTACGAGAACGCGCTCGTCATCGGCTCCGAAACGCTCTCGCGCATTGTCAACTGGAAAGACCGCTCCACGTGCGTGCTTTTCGGCGACGGCGCGGGCGCGCTCGTGCTGCAATCCAGCTCGCGGCCGGGCGGCGTGCTGGCCTTCAGCATGCACTCCGACGGCTCGGGCGGCGATTTGCTTTCGCTTCCCGCCGGCGGCAGCCGCCTGCCCGCCACACACGAAACGATCGACCAGGGACTGCACTTCGTCAGCATGAACGGCCGCGAGGTCTATCGCTTCGCGACGCGTGTCATGGCCACGGCCACACGCGAAGTGCTGGCCAAGGCCGGCTACGTGCTGGCAGAGGTGGACCTGATCATCCCGCATCAGGCCAACCAGCGCATTATCGAGGCCGCCGCCAAACAATTGCGCTTCCCGATGGATCGATTCTTCGTGAACGTCGAGCGCTACGGCAACACCTCGACGGCCTCGATCCCGATCGCAATCTGCGAAGCCTTCGCCGCCGGCCGCTTGCACGTCGGCGACCGCGTGGTGCTGGTCGGCTTCGGTGCCGGCCTCACCTGGGGCGCGGCGCTGCTGCAATGGGTTGCTCGCGCGCCCGTGCCCGCCGCGCGCTGGCGCCTCTCCGGCCTCTTCATCTTCCGCGCGATGGCCTGGCTGCGTTCGGTCCTGCGCCGCCTGTCGCGTCGCATCGAAGCCTTCTTCCTGGGGGAGAGGGGCGATACGGGCCGGCCCTAAGCTCGGTCGTTGCGTTGGCTGCAGATCCTCCGGCGAGTGCTGCAAACGCGTCGTCGTTGGCGACGATTAATATGGGGCCGAGGGGCCTTCGGCGTTCTTGCCGCTGATCGCCACACCCCCCAAGAGCGATCCCCTCCCAAAAGGCTGGGGATTCGAAAGACCCGGACTTCGGCCCTCGGTCCAAGCAGGCCTCTCCAGTCTCGTGGTGCCCGGTCATCCATTGCCGGCGCGAGCCCCTGGCCGCGCACCCGCTGCGGCCTAGTCAAATGGGCGAGAGTCGTGTAGAATCAACGGACAACATACGACGTTCGGAGGCAGATTTGGCAAACACACGCTCGGCAATCAAGCGCATTCGCAGCAATGAGCGGAAGCGCGTTCGCAATCGCACGGTCCGCAGCCACACACGCACCGCCGTAACGACCGCGCGCGCCGAAATCGAGAGCGCCGGCGGCAAGCAGGCGGAGGCCAAGGTTGGCGAGGCCATCCGCCAGCTCGACCGCGCGGCTGCGAAGGGTATCGTCCACAAAAACAACGCCGCCCGCCGCAAGAGCCGCCTGATGAAGCGGCTTCACAAGGCAGGCAGCGCCAAGCCGGCCTAGTCGGCCCGCTGGTCCGGTCGCGGTCAAGCAGAGTTCTCGGCATGGCGAGCCCCCGCACGCGGGGGCTTTTTCATGCACCGGGGGGCGCGGCCGGAGTGGGGTTGTTTATAATGCCGCTGGCGGTCAGACGATGTTCGAGACGGAGCTGAGCCAGGTCGCGCACGTGATAACCAGCCACTTCCAGGCGCGGGGTCTGCCCGATGCGCCGGCGGTGGAATGGGCGGCCCTGCCTTTTGCCGGAACCTGGGGCGCGGCCACATCGGCCTGTCTCAAGGCCGCCGCCGCACTCGCACGCCGTGAAAAAGGCGGCGGCCCAGTGCCCGGGCTTGCACAGAGGCTGGCTGAGGAAATCACCGCCTCGCTCAGACTTCCCCCCGTTTTCATCCGCGCCGAAGCCGTTCGCGGGTACATCAACCTGCACTTCGACACGCAGCGCTATGCCCAGGCCGTGGTCGAGACCGTCCTGCGCAGCGGCGACGACTTCGGGCGGGGCGCACCGAGGGGCGAGCGCGTGATGGTCGAATACGCGCAGCCCAACACTCACCATTCGTTTCACATTGGCCACTTGCGCAACGCGGTGCTGGGTGAGGCCCTGGCCCGCTTGGTGCAGTTTGCCGGGTTCGAGACCATTCGCGCCAGCTACCCCGGCGACATCGGGCTGGGTGTCATGCGTTGCGTGTGGGGCTACCAGAAGCTGCACGCCGGTCAGGAACCCGCGGGTGTGATGGAGCGCGGGCGATGGTTGGCGCAGATCTACACCGAAGCCACCGCTCTTCTCGAGGAGAAGCCGGGCGAGACGGCCGCCGAGCGAGAGCAGCGGCTGCGCTACGAGGCCGAGGTCAAGGAGATGTATCGCCTGTGGGATGTGGGCGATCCTCAAGTGCGCGAGTTGTGGCGGCGCACACGCCAGTGGAGCCTCGACGAGCTGGCCGCCATCCTCGAACTGCTCGACATTCACATCGAAGTTTTCTTCTACGAGAGCGAGGTAGATGAGCCGAGCAAGGTTATCGTCGACGAGCTCATCGCGCGCGGCATCGCCGACGACGAACGGGCCAGCGGTGGGCCGGTGATCGTCCGCGTGGATGAAAAGCTCGGACTGAAGAACGACACCTACCGCACGGCGGTGATCTTGCGCAGTGACGGCACCAGCCTCTACCTGACCAAGGACCTGGCGCTGGCCAAAACCAAATTCGAGCAATACGCCGTCGATCGCTCGATCTACGTTGTGGACGTCCGTCAGAGCCTGCACTTCCAGCAAGCTTTCAAGATCCTCGAGCTGTGGGGTTTCCCGCAGGCCGCCAAGTGCTACCACCTGGCCTACGAGATCGTCACCCTACCCGAAGGGACGATGTCGGCCCGCAAGGGTCGCGTCGTCTACTTCCAGGATGTGGCCGAGGAAGCGGTGCGCCGGGTCGAGGCCATCGTTGCCGAGAAGAATCCGGACTTGGCCGGGCCGCAGCGTCAGGCGGTCGCGCGGGCGGTGGGTCTGGGCGCTTTGCGCTACGCCATGCTGAGCATCGACAACGTCAAGCAGATCACTTTCGACTGGGAGAGCGCACTGAGCTTCGACGGCCAGGCGGCACCCTACATTCAATATGCACACGTGCGCGCGGCCAGCATTCTGGCGCGCGCTGCCGGCGCCCCGGCCGCGGCCTGGGCGGAACACGACTTGCACCCGGCAGAGGTGAACCTGATCGAGGCGGTGGCCCGCCTCCCGGGCGAGGTGCAGCGCTCGGCGCAAGACTACAAGCCCTTGCATATGGCAAATTACGCCTACGCTCTGGCCAAGGCCTTCACCGATTTCTATCAGCAGTGCCCGGTGTTGCAGGCCGAACCGGTAACCCAAGCCGCCCGCCTGGCGTTGGTCGCGGCGGCCAAGCAGGTGCTCCACACCAGCCTGGGCTTGCTCGGATTGCAGGCGCCCGATAACATGTAAGCGCCGGGCCCTCGCACGATGCGTGGGGGGCGCGGCAGCCCGATGACCATCTGGCAGCAAGAAGGAGAGCGATGTCGAAAAAGCGTGTTCTCATCATGGGCGCGGCCGGCCGCGACTTCCACAACTTCAATCTGGTCTACCGCAACAATCCGGATTACGAAGTGGTGGCCTTTACCGCCACGCAGATCCCCAACATCGAAGGCCGCGTGTATCCGACGGAACTTGCCGGCAAGCTGTACCCAAAGGGCATCCCCATCTATCCCGAGAGCGAACTGCTCTCGCTTATCGGGTCTCTCACGGTGGACGAAGTCGTCTTCGCTTACAGCGACGTCTCTCACGAGACGGTGATGCATCACGCCTCGGCCGTCATCGCGGCCGGCGCCGATTTCCGGTTGCTGGGCGCGCGGGCCACGCAGCTCAAATCCACCCGCCCGGTGGTCTCGATCTGCGCCGTGCGCACCGGATCCGGCAAGAGCCAGACCACGCGCGCCGTGTCCGGCGTGCTGCGCGATCTGGGATACAAAGTGGCCGCCATCCGCCATCCGATGCCTTACGGGAATCTCGTGGCGCAGGCCGTACAGCGCTTCGCAGATATGGACGACTTGGATGAATACAACTGCACCATCGAGGAACGCGAGGAATACGAACCGCACCTGATGCAGGGCGTGATCGTCTTTGCCGGCGTGGACTACGAGAAGATCCTGCGTCAGGCCGAGCAGGAAGTGGACATCGTCCTATGGGACGGCGGCAACAACGACCTGCCCTTCTTCGTCAGCGACCTGCAGATCGTGGTGGCCGACCCGCACCGCCCGGGCCACGAATCCCGCTACCATCCCGGCGAGGCCAACGTGCGCGCCGCCGACGTCTTGCTCATCAACAAGGTGGATACCGCCAACGCGGAAAGCACGCTGACCGTCCGCGAGAATCTGCGCCGCCTCAACCCGCGAGCCACGCTGGTGGAGGCCGCTTCACCGCTGTTCGTCGATGACCCGGCCGCAATCCGCGGCGCCAAGGTGCTGGTCATCGAGGATGGCCCCACCCTGACCCACGGCGAGATGGCCTATGGCGCGGGCTGGATGGCCGCCCGACGGTTTGGCGCGGCCGAGATCATCGATCCGCGACCGTACGCGGTCGGCTCGATTGCCCGAACATACGAGAAATACCCCACCACCGGCGCCGTGCTGCCGGCCATGGGCTACTCGGCCGAGCAGATCCGCGAACTGGCGCAGACCATCAACAATGCGCCCGCCGACCTGGTGCTCATCGGCACCCCGATCGACCTCGGACGGCTGATCAAAATCAACAAACCCACCCAGCGCGTGCGCTATGAACTGCAAGAGATCGGGCAGCCCACGCTCAGGGAGATCCTGACCGAGAAGTTCGGACCCAAGGGCGGCGCAGCAAAAAAGACGAAGTGACCCGCCTCGAAGGGAAGTCTGTCCGGCGTGACGCAGAATGGATCTTCGGTGCGACTCGAATGGAATGGCAAACACGCGGCCGAGCCTCCGGCCGCCCGCCTCGTGCGAACGGCGGAAGTGCGCCGCACACCGGACGAGGTGCTCGCGCCTGAACCCAACCGGCTGATCCTTGGCGACAACCTGCTCGCCATGGCCGCCCTTCTCCCACTGTGGGAAGGGCGGCTGCGTTTAATCTATGCCGATCCGCCGTTCGGCACCGGCAAGGGGTTCTCGCGCCGCGTTGGAAGCGGCGAAGATTCGCGACGTCCGGAGGAGTGGCGGCTGGCCGAGGGCTATTCGGATGCGTGGGAAGGGGCGGACGCGTACCTGGAACACCTCTATCCGCGCCTCGTGCTGATGCACCGCCTGCTCGCCGAAGATGGCAGCCTGTACTTGCATCTCGATTGGCGCGCCGTGCACCACGCTCGCCTGCTTCTCGACGAAATCTTCGGCCCGCAGCAAATCCTCAACGAGATCATCTGGGTCTATCACGGCCCGTCGCCGGTGCGGACCTACTTCAACCGCAAGCACGATACGCTCCTGGCTTACCGCAAAGGACGCCACCACGTGTTCAACGCGGACGAGGTGCGCATCCCATACGATGAATCCACTCGGCGCACCTTCGCCTCCTCGGCAAAAGCTGGGTTCGGGCGGACGCCGGATCTCGATCGCGGTAAAGTGCCGGAGGACTGGTGGTACTTCCCCGTCGTTGCGCGGTTGCACACGGAGCGCACGGGGTACCCGACGCAGAAGCCGGAAGCGCTGCTCGAGCGCATCCTGCGTGCCTCGAGCGGGCCCGGCGATTGGGTAGGGGATTTCTACTGCGGGTCCGGGACAACACTACGCGTGGCCGAGAGCACCGGCCGCCGCTGGATCGGGTCCGACCTCTCTCCTCAAGCGGCCCAGGTGTGCCAGCGGCGCATGACCCTGGCACTCAGCCAAGGCTTCGCGGTCGAAGAGGCGCTCAGCCAAGAGGCGGGCGCCTCGGCCGACTCCGCTCCTCGGCTATCGGTTGGCTCGCTGCAAGTGCGCAGCGAGGTGGACGGGTCGGAGGTTCGCCTGCAGCTCGAAGCCATGAGCCCGTGTGAGCCGCAAGGGTTCCCGATTTCGCTCGACTACTGGGAAGTCGATTTCGACTATCAGCCCCCTGTCTTCCGCAGCACGTCCCAGGCCGCACGCCCGTGGCGCCGCGGCTTGGCCCCTCTCAGCCTCAGTCACCGCTACCCACAACGCGGCACCCATCGCGCCAAAGTGCGCGCAGTGTGTGCCTCGGGCGGGACGGCCGAGGCGGAATTCCCAATTGAGGTTTAAGGAAGAGTTAGGCTTTGCGGCCGGTCTCTGGAACGTCGAGGCGGTAGCCCATCCCGCGGATGGTCTTGAGGTAGCGCGGATGCTCGGGGTCGGCTTCGATCGTCTGGCGCAGCCATGAGATGTGCACGTCCAGCGTGCGCGTGTCGCCCGTGTAGTCCGTATCCCACACAGCCTTGAGCAGGAACTTGCGCGTGAGCAACTGCCCCGGGTGATGGATGAAGACATCCAGCAGACGCGCCTGCTTGGGCGTCACGCGCGCTTCGCGACCGGCGCAGGCCACCTTGCGCTGCATCAGATTGAGTTTGATCGGGCCCACCTGCTGCCAGCTGTTTTCGTCGCCCGGTAACAGCCGCTGGACGGCATTCAGCAATTTGCGTGGGGTGAAGGGCGGCGTGAGGACAATGCTGGCGCCGGCCTGGGAGGGGTCATCGATTTCGGCGCGCGTGATGAGTACAAGCGGACAACCGTCGAGCTTGGCATGGAGTGTCCGCGCCAGCCTTACCCCGCTCGTGCGCAAAGAGATGGCATCCAGCACGACCACGTCCGGCATCGTGGATTTGGCGCGCTCAATCGCCTTGCGCGGGGCGTTCTCGACCATGAGCGCAAAGCCCTTCTTCAAGAGCGCAGAACCGTGCGAGGGCACGGTTGTTCGGTCGCTCTCAATGAGGAGTATCTTAGCAGAGCTCATGGTCGCATGTTTGAGTGAGGGTGGTGCCGCCCATTCACCGCTGACACATGGGCGTGCACGTGGGGCGCATTATATACTGAGTTTGCGCGCAACCGCAAGTCGCACGATTGCATGAGACGCGTGGATGAGCCACCAGTCGCCGCACATGGTTTTCATCGGGCCGCTTCACCAGGATTATGTCATCGGCCCGCAGAAGGACCTTTACTTCGCGCAGCCCGGGGGCAATGCGATGTACGCTGCCGTGGGCGCACGCGTGTGGGGCTCAGACCCGCTGGCCCTCGTCAGCCGGGTCGGCGAGGATTTTCCTCAGAGCTGGCTCGAGCAGCTTCAATCGCATGGCATCTCATGCGAAGCGGTGCACGTCGTACCTGGAGCTCCAGCGAGCCAGGCCTTCTACGAATACCGCAGCGACGGGGAAGTCAACGAACTCGAACCGCGCCTGGCGTGTGTGCGCCGCGGTGTGGCCATTCCAAAAGAACTGCTCTCGTTCACCTCTCCGGGCCAAGATGAAGGCGTGCGCGACAGATTCACGCCGCTCGCGATCCGGCCCGATGACCTTGCGAGTGCCCACCGGCAGGCGCGCGCGGCCTACTTGGCCCCGGCCCACATCGTCACTCACCAGACATTACCCGCGTCGCTGCACAGTGGGGGCACGACGACAATTGCACTCTCTCCCTCGCCGCGCTACCTCCAGCCCACCTCGCTCTACCTGCTGCCCCCCCTGCTCCAAGGCATCAACCTCTTATTGCTCAATGAACGAATGGCGCGCGGGCTATACCGCGAATCAACACGCGACTTGGGAGAGATAGCGCGCCGCTTGGGGGGTTACGGCTGCCCACTGGTGGTTGTGATGGAAGAGTCGGGCGGCCAAGTCATATACCACGTTGGAGATTCTTCGCCCCTGGCCATCCCCGCCTACCCGGCGGAGCGGCGCAACCCGGTGGGCGCGGAGGGGGCATTCGCGGGCGGCTTCTTGGCCGGCTGGCACCTCACCTACGACCCGCTCCAAGCCGTCCTGTATGGCAACGTGTCGGCCTCGCTCAGCGTCGAAGGGCCGGGCGCGTTGTTCGCGCTCTCGCGCATGAAGGGGCTGGCTGAGGCGCGGTTGGAGTGGTTGAGGGCGAAGGTGAAAGGGGTTTAGGTGGGCGAGGATGACGCTAGGGCGCGCTGCCCAGAGGTCGGAGCGAGGCTGAGGCGCACATCCACCGCCCACGAGTCATCTGGGGTCACGATCAACGGGTTGACCTCGAACTCAAGCAGCTCTGGGTGCGCTCGCATGAGCCCTTCGATGGCGGCCAGCGCATCAAGAACGGCCTCCAAGTGTGCCGCGCGAGCGCCGCGCACCCCCGCCAGCCGGCGGCCGGCCCAGGTCCGCGAGAGCATCGCCTGTGCCTCCGCCAGAGTCACAGGCGCAAGTGCAAAGGCCACGTCCCCCATTCCTTCGACCTCCTTGCCGCCGCTGCCGAACATGAGCAGCGGGCCAAACTGGGGATCGCGCACGGCACCCACAATCACTTCTTGACCCGCTGGCGCCATCGCCTGAACCAGCGCGCCCTGCCACGATCCCTTACCCGCGTGGGCCTCGACCTCGTGCCGCATGTGCCGATAGGCCTCGCGCACTTCGCCCTCATTGGCCAAACCCAATGCGACGCCGCCGGCCCCGGACTTGTGCGTCAGTTGTCGGGCCACGGCCTTCAGCGCTACGGGCCAACCCACCTTCGCGGCTGCCTCGGCTGCCTGGGCTTCATCGACGGCGAATCGCCATGCCGGGCAGCGCAGGCCGATCGCTTGCGCCAGCTCGATCGCCGCAATCGCCTCCGGCTTCTCCGTTGACGAATGGGTGAGCTTCTCTTGGGCAAGCCCGTTGGCGGTACTCAACTGCGCTGCGAGTGGTTCCCCTCGCGGCAATTGAATCGATGCGCGGCGCCAAGCCGCGGAGATGGCGAGCACGGCCTGCGAGGGGTATCCGCATTCCATCACGCCCGCCTCGCGCAGCCGCGCGCGAGCTGCCGCGGCCGAGGCTCCGCCCATGATGCATACGGCCGACGGTTTGGCGGCCGTGTGCAAGACGGCTGCGAGTGCATCGGCGACAGCGACCACGTCATGCATTGGCGGCGGGACGATGGTTACGATCAATGCGTCCGCTGCGGCCTCTCCGAGCAGCAGGAGCGCGCACTCGGCGTGCTCGGCCGCGCCGGCCGAGGCCAACATGTCGATCGGGTTATCGATCGCCGCCGCCGGCGGCAGCCGGTCGGCGAGTTGGGTTCGCGTGGCGGCTGAGATCTCCGCCAGCTCAAGGCAACTCTCCCGCAGCAGGTCGGCCGCCATGACGCCCGGTCCACCGGCGTTGGTCAGAATCGCCACGCGCGGCCCGGCGGATGGTTTCAGGTGGGCCAGCCCACGCGCCAGTGCGATCATTTCCTCCACCGTGTGTGCGCGCAGAATCCCGCATTGGGCGAAGGCTGCCTCCACTGCACGATCGCTCGAGGCGAGCGCGCCGGTATGCGATCGAGCCGCGCGTTGCCCCTCGGCCGACCGGCCCACCTTGAGCGCCACGATGGGTTTGACCTGCGCCACGGCGTGTGCCGCCGCGAGGAAGCGCTCGCCGTCTTGAATGCCCTCCAGGTAGAGGGCGATGGCTCGCGAATGCGGGTCATGGGCGAGCGAGAGCAGCGCTTCGGCCTCGCCCACGTCGGCCTGGTTGCCCAAACTGATCACGCGCGAGAAGCCCCACCCTTCGAGCAATGCGCGGTCGAGCATGGCCGAGCAGGTTGCGCCCGAATGCGAAACGAAAGCGATCGTCCCGGCCATGTCGTCGCGTGGGGGCAGAAAGGTCGTATCGAGCGGCAGATGCGTATCAACGACGCCGATGCAATTGGGGCCGATCAGGCGTACACCGCATTCACGCCCCAGTGCCTTGAGTTCCGCCTCGAGCCGCTCGCCTACTTCACCGCTTTCGCGAAAACCGCCGGATTCGACGATCACGGCCCGCACACCGGCCTGCGCACTCTCGCGCAGCGCGTCCGCAACTTTGGCCGCCGGCAGAAGGATTATGGCCAGGTCCACCGGGCGTGGCACCGCGCTTACCGCCCGGTGTAGCGTGCGCCCCTCCCATTCCCCGCCCTCCGGATGGACAAGGTAGACCGGTGCGGGTGACTTGCGCACGATGTTTCGTGCAAGTCCATACCCAAGGCGCGTCGGATCGCGTGAGACGCCGATCACAACGATGCCTCGCGGGAAGAAGAAGTCCCGAAGAGGATCGGGCGGGAGCGGGCCCGCATCAGTCATTGTTTGTCCTTCGGCGCAAGGCAAGTCCGTTCGCGAAGCTCACCACGTCACCTCGAGGCGACCCTCTTTAGGGATGGTCACATTCAATCGATACAGGCCGTCCCCGCTTGGCTGGCACGCAACGGGGAGGCCATTGAAGATCGCGGAGCGCGGCGGGGCCGGCAATCGCAGAATGAGACTGCCCGACCCTGTGCGCCCAAGCTGCAGCGCGAGCGCCATTTCATGCGTCGCGACCCGCCAACTCGAGATCTCGATGCCTTGTGTGAAGTGCAGCGTGCTGCCCACGAGGGCGGGTGCATCGCTCGCCGGGCGCACCGCGACCAGGCACACGCCGTGAGCCGGTATCGATCCCAGCGCGAGGGTGCCCGCGTGTGGCGGAATGTGCCGTTCGTCCCAGAAGGAAAAGGCCTCGGCGTAATCCGGCAACCCGAGCGCGCGCAAGTCGAGACTCGCACGGATGGCTGACTCACCCCAATTGAAGCGGGCGACCACATGCCATTCGCCCAACGCGCCATGGCATGCGAGGACGGCCGTGTGAGGTTCGCGGTCCATATCCCACCCGATGACTCGCGCGGCGCGCGGGTTGCCCGGCACGAGCGCCTGAACCAGGCGCAGGCTTTCCTGCGAGAGCTCAGTCAAGTCATCGGAGACCAGCAGCGCGCCGCCGGAGAGGGCGATGGCCGTGGCCAGGCTGCGTCGCTCGTCGAGGTTGAGCCGCGTGTGCGTGTCGCGCGCCAGGAGGCAATCTGGGTCGTTCCACCACCAGCGGCGGTGCAGCATGGCCCGGGTGAGGGTGTTGCGAATTGAATTGCGCGCCGAGGGGAAGGTCGGATCACTCCGGATCCAGGCCGAGATCGGGCGAAGGGTCGGGTGCCAGCGGAAGTCGACGTCGGTCCCGATGCGCATCGCATCGAAGATGCCGATGCCCGAGCCCAGCGGGCAGCCGCAGCCGAGCAGGAACGTTTCTTCTCCGGCTGCCGCGCGCATGGCTTCCAGCGCGCGGCGCAGCGCCTGGGCGCGGGTTACCGTTCGGTCGGCCCGGCGTGCGTCCAGAGCTGAGGCATAGAGAAAATCGAGCTTGAGATACGGGAAGCCCCATTCATGCGCCGCCGTGCGGATGAGGCCGGCCGCGTGCTCGAGAGCCTCCGGCTGCGTGGTGTCGAGCCCCCGCCCCCACTTGAACCAGACCAGCCCGGCACTCGCCGGCCGGCCCCAGCGGCCGCGCAACCACCAGCCCGGCTGGCTGCGGACGATGCGCGCACTAGGTTTTGCGATCAGCGGCGCAAGCCATAGTCCTGGAATGAATCCTTGCGCGCGAATGCCCTTGGCCACCGTGCGCATATCGCGCGGGAACTTGGCATTGCGCTCGTGCCAATCCCCGACGTCGGCTTCGAACCCATCGTCGAGCTGGATCAGCTTTACCGGCAGTTGATCGCTCAGACGTGCCGCCGCGGCTACGTTCCTCTGCAGATCCTCGTCAGTCACGCGGGTGAAGTAGTGGTACCACGAACACCAGCCGAACGGCGGCTCACGCGTGGTGCGCGCGTGGTTCTCGCGCGCCACCATGTCCAGGTAGCCTTCGAAAACCTCATCGCCCGCGGCTTGCTGCAACCCAATGTACGTCCAATCGCTCGCAATCTCTTCGCCCGGGTTCAGCAAGACCCCATCGAGTTCCGCGGTCATCATCACGCTGGGCGAGAGCCGATCGAGCCATGCCTCCACGGAACCGAACTGCTCGCGCTGTGAGAGAAAACCGAAGATCAGTGCGTTGCCCGTCGCCGGGCTGCGCAGCACCGAGAACATGTCGGAGCGGAAGTGACCTCTGTCCGTCGGCCAGGGCGCCGCCGCGCCGGCGTGCATCGGCATAGTGACCGGCCCCAGGCGCGGCCCGGGTTGCCGATCCCCCTCGTCGAGCGCGCCGGCAAAACTCCAACTCTGCCATCCGTTCACGTAACAGCGCATCGGGCCCGGGTCGGGGTCGAGGCGCAGGGCCCCGGGGGCCACCGCGCGCACGGGGGCCCGGAAGACGTCGAAGGGACGCAGACTCTTCGCAGGCATCATGGCAGCCGGGCCGACGCGCCCGATCAGGAAGCGATCACATTGGATCATGCGCGGGGAGTTGTTAACCAGCGTCAGGCGGACGAGGCATGCCGGATGCGCCGCGTGGAGTGCGAACTCGCCTCGCAATGCGACTCCGCTTTCGTCCAGCGCCGCCTCGACGCGCAGTCCCTCAAGCGTCTCGCCCGCCGGGCCCGGCATGCGCACGGCCTTGACCTGAGCCGTGCGCCGGCCTGCGTGCGCGTACCGAGGCCGTCTCTGCAATGTGAATGCGGCACCCCACTCTGCGCTGTCAATAAGTGGTGCGGCCGCCTGCCGCAAGGCCAGGCTCCACCGTCCGCCGGAGGCCTCGATCGCGAAATGGACCTGGGGATTCTCTAGGAAGTGCTGCATCCGCTGTCTGCTCCGTCGGCCCGACCTGCACGGTAGTATAAGTCCCGTCCGCACACAGTTGCAACCATGGCCCTTGTAGAGTATGATGTGCCCGTCTCATTCCGCACCGAATCCTGAAAGGAGGTGATCGCCAAAGGGTTTTCGACCCCTGAGCATTGCCCTGTCTTTATCTTGTCCGGGAACGATCGCATAAGACCGTATGAGGAGAAGAAAAGGAGACACGGATGGGCAAAAAGTTGATTTTGGCGCTCGTCACTTTCACGGTGGTCGCAACGCTGCTGGCTGCATGCGCGACCCCCACCCCCGCTCCCGAAGTCACCACAGCTCCACCGGAGCCGACCACGCCGCCTGTACCGACGGCCACCCCCGTCCCGCCGCCGCCGCTGGGCACCGCCGATAACCCGCTCATCATGGGCTTCGTGCCGTCCGGCACAGCGCAAGAGATTCTCACCGGCGGTGAAGCCATCGCCAAGCAGATCACCGATCTCACCGGCTACCAGATCAAGGTCTTCCAGGCCACCTCCTATAGCGCCCTGGTCGAGGCCATGGGGTCGGGCAATGCGCAGATTGGCTGGCTGGCCACCTTCTCGTACGCTGTGGCCTCGCAGAAGGGCTATGCCGATGTCAGCCTGGTGACCATCCGCAACGGTTCGGATCACTATGGCTTCGAGATCATCTCCCACGTCGACAGCGCCTTCACGGCCAGTGACGATGCAGCCACGGCCCTGGCGCAGCTCAAGGACAAGAAGCCGTGCTGGACCGACCCGCTTTCGTCCTCGGGCTACGTGCTCCCCGTCGGCTTCTTCAAGAAGTACGAAGTGCCGATCAAGTCCGGAAGTGCTGCGGCCTTCGTCGGCGGCCACCCGGCCGTCGTGCGCGCCGTCTACGCCAAGGGCATTTGCGATTTCGGTGCCGTCTTCATCGACGCCCGCACCTCGTCCGCCATCCAGAAGGACCTGCCGGATGTCATGGACAAGGTGATGGTGCTCTACAAGAGCGAACCCTTCATCCCCAACGACACCGTCTCGTTCGCGCCCGATGTACCCGATGATGTGCGCGCCAAGATCGTCGAGGCACTGCTGACGATCGCCGGGACCGAAGAAGGCAAGGCGGCTCTCAAGACCGTCTACCAAATCGACGGGCTCGTCGCGCACGACGACACCTTCTACGATGAGTTCCGCGTCTACCTCGAAGCCTCCGGCCTCGACGTCGCGACGCTCTTCAAGTAAACCTGTCCCACCGAAGAGAGGGGGAGTTCCTCCCCCTCTCTTCTCATCCCGCCTACGCCCCGGGAGAGTGCCCCGTGCTCCAAATCCAAAACCTGACCAAGGTCTACCCGAGCGGCACAGTGGCGCTGAAAGATATCAGTTTCAATGTCGCCGACGGCGAATTCCTGGTGGTCATCGGCCTCTCGGGATCCGGCAAGTCCACGCTCTTGCGCTGCATAAACCGCCTGATCGAACCCACGTCCGGGCGCGTTCTGTGGGACGGCCAAGACGTTACGGCTGCCGCGCCGGCTGAACTGCGCACGATCCGCCGCCAGATCGGCATGGTCTTTCAGCAGTTCAACTTGGTCCGCCGCTCGAGCGTTCTCACCAACGTGCTCAGCGGGAGGCTGGGTTACGCCAACCCGTGGCTCTCGCTCATCGGCCTGTGGCCTCCCACGGAACGCGAGCGTGCCATGCGCGCCCTCGAGCGGGTGGGCATCGCCGACAAGGCCGATGCACGCGCGGATGCACTTTCCGGCGGGCAGCAGCAGCGAGTGGGCGTGGCGCGTGCCTTGATGCAGGAGCCGCGCCTGCTCCTGGCGGACGAACCGATCGCCAGCCTCGACCCGGTGCTGGCTCACAGCATCCTGCAGTATCTCGAACAACTCAACAAGAAGGACGGCATCACCGTCATCTGCAGTCTGCACTTCCTCGATCTGGTCCACCGCTATGCCACGCGCGTCATCGGGCTCAAGGACGGGGTCAAGGTCTTCGAGGGGTTGCCCCAGGAGATCGACCGCAAGCGCTTCAAAGAGGTCTACGGCGAAGAGGCTCAAGAAGTGAGGGCCGCCTCGCTGGAGGCGGCATGAAGCCGACCCCGCCAGCCGGGCGATCGCGCCCGGTGGCCGTCATTCTTTCCGTAATCATCCCCGGCCTGGGGCAAGGCTGGCTCGGCGATTGGCCGCGCGCGCTGGGCGTCTTCTTGGCGACGGCCACGGCCCTGGGCGCGACGCTGTGGTATGGCAAGCCAGCCTGGTTGGCCATCCCCGCCGCTCTGTGGGTATGGAACGTCTACGATTGCCTGCGCCTGCCGCGCGGGGCGCCGATATGGGTGGCGGCGCTGCTGTGGCTGGGCATGGCCTACGGCATCGGCTGGCAGGCCACCGAGATCAACCCGCGGGCCTTCATCGAAAACTCCGAGCGGGCACGATCCGTTTTCCGCCCGATGCTCGAGCCGGACTTTTTCAGATTGCGCACCGAAGTGCGCCAGGGCTGGGTGGAGGTCGAAGTCCCGTGTTCTTCTACCCCGCCGCGGGCCGAGCACGCCGTCGAGTCCGTCACCGTGCGCGTTTCACCGGATTGCGCCTCGCTCAACGAGGCACTGATCGTCACCGTCGAAGGCCTTTGGCCCAACGAACCCACTCAAGTGTTTTGGTCGACCCCCATCGGCGACATCAAACTCGTCGGCGGCCAAAACAATGCCATGATGCTCGTCACCAGCGACGGGGCCGGCAAGATTACCGCGCTCATCCGTGTGCCCCCCAGCGCACAGGATGCGATGCCGGATCCGACCCTCCCGCTCAAGCACCGGGTCTATGTCGAACAGGAGCGGAAGATCGGCGGCATCGAGATCTCCCGCAATGGCGGTTACATTCTGCAGGGCATCTACGAAACGTTGGCTTTGGCCCTGTTGACGACGACCCTGGGCGCAGTACTCGCCCTGCCGCTCAGTTTCCCGGCCGCGCGCAACCTGATGTCGGGACACGCCGTCACCTTCATCATTTACCTCGTCATCCGCACGATACTCAATATCTTGCGTTCAATCGAAGCTCTTATCATGGCGATCATCTTCGTGGTGATCGTCGGCCTGGGGCCGTTCGCCGGCATGCTCGCGCTCACCGTGCATACCGTGGCGGCGCTGGCCAAACTCTATTCCGAAGTGGTGGAAGGCATCGATCCCGGGCCGATCGAGGCCGTCCGCGCGACGGGAGCCACCTGGCTGCAAGTCGTGCGCTACGCCGTGATCCCGCAGATCGTTCCGCTCTTCACCGCACTCACTATCTACCGCTGGGATATCAACGTGCGCATGTCAACCATCATCGGGTTCGTGGGCGGCGGGGGCATCGGCTATTTCCTGTGGCAGTGGCTGGTGCTTAACGACTACCGGGCCGTCAGCTCGTGCTTCATCGCCATTGCCGTGGTCGTCCTCACCCTCGATACTTTCAGCGCGCGCGTGCGCGAACGGCTGGGCTAGCATGAAACCGCGCACTCCTCCCACCTTGTGGCGGGCGACGAAATGGATCGTCCTGCTTGTGCTGCTCGCCGCCGCGTACAGCTTGAGCTGGCGCGTTACCCAACCCGATTTCCTCAAGCTGATCGTGGCCGCGCCCAAGGCCAAGCAGATCATTGGCGACTTCCTGCACCCCGACATCATCGAACGCGAAGCCGAAATCTCGCTGATCGAAATCCCCTTCCCCATCCCGTGTGGCAGCGCCGAGGTTGAGGCTCCACCCACACCCGTCCGTCTGCGGGTGGAGCCTGCCTGCGCCGAGCCGCGCGAGACCTTCCAGGTTAGCGGCAGCGACCTGGGGCCGGGCAGCACCGTCGTTATGCGATGGCTCCTGCCTGGTGGCGGGACACTACCGATCGAGCAGTACCCGGTCGATGGGGAAGGCGCCTTCAGCGCGGAGATCGAGGTGCGCCCGATAGCAGCGACCAAGGACGGCGTGCCGGCCCGCCTGCAAGCCGAGGTGTCGGTCCCCCTCACCCGCATCCACGTTTCCCAGGCGATGCGCGACGTGCTCAACGCCATCATGGTCACGATCTTCATGGCGTTGCTGTCGACCACGTTGGGCACGATCATCGCCGCGCCGCTCTCGTTCCTGGCGGCCAGCAACATCACTCGCACCAGCCGATTGGGAAGCGTGGTCTACTACCTGGTGCGCTCGCTGCTCAACATCACGCGTTCATTCGAGCCGCTGGTCATCGCCACCATCTTCGCCCTCATCGTCGGCTACGGGACCCCCTTTGCCGGCGTGCTCGGGCTGGTCATCACTACCGCCGCCTCGCTGGGCAAGATGTTCTCGGAGGCGGTGGAAAGCATCGATCCCGGGCCGATTGAAGCCATCACCGCCAGCGGCGCTCGCCGCTCGCAAGTGGTGATGTACGGCGTAGTGCCGCAGATCATTCCGGATTTCCTTTCGTACATCATCTACCATTGGGATATCAACGTGCGCCTTTCGACTATTATCGGCTTCGTCGGGGGCGGCGGCATCGGCTACTACCTCTCACAGCGCTTCAACTCGTTCGAATATCACAAGGCCAGCACGGCCATCCTCGCCATCATCGTCGTCGTCTGGGCTCTCGATTTCCTCAGCGCCCAGGTGCGCAAACGCATGGCCTAGGCCCCGAGCTCAATCAAGCGCGCCGGGCTCCGCTCGGTGCGCTTTCATTTGGCCGGGCAGCCGGACGCCGCGGGCTTGTGGCACAGGCGGGCATGGTGCTATACTCGCGCGAAATACCGGAGGCGGGTGTGAACGGGCTGGTGCTGGTGCTCAATGCCAATTTCGAACCGCTGCACGTGTGCGAAACACGCCGGGCGCTCAACCTGATCGTCGGCGGCAAGGCACGCCTGGTGGCCAATGGCCGCGGCTACGTGCATACCGTTCGCCTCTCGTACCCTCGCCCCTCGGTCATCCAACTGCAAAAGATGATTCGCCGCCCCCACCCGCGGGTGCGCCTCTCCAAGCGCGAGGTCTTCCGCCGCGATGAGTTCACCTGCCAGTACTGCGGGCGGCAGACACCGCACCTCACCATCGACCACGTCATGCCGCGCCACAAGGGCGGCAACCATACCTGGGCCAACCTGGTGGCGGCCTGCCCGCCGTGCAACCGGCGCAAGGGGGGCCGCACGGCCGACGAGGCTCACATGCACCTGCAGCGCATCCCGCGTGAGCCACCGGCCACGGCTCGCTATCTGTTCGGCCGCCACCTCGACCTGAACCAGGAGTGGACCGATTTCTTGAGCGGCTGGTAAGGCGGAACGAACGCACGCCTTGGGAATCAAAAGGCCCCGACCTTCGGTCGGGGCCCTTGCTTCCTCTGGGCTGGCTTACTTCTTATCGCCCAGCGCGGCATGCGCCGCCGCCAGGCGCGCAATCGGCACGCGGAAGGGCGAGCACGACACGTAGTCCAGGCCGAGCTTGTGGCACAAGGCGATCGACCTCGGGTCGCCGCCGTGTTCGCCGCAGATGCCCACCTCGAGCGATGGTCGAGTCGCGCGCCCCAGGCGCACGGCCATCTCCATCAGCTTGCCTACGCCGTCCGGATCGATCGAGGCAAACGGGTTTTCCGGCAGAATGCCCTTCTCCAAGTACTCCATCAGGAACCCGGTTTCCGCATCGTCGCGCGAGATGCCGTAGGTGGTTTGGGTGAGATCGTTGGTGCCGAACGAGAAGAACTGGGCGTATTCGGCGATCTGATCCGCGGTGAGCGCCGCGCGCGGGATCTCGATCATCGTGCCGAACTGGTAATCGACCTTGATCCCCTTCTCGGCCATCACCTGCTTGGCCTCCGCCTCGAGCTCGGTCTGCTGCAGCCGCAGCTCATTGACGTGTGCCGTGAGCGGGATCATGATCTTCGGGTGGACCTCGACGCCCTCCTTGGCGCAGGTGCAGGCGGCCTCGAAGATGGCGCGCACCTGCATGCGGGTGAGCTCGGGGATGTGGATGCCCAGGCGCACGCCGCGTAGGCCAAGCATCGGGTTGGCTTCATGCATCGACTCGACCGCCGCCAGCATGCGTTCCTTCTCTGCCAGGAGCGCCGCGTTGTTGCCGCGCACGCGCAGCTCGGTCACTTCAATGAGCAGCGTCGAGTGGGAGGGCAGGAACTCGTGCAGCGGCGGGTCGATCAGCCGGATGGTGACCGGCAGCCCGTCCATCGCGCGGAACAGTCCGTCGAAATCGGAGCGCTGGAAGGGCAGTAGTTTGTCGAGCGCTTCCTGGCGGTCGGCGGTCGTTTTGGCCAGGATCATGCGCTGCACGATCGGCAGGCGCTCGGTCTCGAAGAACATGTGCTCGGTGCGGCACAGCCCGATGCCCTCGGCGCCGTAGCTGCGCGCGCGCGCGGCATCCCGCGGGTAATCGGCATTGGCCCACACGCCCAGGCGGCGGATCTCATCCGCCCACGAAAGCAGCTTGATCAGGTAGGGGTCCGTGAAATCCGGCAGGATGGTCGCGATCTTGCCGGCGAAGACCTCACCGGTCGTGCCGTCGATCGAGACGTAGTCGCCTTCCTTGAAGACCCGCCCGCCCACGGTGAAGCGCCGCTTGTCCACATCCACATCGATGGCCGAGGCGCCGACCACGGCCGGCTTGCCAAACTGGCGCGCTACCAGCGCCGCGTGGCTGGTGCGCCCGCCGCGGCTGGTGAGGATGCCCTTGGCTGCCAGCATCCCGTGCACGTCATCCGGCTTGGTTTCCGGCCGCACCATGATGACGTCCTTCTTCTCTTCTTTGGTCCAGCGCTCGGCCATATCCGCGTCGAAGGTGATCTGGCCGACGGCCGCGCCGGGCGAGACGTTCAACCCAGAGGCGATGCGATCGCCCCGCCCCGCGGCCAGTTTCTTCTCGGCCGGGTCGAACTGCGGGTGCAGGAAGAAGTCCACATGCTCGGGCTTTACGCGCTTCACCGCTTCGCTTTTCTTGATCAGCTTCTCGTCGACCATCTCCACCGCAATACGGATGGCGGCCTGCGCCGTGCGCTTGGCATCCCGCGTCTGCAGGATCCACAGCTTGCCGCGTTCGACGGTGAATTCGATGTCCTGCGTCTCGCGGTAGTGGCGCTCGAGGCGCTTGCAGATGCGCGCGAACTCGGCGTAAACCTTGGGCATCTCCTGCGCCAGGGCCCCAATCGGCTTGGTGGCGCGAATCCCGGCCACCACGTCCTCGCCCTGAGCGTTGGTCAGGTAGTCGCCCTCGATCTCGTTGGTGCCGTCGGAGACGTTGCGCGTCGTGACCACGCCCGTGCCGGAGGTGTTGCCCATGTTGCCGAAGACCATGGTCACGATGTTGACCGCCGTGCCCAGGTCGTGCGCGATCTTGGCCGCGTTACGGTAGTCAATGGCGCGTTTGCCGTTCCACGAGCGGAAGACCGCCTCGGTCGCGAGTTTGAGCTGCTCGATCGCATCCCCCGGGAAGTCCCGCCCGGCTTCCTTGCGCACGATGGCCTTGAATTCGCCGGTGATGGCTTTCAGGTCCTCCGGCTTGAGGTCGGCATCGTTCGAGACCCCGCGCTTGGCGCGGTAGCCGGCCAACACTTCTTCAAACGGTTCGTCGGCCACACCCAGCACCACCGAGCCGAACATTTGCACCAGGCGGCGATAGGCGTCGTAGACAAAGCGCGCGTCGCGCGTGAGCCCGATCATCCCGGCCGCGGTCTCGTCGTTGAGGCCGATGTTGAGCACCGTGTCCATCATGCCCGGCATCGAGAACTTGGCCCCCGAGCGGCACGAGACCAGCAGAGGGTTCTTGGCGTCGCCGAACTTCTTGCCGGTCTCCTTCTCAATGCGCCTCAGCGCCGCCAGCTCCTGCTCCCACATGCCCGCCGGGAACTTCCCGCCCTTGGCCAGGTACGCATTGCAGGCTTCGGTAGTCACCGTGAAGCCGGGCGGTACCGGCAGCCCCACGCGCGTCATCTCCGCGAGATTCGCGCCCTTGCCGCCCATGAGTCCGCGCACGCCGTCCCAGCTTTTGGCGTAGCGCTCGGCCGCCGTCACTTCACTGAACAGATAAACCCACTTCTTCGCGGACGCCTTCGACGGCGCACGCTTCGCTACCGATTTCTTTCTCGTCGCTTTGGCCATGCCAATGCTCCTTTGTGCCTCAATGATGGCTCTATTCCAGGGAAGAATCGCGTGATTTTACCACGTTCGCCTCTTCACGAAGGATGACACGCGTCACACGCTCATCACACATGATGTAATGCCTCGCCCGCTCGCTGCCACAGCGAGAAATTAAATCATATGCCGCGCAGCCTCAGCCACGCGGCATACTCTCTCAAACGGTCGCTGCTGCGTTGCTCCCCGTCAGCGCGCGGGCAGCCCGATCTGCAGCTCGCCCTCGTGCTCGCGCACGGGGTAGGCAGGGATGTCGACCACCGCCGGAAGCAACAGTGCTTTGCCGGTGCGCACATCGAAGCGCGCACCGTGGCGCGGGCATTCGATCTCGAATCCCTCCAGTTCGCCCTCCCCCAGAGGTCCCTGGTCGTGCGTGCACAAGTCGGCGATGGCGTACCACTCGCTGCCGATGCGCAGGAGGGCAATCGGCTGGCCGTCGATCTCAAACAGCCAGCGCGAGCCATTGGCGAAATTCGCTAGCGGGCCGACGGAGACGTATTGAACCTGATCGTCTTGCAGTTTGAGGTAGTTGAACATGCCGGGTGGCCTTCGATGATGGGCGGGATGGGATGCGATGCTAGTCGAGGTCGTGCACTTCAGCCAGGCCGTAGGCTCCGGCTTTGAGCACCTTGAGCGAGAGCAGCGCACACTTCAGGCGCACCGGCGAGAGCTCGATCCCGAGCATCTCCAGGATGTCGTCCTTGCCGATCGCGCGCATTTCCTCGAGTGACTTGCCGATAATCGATTCGGTCAAGAGATCCGCCGAAGCCATCGAGATGGCGCAGCCCTGGCCGGAGAAGGCGGCCTCCGTAACACGGCCGTCCGCCCCCAAGCGCACGTCGATACGCAGGCGGTCGCCGCACAACGGGTTGTCGTCCTCGTACGATATGTCGTGCGGGTCGAGGGTCCCCTTCATGCGGGGGTTCTTGTAGTGATCGATGATCTGTTCTCGGTACAGGTCGTCCATACGTTTCCCGCGTGCTCGCCTTAGGCGAAGATGTCGTTGACCTTCTGTACGGCGGCCACCAGCCGGTCCACCTCTTCGCGCGTGTTGTACAGGTAAAACGACGCGCGAGTGGTGGCCATGAGCCCGTAGCGCTCGTGCAGCGGCATGGCGCAGTGATGCCCGGCACGCACGGCCACGCCATCCGCATCTAGGATCTGCGCGACGTCGTGCGGGTGGGCCGCCTGCATCACGAATGAAGCCACCCCGCCGCGCACCGCCGGCGCGGGGCCGTACACGCGCACGCCCGGCACCTCGCTCAGGCGGTCGAGGGTGTAGGCGATGAGGTCCTGTTCGTGGGCGTGGATCGCATCCATGCCGGCCGCCTCGAGGAACTCAATCGCTGCCCCCAGCCCGATGGCCTCGGCAATGGCCGGCGTGCCGGCCTCGAACTTGTGGGGCGGCTCGTTGGTGGTGAATTCGTGCAGCCGCACCCGGCGGATCATGTCGCCGCCGCCCAGGAAGGGCGGCATCTTTTCGAGAAGTTCTCGCCGGCCGTACAGGATGCCGATGCCGGTCGGGCCGCACATCTTGTGCGAGGAGAACGCCAGAAAGTCGGCCCCCAGTTCGCGCACGTTCACTTTCATATGGGGCACCGACTGTGCCCCATCCACCAGCACCACCGCACCGGCGGCGTGCGCCTGGCGGCTCATCTCGGCCACCGGGTTGATCGTGCCGAGCACATTCGACATATGCCCCACGGCCACCAGCTTCGGCCGGCGCTCGAGCAGCTTCTCATACACGGGCAGAACCAGCAGCCCGTCGTCGCTCACCGGCACGAATTCCAGCTTCAGGCCCTTCTCGGCCGCCAGCATCTGCCACGGCACGATATTCGAATGGTGCTCCATCTCGGTCAGCACGATCAGGTCGCCCGCCGCCAGGTTGGCCTGGGCCCAGGTGCGCATCACCAGGTTGATCGACTCGGTCGTGTTGCGGGTGAAGATGATTTCGGCCGGCTCCGCCGCGCCGATGAAGGCGGCCACGCGCGCACGGGCCGCCTCGAACTGGGCCGTGGCCTCTTCCGCCAGTTGATACACGCCGCGGTGAATGTTGGCATTGTGCAGGCGGTAGAAAACGTCCATGGCCTCGATCACCGCCAGCGGTTTTTGCGAGGTGGCCGTCGAATCGAGATACACCAGCGGCACGCCGGGTTTCATCTCACGCGCGAGCACGGGGAACTGCTCGCGCAACCGGGCAACATCCAGTGTGGGGGGGCGAGTATCCGGGGTCATGAGTTCCTTGGGCGGGATCGGGCGCCGCTCAGTTGCGGCGCTTGCCGGCGGGGCGTGCCAGGCGGGCCCGCGCTCGGCGCCGGACCGAGCGGATCTTCTCCGAGTCGCGAGTGAACCACAGAATGCGGTCGGGGACCATCCAGCCGTCGGTCAGGTAGACATCGCTGCGGAACTGGACCGCGGTCATGCGCCCGTCGGCGTGGACGATCGTGCCCTCCACCCAATCGCGCACGCGCCGCCCGCTGCGTTTGTGATCGCACAAAACCTCCACCGTTTCACCGATGGCGAAGGCCTGGGCGAGAGTTTTGGCCGGGGCTTCCGGCTTGCCACGAGGTTCGCGACGAGAATTCATTCTCCCCCTTCTAGCCCCGAACCGAAGCGCCCATTTTAGCATCGACAGCGGAGCGCAGTCGGCGTCGGACACCTTCGAAGGGAATGCGTTGCATGATCGTGTCGAAGAATCCATCCACCACGACGCGCTCGGCCTCCGGCCGCGGTACCCCGCGCGTCATCAAATAGAACACTTCATCTTCATCCAACTGGCCCACCGTCGCGCCGTGTGTGCAGCGCACATCGTCGGCCAAGATCTCCAGGCCGGGCAGTGAATCGGCACGCGCGTGCTTGGAGAGGATCAAATTGCGGTTGGCCTGGTAACCATCGGCCTTCTCGGCTCCGTGGGCCACGAAGATCATCCCCTGCCACACCGAGCGGCTGTGCCCTTTGAGCGCTCCCTTGAAGAGCAGGTCGCTCGTCGTGTGAGGCGCCTGGTGGTTCTGCTGCGTATCGTGATCCAGATGCTGATCGCCGTCGGCAAAGTAGAACCCCGACATGCGCCCCGTCGCTCCGCTGCCGAGCAAGTCCAACGTGGTGAATGTTTTCGTCAATCGGCTGCCCGTCCCGCCGAAAATCCACTCCAGCGTTGCGCCCTCGTGCACCTGCGCCCGTTCGTGGGTGATATTCCACACGTTGGCGCCCCACGATTGGAACTCGACGAAGCGCAGCGTGGACCCCTTGTGGGCGATGAGTTCTACAACGCCCGCCCGCAGGCTGGCCTCGCTTCCCGCCGGCGAGGCGTTCTCATGCACGTAGGTCAACGTGGCGCCCTCATCCACAACCACCAACAGCCGCCAGCCGCGCAGCCCGCTGGGTGTCGTCCAGCACACGGAGTGCAGGGGCAGCTCAGCCTGAACGCCCTTGGGCACGTAGGCAAATGCGCCCACGTCGCCCAACGCCGCAACCCATGCGGCAAACTTACCCTCGGCCGGGTTCACGACCTGGCCGAGGTATCGCTGCACCAGGTCGCCCTGCGTGCGCGCGGCCTCGGAAAACGGCAAGAAGATCACGCCCTGGGCCGCGAGCGCGGGGGCGAGCGGCGTGACCGCCGGGTCGAGATCGCCAAACACCACTTGGCCGCCATGCGCCTTGCCAAGCAGCGGTTTCAACAAGTCGGCCGGCGGCCGCTTGGTGCGCCCCGGCACGCCCAGTGCATTGAGGTCGAGCTCGTCCAGCCTCAGCCCGGCCAGATCGGTGCGGCGCCAAGCCTCGTCGCTCGCGGCCGGCAGGGGTATCTCACGATACAGGCGAAGCGCCTCGCGCCGGCGGTCGGCCAGCCAGCCTGGCTCGCCTTGCCCGCGGGCGATGGATTCGACCTGCGCCACCGAATAGGCGGCATCCTTGGCCGCGGCGGGCATGCGCGGGCCCGCCCGATCGGTTCGAATAACAACCCGTTCCTGCATTCGCGGTCCTTTCGGCCTCGCGGCCGGGTTGAGCTACCCGACCGACCCTTCCATCTGCAACTGGATCAGCCGGTTCATTTCGATGGCATACTCCATCGGCAGTTCCTTGACCAGCGGCTCGATGAAGCCCGAGACGACCATGGTCATGGCCTCTTCCTTCGAGAGCCCGCGGCTGGTGAGGTAGAACAGCTGCTCTTCGCCCACCTTGCTGACGGTGGCCTCGTGCCCGATGGAGACATCGTCCTCGTCAATCTCGATGGTGGGGTAGGTGTCGGTGCGGGCTTCCGGGCCCAAGAGCAACGCGTCGCACACCACGTTCGACTTGGCGCCCACCGCGCCTTTGTAGACCTTGAGCAGCCCGCGGTAAGTCGCCCGCCCGCCGCCTTTGCTGATCGATTTCGAGGTGACCTTGCTGGTGGTGTGAGGCGCAGCATGGATCACTTTGCCGCCCGCATCCTGGTGCTGGCCGTCGCCGGCAAAAGCCATCGAGAGGATCTCGCCGTGGGCTCCCTCCCCGACCAGGTAGCAGGAGGGGTACTTCATCGTCAGCTTGCTGCCCAGGTTGGCATCCACCCACTCCATGGTCGCGCCTTCGTGCACCACGGCGCGCTGGGTCACCAGGTTGTAGACATTGGTCGACCAGTTCTGAATGGTCGTATAGCGCACGCGTGCGCCCTTCTTGACCACAATCTCGATCACCCCACTGTGGAAGGAGTCCTTGGTGTAGATCGGCGCGGTGCAGCCCTCCACGTAGTGGACGTACGAGCCCTCTTCGGCGATGATCAGGGTGCGCTCGAACTGGCCCATGCTTTGGGTGTTGAGGCGGAAGTAGGCCTGCAGCGGCAAATCCACGTGCACTCCCGCCGGGACGTAAACGAACGAACCGCCCGACCAGCAGGCGCTGTTCACCGCCGCGAACTTGTTATCGCTGAACGGCACCACCGTGCCAAAGTACTGCTTGAAGAGCTCGGGGTGCTTCTTCAGCCCGTCGTCGCTCGAGAGGAAGATGACCCCTTGCTTCTCGAGGTGTTCCTGGATGCTGTGGTAGACCATCTCCGATTCGTACTGAGCGCCCACCCCAGCCAGAAACTTGCGCTCGGCTTCCGGGATGCCCAACCGATCGAACGTCTTCTTGATCGTGTCGGGCACATCCTCCCAGCTGCCGCTGGAGGCCTCCGACGGGCGAACGTAATAGTAGATGTCGTCGAAGTTCAACCCCGCCAGGTTGCCGCCCCAGGTGGGCGTGGGCCGCTGCAGAAAGTGCTCCAGCGCCTTCAGGCGGTAGGCGCGCATCCATTCCGGCTCGCCCTTCTGGGAGGAGATCTCCTCCACCACCCCCCGGCTGAGGCCCTTGCCCGATTTGTAGACGTAGTCTTCGGGATCATTAAACCCATACCGATATTCGCCCAGCTTTTCGAGCAGGCGAGAGTCGCTACCAGCCATTTAACCCTCCTTGGCCAATTCCGCGTGCCGCTCCTTGATCCAGTCGTAACCGTGCTCTTCCAAGCGCAGGGCCAAGTCCGCGCCGCCGGATTCCACGATGCGCCCGCCGTACATCACATGCACCACGTCGGGCTTGATGTAGTTGAGAATTCGTTGATAGTGGGTGATGACCAGCACGCCCATGGCCGGCCCGCCCAGCGCATTGACACCCGTGGCCACAACGCGCAGCGCGTCGATATCCAGCCCTGAGTCGGTTTCGTCGAGGATGGCGATCTCCGGTTCGAGCACGGCCATCTGCAAGATCTCCGCGCGCTTCTTCTCACCGCCGGAGAATCCGTCGTTGAGGTAGCGCCCGGCAAAGTCGGCCGGCACTTCCAAGAGGTCCATCTTCGCCTTGAGCAGCTTGCGGAACTCGGGAACGGGTATGCCTTTATCTTGCGGGTTCGCCGCGCGCCGGCGGGCATTGAGCGCCGCGCGCAGGAAGTTGGCCACCGAAACGCCGGGGATGGCCACCGGATATTGGAATGCCAGGAACAGCCCCATGCGTGCGCGCACATCCGGCGCCAGCTCGAGAATGCTTGCACCTTTGAAGAGCACTTCGCCGGCCGTCACCGTGTAGTTGGGGTGGCCCATCAAAGTGTAGGCCAGCGTCGACTTGCCCGTGCCATTGGGGCCCATCAGGGCGTGCGTCTCACCCTGGGGGACGATCAGGTTGACCCCCTTAAGGATCGAGCGCTCGCCGATGCTGACATGCAGGTTCTTGATTTCGAGGACGGATGCCATCCTGCTCTCATTCTCCCGCCGGCTAGCCTGACTCCTGGGAATTCGCTCTCTCCAGCCGGAACTCGTCGGGCATTATAGCACGCATGGCCTGATTAGTCAATAATTGTAATATTTATAAAGAATATTGACTGAAAGCCGAATCGGTGCTAGAATACGCGCCAAATGGAAACCGAAAGGGAAACCAGCACCCGCGACCAGATTCTGGTGAATCTGCGCCGCAAGGGACAATGTTCGGTCTTGGATTTGGCAGAAGTCACTGCCGTCTCCCCGATTTCCGTGCGCCACCATCTGGCGGTGCTTCAGGCGGAGGGCTTCGTCACCGCCATGCCTGAGCGCCGCGGGGTGGGTCGCCCACGCTTGCTGTACAGCCTGACCGAGGCCGGACTCGAGCGGTTCCCCACCAAGTACCTGGCGCTAACCAACCGCCTGCTCTCCGAAATCAAAGGACACTTGCCGCAAGAGGTCGTCGAGCAGCTGTTCCGCGATATGGCCACCACCATGGCTTCCGAGATGACGTCGCAGATCGAGGGGCTGCCCATTCAGCAGCGCGTCGACCGGCTGCTGCTGCTTCTCTCGGAGCACGGCTTCGAGGCGCAAGCCGAGGTCGACCCACAGGGCGATTATCGCGTCACCGAACTCAATTGCCCGTACTACCGCATCAGCCTGCGCCATCCCGAAGTCTGCACCATCGACGCCGCTATCATCTCCCAGGCGCTGGCCGCGAGCGTCCACCGCCAATCGTGCATCCTCACCGGGGACCGGGCCTGCACCTTCAGCGTGCACCTGCCCGCACCAGCTCCAGCTGCGGCCGTCCCCGCCTGATCACGAGGTGCCTATGTCCGACCTACCTGTGAACCCGCCCTCTACCGCCCCAGCGCCGGATGCTGGTTCGAGCGAAAAGCCGCCCAAGGTGACCTGGACCGCGGATACCACGTACCCCGAGAAGGCGGCCAAGCTACGCGAGATGTGGGCGGATGTCGTTGACCCGGAGATCGGGCTCAACATCATTCAACTCGGATTGATCCGCGAGGTGGATCTCCAGGAGGATCGCGCGCAAGTACGCATGATCCTCACCACACCCTTCTGCCCATACGCTCCGGCGATGATCGATGCCACGCGTCGCAAGGCCGAGGAGGCGCTCTCCTTGCCGGTGCACGTCGAGCTGGGAGCCGAGATGTGGAACCCCGCGATGATGGACGAAGAGGCCGCCGCCGACTGGGGTTTGTTCTACTAGGTGCGCTCCGCTGCGTCCGTGCACCACACCGGGCGGAGTTGCCCGGCGCCTCCACGTAGATGCCACCCACGCCGCTCCGCAATAACGTTCTTCGTCTGCTCGACTCGCGCCGCGTCGCGCACCGCCTGATTCACATTCCAACCGAAGAGAAGTTGGGCGCGGCCGAATTGGCCGAGCGCGCAGGCCTGCCGCCGCATCAGGTGTACAAGACGCTGGTCGTGCTCCGCGCCGGCAAGGGCCGGCCGGTGCTGGCGGTGATCCCGGGAGATTGCGAGCTCGATCTCAAAGCGCTGCGCGGCGCGCTTGACGAGGGCGGGTTACACATGGCCACGCAAGCTGAAGCCGAACGCGTCACGGGTTTCAAAGTGGGTGCGATCTCGCCCCTGGCACTGCTCAACCGCGGCTTCGAAATGGTGATCGCCTCGCAGGCGATGGACGAAGCGGAGGTCTATGTGAGCGCAGGCGAACGCGGCGCGAGCGTTGGCTTGGTGCCGCAGGACCTGGTGACGCTTACCCGCGCGCGCGTGGTGGAGGGCATCACGCGCTGACATCGGCCCGTCGTTCGCGCGAGCAAGGCCAGGTGGTTTGGTAGTCACAGCTCGAAGATAGCATCGCGCCACTGAGCGCTGCTCTTGATGATAGTTGTTGTGTGTCATTGCAGGGGAACGGTGCCCCGCGCCGTGAGGCAAGGTGACGAGGCAATCTTGGAGACACAACGGCTGCGGCGCAAGCCATCAAGAAGGCTTGTCGTCCCCGCGTGTTCGAGGCGGGGACCCAGTGCTCGGCGATCTTGGATTTCGCGAGCTGGATGCGTGGAGTTGGGCGCCGACCGTGCAACCCTCCAATCACCTAGATTCCCGCTGCGATCACGCGGGAATGGCGAATTAAGAGTTTCGAGCACCGTCGCCTCGAAGAAGGCCGGGGCACTATGTCGTTGATGCTCCATTATTGCACGCCCCACAAAGCGGGGCGTGCAATGACACCAGACCTGAAGAAATGCATGCCCGCGGTTTGAATCGGCGCGGGCAGTGCGATATGCTCGCCACACGATTCCGGTCGGAGGCGCGATGACCCCCATTGTCACCCGCCACCTTCATCTGTCGGCGCTCGCATTGGCTGCGCTGGTCCTTTCATCATGCTCGGCAGAGTCCCTCGCCAGCAAGGATCATCTCGAGTCGCCGGATCCCCCGTCTGTGTCCGCCACGCAAGCCCAACCGCCCCCACAACCAGGAGGTACGACGATGACCATCCAATTAACCAGCCCGTCCTTCACCGAGGGCGGCCCGATCCCGAGTAAGTTCTCCTGCGATGGGGACAACGTATCGCCCGCGCTGCTGTGGAGCTCACCACCCGCAGGGGTGAAGAGCTTCGCCCTGATCATGGACGATCCGGATGCGCCGATGGGTACCTTTGTGCACTGGGTGCTCTACAACATCCCGGGCGAGGTGAGCGCGCTCCCTGAAGGGATCGCGCGCACTCGCCAGGTCCAGGGGTTCGGGGAGCAAGGGAAGAACAGCGCGCGCCAGACGGGCTATACGGGCCCCTGCCCTCCCGGCGGAACTCACCGCTACTTCTTCAAGCTGTTTGCGCTCGACGCGTTGCTCGCGCCTGCCGGAGACCCATCCGCGGCCGACCTCGAGAAGGTGATGCAAGGGCACGTCTTGTCGCAAGCCCAGCTCATGGGGCGCTACTCGCGCTGATATCGCGCGGTCCGCCGAGCGCTCTGAGCATCTTGGACTGCCCCATGGGCGTTCACAGCGACGAGTGGTCAGAGCGCGGTGGTTTCGACCGCCTCGACGATGCGCGCCTTGGGATCTGACATCAGCGTTCCCTCGACGCGCCCCCAAATCAAGCGCAGCCCGGCCAGCAGGGTTTCCGCATCCTTCGGTGTGTCGAACTCAAGGTCAATCATGACGTAGTTCGGATTGTCCACTGGGCGCAGAATCTGGTAGCGCCGGACGCCGGATTTCTTCCGGAGGGCGGGGTCGCCGTCGAAGGCCTTCTTCCAGCCTGCGTAATCGGGGACAGGGTGTTCGATTCTCAGCATGTACATATTGCCTCCAATACTCATTTCCAAATGGCGTGCGGCCGCGCGCTGCGCCTTAGCGGATTCCTCTGCGGCTCCACGGCGTGCATCTTGATGTAACTCCAGCTTCCCGCCTGCCAGCCGGTTCAGTCGCAGCGACGGGTTTGGGGCTCGAATACGCAACATCCCCTGTCCATGAGTCAGGGGATGTTGAAAGTCGTGTGATAGATCGGAATCACCGCCGCTTCTGTCTCACACAGTATCCGTTCCGCCTGAATGTAGAGCTCCTGCCTCATCGCTGGGTCGCCGGCAGCGGCAGCACGATCCACCAATTCATCGAATTCCAGATTCGAGAAATGGTTAAGGTTGTATTGAGCACCGGTACGGAAGATCTCGAGAAGGAAGTCGTCGGGATCGTTGTAGTCTGCCGCCTGACCGCTCCAGAATATCTCGGCTGGGTCTGCCTGAACGCGATCGAAGTAGCCCCCCGCAACGATTTCCAATGAAACGTCTATCCCTAGGTATATCTTCCACATCCGGATTATTTCCTCGCTCATTCTGGTGTGGAGGCCGTCCGGGCCCGGATTGGTCATCAACGTGATGGACGGGAAACTGCCTAGGTCTGTGAATCCAGCCTGCGCTAACAGTTGTCTGGCGCTTGAAGGATGAAAGGAAACGCCAATCGCGTTGTACAAATCCCTACCCAGGGTTTCTGGTGGCGTGAATGTGGTTGCCGGTCTAGGAGTCGTCACGCCATATTCTCGGGCGATTGTCGCCAGGGCTCCTCGGTCGATGGCCGCGGCAAAGGCCCTGCGTACAAGGACGTTGGTGAAGGGTGGCTTTGACAAATTGAAGAGAAAAAAGAAGCTCCCAGGGCGAGCGGAATTCTCCATGGGCAACCAGGGGATATTGTTCCCAAGCGAATCCAATGGCAGAACTTCAATCCCGGGTAAAGGGGTGGGCGATGGAAATAGCGTTGGCGTTGGTTCAGGCGTGAATGTGGCCGGAACAGGTGTGGGTGTGGAAGCGGGAGCGCACCCAATCATCAAGACTGCAAGAATTGCGAGCGTGAGGAAGACGCCCCCACTTGATTTCTTCATGACCATTCTCCATTTTCCAATTGCACAAGACAACGCCTATCCAAGTAGCCTGCGGGGACGTGTCGCGCCCTGCCGTCCGCGAAGCGGATTTCATCTACGCGCGATCCGGCCTCCCATTTGGTCGAAGGTACACGGGCAACAAACCGAGGCCAAGTGGATTCCGCTTATCGCGCGGATCACACCTGGCCTCGGTCGCCGCATCGGATGCGTCCTTCCGGACTCTGCCGACCCAGCTTACTTGCAGGGGTACGAGTCCCCCAGCCCGGTCTTGGTGATGTCGATCTGGCCTCCCGGCCGCAGCGTGGCCGTGAGCACCAGCATGTACTGCACGCTCATATCGTAGAACTTGTATGTGCCCGGCGCGACGTTGTTCAGGATGGAGCCCGAGGCTTCGAAGAACGGCGCCAGCTCCTTATCGCCGGGCTTCATCAGAATCGGGTGCGGCGTGCAGTTGCGCACGCGCCCCGGGATGATGCACAACCCCTTCTCGCTGCCGGTGGGCGAGAAGCCGAACGACATGCGGCATGTGCTGTCGACCGCAGCCACCTGCTTCACCGGGTAGTCCGCGCCGCTCAGCGGCGAGCCGGCCTCGGCCAAGGTGAAGTTGTCGTTGTAGTCGTAGTAGGCCGGGCCCAGTTTGTCTTGCGCCGCCCAGACTGACCACAAGAGGCCGCCGGTGTCGTTCAACCAACCGCGCTTGAGGGCGATCTCCACTACGCTCGATGACTTGGGCGAGACGCGCGCGAAGGCCGTGTCGGGGTCATCCCCAACACCCTGATCGTAGATGATCTCTTCGTAGCCGGTGGTCGTGACCTTGGCCTCATCCGAAAGCACCGGGGTCACCCCGCCCACCGTGTTGTCGCTGTCGTTGTAGACGCGCACGCCCAGCGAGGTCCAGTCCGCGCTCATCGGCGACACCGCCTGAATGAGCACATCCCCCCGCCCGTCCAGATCGGTATCGAGTTCCACCGCGTAACGCGATTCGCCGCTCGAGGTGTCGGCCTCACCCTTCAGGAACAATGAGAAGTAGTACCAGGTTGGGTCGGCGTCCGCTTCGCCACGCTTAAGATCGATCGTGGCCAGGTAGTCCATCTGCTGAGCGGTAAACGGCCGCTCGAACTTGTTGACCTGATAGTCATCCCCGCCGCCGGTGCGATGCTCAGCCGCCGTCGAGGACGAATCGAAGTCTTCCATGTATCGGTCTGCACCGCCGGGAGTGCCCGGCGTGGCCACGTGCACCACCGCGATGGTGGGCGTCGGTGGAACCGCCGTGGGTGGCTCGGTGGGCGGCGGCGTGTCGCTCGCCGCGGGCGCCGCACTCGTGCTCGGCGGCTCAGTCGCACTTGTTACCGAATCGCCTCACGGAAGCAGCCCCGAACCCAGGCTGCAGGCCATGCTGAGCATAACAATGAGCGAAAAGACCAGAACCCCCTTGTTGGTTGCGCGCCTCATACGTCCTCCCTCACCACAATTAAGTCACCGGTGGGTGACCAGCCACTATCCGTCACCCCAGGGACGAAAGTATACCATTTTTGTCCACTTTGCAATGGCCTTCTCCCTCCGACCTTCCCGGGTGTTTCCTGGAGGCTGTTTTCATAGGGAATCGCGGGGCTAGCTCGTCCAAGGCGTTCACCTTTGACCCGCCTACGCCTGCAATCGGCGTGTGCGCGCAACATTTTCCGTGAGAGGAGTGGTCCCAACGCAAGCGAATCGCCGGTGTCAGCGCAACACCGTAAGGCGTGGATTCCTAAGGGAAGAGGGGCGAAACGCGGACGAACAGCGGGACGAGTCAGACGATGGTGCCGCTGCGCCGCTCAATGAAGCGGCCCTGGCCGGACGCGCCGAGCCAGGTGTCACCATCGACGATGAGCCGGCCGCGCAGGTAGACCTGTTCCGGAGCACCCGTGATCTGCCAGCCCTCGTACAGGTTGTAGTCGGTGCGCTGATGCCAACGCGCGGCACTCACCGTGCGCTGCAGTGTCGGATTCCAAATGACGATGTCGGCATCGGCGCCGGGGACCAGCGTTCCTTTTTGCGGATACAGGCCGAAGGCCTTGGCCGCATTGGTCGAGGTGAGCGCGACAAACTGATGCGGCGTGATGCGCCCCTGGCCCACGCCGTAGGTCCACAGGATCTGCATGCGGTCCTCGACGCCGGGCAGGCCGTTGGGGATCTTCGTGAAGTCACCGCGGCCAAGTTCTTTGCCGGGGATGGCCACCTGCTTGCCTTCGTACTCGATCGGCCGCGTTCCATCATAGAAGAAGGCGCAGTGATCGGTGCCCACCACCTGCAGCCAACCGAGCTCGAGGCCGCGCCAGAGCGCGGCGTTGTCTTCCGCCGTGCGCATCGGCGGCGAGCAGACCCATTTGGCGCCGTCCGGCCGGCGCAAGTCGTCTGTGGTGAAGAAGAGGTACTGCGGGCAGGTCTCGCCGATGACCGTCAGCTCCTGCTCCCGCGCGCGGCACACCGCCTCCAGCGCACCCAGGCAGGTCATATGCACCACGTACAGCGGCGCGCCAGCCGTGGCCGCAAGTGCAATGCCGCGGTACGTGGCCTCGGCCTCGCCCCACGCCGGGCGCGTGAAGGCGTGCCACTCGGGCGCGAGCCGGCCTGCCGCCACGGCCTCGCTCACCATGATGTCGATCACGTCGCCGTTCTCGGCATGCAGCATCGGCAGCAGGCCATGCTCTGCACAGGCGCGCATGGCCAGGAAGATTTCGCCATCCTGAAGGCGCATGCGCTTGTTGTAGGCGGTGAACAGCTTGATGCTCGTCACGCCTTCAGCCACCAGCTTTGGCAGTTCGGCGAGGGTCTGTTCGCCCACCCAGCTCAAATTGGAATGGAAGGAATAATCGATGGCCGCCTTGGCCGCTTTGCGCCGCCAACCTTCGAGCGCCGCCAGCAGCGATTGGCCGGGGTCTTGCGGGACGAAATCCATGACGGTCGTGGTGCCGCCGAAGGCGGCGGCTTTGTGACCGGTGTAGTGGTCATCGGAGGAGACTGTGCCGAACATCGGCAGGTCGAAATGCGTGTGCGGGTCGATCCCGCCCGGCAAGAGAAGCTTGCCGGCGGCGTCGATCTCCTGCGCATCGCCGGCCGGCAGCCCCTGGCCGATGGCGGCGATGCGCTCGCCTTCGACGAGCAGGTCGGCGGCGATGGTGTCGCTCGCCGTGAGCAGCGTGCCGTTGCGAATGATCAGGCGTCCCATACCACCCTCTTCACGTGCGGCGTTTCACACCGTCCCGGATCCGCCTTTGCCTGCCGGCGGCTTCACACCGCCCAGGGTGTGCACCTCGTGCTCGACTTTCTCCACGCAGCCCGGCAGATCGCGATCGATCTCCGCGCTCGTCAGATGGAGTTGCTGCCACGCAGCGCCCTGCCGCGACGGGCGGAGCAGGCTGTCGACCAGCACGCCCAGGTTGCCATTCGCGCACATGAACGCCAGGTCGATCTCGGTGCCGCGCGCCGTGTGGTAATCGCGCTCGGCGTGCAGCCCCCGCTCACGCAACGCACGCCACAGCAACTCGCGTTCGCGGGTTTGGATCACCAGCTCGTTGATCTCCTGCGCCGCGAGCAGCCGCTCGCCGGTGGTGTAAAGGAAGGTCAGGCGGCGCCAGCGGTGCGAGGGGATAGCCCGCGGCAGCGGTTCCAGCGGGCCGAGCAGCATCTTGTAGTATTCCTCATTCGCCCGCGGATGGTCCGCCTCATCCGCCAGGAGTTCGGCCCGCGTTACCAGTTCGTGCCCGCGCACGCGCGCCGCCTGGTGGATGGCCCATCGTTCCGCCCCGAAGCGCCCGGTCTGATAGAACGCCAGGCAATCCACATTCGGCATCTTGGGCGCATGGCGCAGCGGAATGCGGTACCAGCCCAGCAGCCGCGCGATTTCCAGGTCGCGCGGGTTGTTCATCACGGCAACCAGAACGATGTCCGTTTCCTCGACCATCGCAGTCCCCCTTGTGATGCGCGGCCCCCAGAGCTCACCCTCCGGTCGAGAGTATCCTCATTGTGCTCCGGTCCCGCTATTGCGACATCCCCCTCCCCCGATTCCTTTCTGTTTCGTGGCGCCGGCGAGAATCCACCAAGCCGTTGGGCGCCGACGTGGCCGGTTTGCGGCAATACGCCGCTCAGGTGGCCGGCTCTTGCTTGAGTACCGCGGCACACGGCCAGATCCCATCTTCCGTGGCCAGGTACTGCACCTTTTGGTCGGCCGCATGATGCGGAATTGCATCGACGAGCTGCGCGCGGTAGGCGATACCCACCCTCACCGCGCGCTCGGCCAGCGGTAGAAAACGATCGTAGTATCCACCGCCGTAACCCAACCGGTGTCCCCCCGGCGAAAAGGCCAGACCCGGCACAAGCACTAGATCCACGGTCTCCGGCTCGATAGGCGGCAGGCTCTCGCGCGGTTCGAGCATGCCATAGGCATGCCGAATGAGGTGACCCGAGTCGAAAAGGTGAAAATCGATGTGTGGGCCCGGCGTGCGCACGATGCGCGGGATGCCCCACTTCTTTTCCGGGTGACGCTCGATAAGCGGGCGCAGGTCCGCCTCGCCGCGCATGGGCATGAAGCCCAGCACGACCTTGGCCGCCCGAAACGCCGGAAACCCCTCCAGCGCGGCAGCAATAGCCTGGCTCGCGGCCAGGCGCTGCGCCTCGCCCATCGCCTCGCGCCGCGACTGAGCCAGCGCGCGCAGGTCCTTCTTGACCGCGGCCAGCGCATCCGCT
>DATEAT010000058.1:0-6417 GCA_035288225.1 Anaerolineales bacterium | reverse complement strand
CACAACTACACCTTCCCCGAAGAGCGCCGCCGCATGCGCCGCATCACCGACCTGCTATATACCCACTACCGTCATCGAGATGAGCTCATGCGTCGCCTGGGGCGAGACGCGGCGGCGCGCCGTGCAATCCCGCCTGACTTTCGCCAGTGCTGGGATATCGCCTCGGAATGATGAAACCCGTGTCCGTCGGGCGCCAGACGGGCACGGTGCAAAGCTACCGGTCTTGCGTCGAAGCGCTGAACGTCGACCGAAAGCCCGCTTGTGAGGCCCTCGGGGTAAGGCCACGCATGGCCGCGGGCGCGACGTGCCCGAATGAGTGAATGCGCCACGTGGTCCCGCAACAGGGGGAATGTTGTTCGCGCACAGCGCGGGGACGACATCCTTCTCGCCTATCGGCAATTACCTGGAGGCGGGGGCCGAGCGGGGTTAGGTGCGGCAGTGCCTCGCGCGAAGCTGCGTGTCGACCCGAGTTTCAGCCGGCAGGAGAAGGGTGACTCGTGGGCGCCGCCCTCACAGCAACCCGGCTTCGGCCTGCTCGAGGAGGACCGGCCAGAGCGCATCGGGCCGGTCTTGCAGGAGATCCAACCGGGTGAGTGCGGTCCTTAGGATATCGAGGGCGGCCGTACGCCCGACCACCTCCGACTTGCTTCCTCCGTCGAGATACCCGATCCAATACTCGACCGCCGCGCGAAATGAGGCGAGGTCGGGAGCGACGAACCACACATGTCCATCTCCGGGGTGCGTGTAGCGCACAATGCCCTTGTCGTCGAGGAAGAAATCACCCTCACGGCTTCCGTCCAGTTCCTCGTACGCGAGGTGCGGATGTTCTGAGGGATCGCACAAGACGATTCTCATCCGAGCGCCTTCCTACTCATGGGATCGCACCGCGGATTATCACGTGAAAAGGTTGACTTGTGAAGGGCTGCGGCAGAATGCACGGGGTCTGATGCTCGTGCTTCGACCATGAGAACGAGCGGTGGACCGTTGCCAAATGAGCACGCGGCCGCAGCGTGACGCTTGGATGCATGCGTGAGGCAGGGCCTGCCGCGGAGGGTATCAGGCCCTTGCCGAGTGACGCCACCCGCAGTCCGCCCGGCGCGGGCTGGGTGATATGATTGCGGCTCTTCTGCCCGATGGAATCACCGACAATGCTACCCGCCGCTATCTGTGCCGCACTGCTCTACGCGTTTCTCAATGGCTACAAAGACAGCCCGAGCATCGTGGCGACGGCGGTCTTCTCGGGGTCACTCGACCCGCGCCCTGGCCTTCTGTTGAGCGCGCTTGCCCAACTCGTCGCGCCCTTTCTCTTTGGCACCGCCGTGGCGCGCACGGTAACCAACGGGATTCTCGACGCACACCTCATCCCCACCGAAGTGGTTCTTGCCGCCGTGGTTTCCGCGGTGGCATGGAATCTGATCACCTGGGCCGCAGGTATTCCCTCGTCGTCCACGCACGGACTGGTGGGAGGGCTGGTGGGGGCGGGTGTGGCCGCGGCAGGGTGGGGCGTGCTGCGCGGTGCCGGGCTGACGGGCGTGCTCCTCTCGCTCGTCCTTTCGCCCCTGCTCGGCCTGGGGATGGGCTTCCTCGCCATTCGTCTGGCGACACTCGTTCTGCGTCACGCTCCGCCGCGCGCCAACGTGGCTTTGCGGCGGCTGCAAATCCCTGCGGTGATCGCGCTGGCCCTCAGCCATGGCGTCAACGACCCGCCCAAGACGATGGGGGCGATTGTGTTGGCGCTCCTCGCAGCGGGAAGGCTTTCCTCGTTCGAGGTTCCATTGTGGGTGGTGCTGGCCAGCCTGGCCGCGTTTGTGCTCGGAACGTCGGTGGCCGGTTGGCGCGTGATGCGTACTCTGGGCGCTCGCATTCTGCGCCTGCGCCCGATTCATTCTCTCGCAGCACTGAGCGCAGGGTCGGTGGTGGTCATGGGTGCTGGGTTGGTGGGCGCGCCGGTGAGCCTGCCGCAAGTCATGAGCACGGCGGTTCTTGGTGTGGGCGCAGGCGATAGGCCCAATCAGGTACGCTGGCAGGTGCTGCGCGATATGCTCGTGGCCTGGCTGCTCACGCTGCCCGTGTCGGCCGTGTTGGCTGCTCTCGCTTTCGAGGCACTCCAGCGCCTGGCGTGACGCCGCCTCAGCCTTTGCGGCGGGGCGTAGTTTTCCGTTTCGCGCCTCGGCCCGTCGCAGCTTTGGTCCCCCGCCTTGCGCCAACCGGGGTGCTCGCGCGACGGCCTGAGGCGCGGGTGGGCGGCGCCGGCCGCCCGCGCCTTGCCTTCGGCGGCGTCTTCGGCGAGGGCGCCGGTGCACGCACTATTCGTGGAGCAGGAAGGGCGGGTTCGACATGTTGGGGCGCAACCGGCGCAGGTGCCGGCGGCTCAGCACCCGCTGGAAGCTGCGCTCGCTCAGGCAGGCGACGCAGTTCGCCCACCGCCAAGGTCCACCACGACGACTTGAGAACTTCGATCGGTGCGCTGGCGACGAGGATGGGCGCGCTCAGCACGAGCCCAAGGGCCGGCAGGCCCGCGATGCCACCGATGATCCATGGCAGTGCGCCCTTGAGGAAGACGGCTAACACCCCGCCAACGGCAAGCGCTGAAACCCCTCCAGCCACAAGTCCAACCGGAAGAAGCGCCAGGACAAGAGGCGCGAGCAGAAGCACAAGAGGAACCATCGCCACCATCCATACCAGGCGCATTGCGGCCCACACGAGCCATACCTGCAGCGCGTGCCCGAGATGGGACCGAATGAGCCCGATGGCGGTACGCAGGCTGGCGCCCACGCCCAGCCCTTCCGCCGCGCACTGCCGCCGCGCGACGGGCAATACAAGCGAAACGGCCAGCAGCATTGCAGCCGTTGCCGCTGCGTCCAAGATCAGCAGCCCGCAGGCGATGGCCGTCCCAAGTGCTCCGGCCAGGATGTTGCCGGTAGCCCACAGCAGGAAGGGCGAGAGGGCCAGCGCGAAGCACAGCAGCACAGCCGCCAGCCCAGCAAGGTAAACAAGACAATCGATGAGAAGCAGGCGCCAGGCGGATCGGGACCACCCGAGACGCCAGCCCTGGCGCGTGCTTCGCAGAACCCCATCCTGTTCGCTTTGCGCAACCATGCGTATGAGCCCGGCCTCCGCCACATAACGCGAGGTGACCAGGACCAACGCGGCCAGGGCGAGCAGAACCGACCCGCTGAACACGACCGTGCGTACTCCTTCGGGGATGATTCCGCCGAGGGCTGTCTCGAGCCCCGACAGCCCTCCACTGCCGATGTGGATGTCGATCGCCTCGGGGCGGGTGAGGTCGATGCTTACCCCTTCCCCCGGGAAGTTGAGCGTGAGAGCGGGAGTGAGGCGCAGTGTGTTGTGCGAGGCCACCTCTCTTCCTCGCCAGACGCTGCTGGCGAAGAGCCCGTTACCTGTGGTGAGCGCCAAGAGCGCTCCAAATAGCCACGTCGCGCGGTACAACCAGGTCAGCTTCCAGGTCCGCTTGAAGAGGGCTGTGATTTGCACGGGCCCCATCCTTTCATTGTGCCAGGACGAACCCCGGGGCAGGCCGCCCCGCGAGTCGTCCTCGCAGCGCTTCAAATTCCATCGCCCAGGCGGAGGCCGGTCCGTTCTCCCATGCCCCCGGACCACGGTTGGCCTGCGGCCCCTCATCCACGGCCTAGGCAGGCAAAGTTGCCGCGGCCGATCTCAATTGCCGCCGGTGAAGGGCGTAGAAGGCAGCGGTGGCCAGCAGACCAACGACAAATGCGGCATACCACAACCAGCGCGGATTGAGGTTGTCGAGCACCAGGCCGGCGAGCAGAGGCCCCGCGGCATAGGGGATCGACCATGAGAAACTGTAGACCGCCATGTAGCGGCCCCGCATGTCGGCGGGCGACATGTGCGCCACCAAGGCTTGCGCGACCGGCGACACAATCATCTCACCAATGGTGATGATGACCATCGCCAGGACGAACAGGCCGAAGCTGCTCACTACTCCGTACATCCCGAAGCCGATAGCGTACAGCGCCGTGCCGATGGTCATCATCCACAGGGGTGCCAGCTTTTCGATGCGCCGCGTGATCGGGAACTGCATGGCCACGACCATGGCCGCGTTCAAGCTGAGCAGGAACCCGTAACCCGCTTCGGGTGTGGCATGCACGTCGCGAAGATAGACGCCGAGGGTGGTGTTCATGTTCATGTAGACGAAGACGCTGAGCATCGAGGCCGCCAAGAAGAACATGTATACCCCGTCCCGCAGCACGCGGAAGTACCCGGCGAAGGTCGTGCCCACACTCTCGGGTTTTTCTCCGGGCTGTGGCGCCGGTTTGGTTTCAGGCATCGCTACGGCCACGATGATGGCCGTGATGAAACTGATGATAGCGTCGGCCACGAACAGTATGAGATAGGAGCGGGTGGCCAGAAACCCGCCGATGGCGGGACCAATGGCCACCGCGAGGTTGAAGGCCACACGGATGATTCCATAACCTTGGGCACGTTTCATCTCCGGCAGGAGATCTGCGACCATCGCCTGCCGTGCGGGCCCGCCCGAGTCGGTGAAGATGCCGGTGAGCAGCGCCAGCAGATAGAAGGCCTCGAGCGAGCCGACGAATCCCATGATCAAGCTGCTGATGGAGGTGGCCAGCAGGCTGAAAATGAGCATCCCCTTGCGCCCGATGCGGTCGGTCAGCGCTCCGCCAAGGGCTGAGCCGACAAAACTCGAGATGGAGAACATCGCAAACAGGATGCCCACCTCGGTCATGCCAACGTTGAAGCGGCGGGTGATATACAGGGAGAAGAACGGGAACAGCAGCGCCCCGCCCAGGTGGTCTATGAACGTGGCAATGACCAGCGTCCAGAACGGACGCGGGTACTCGCTTATCATGCCAGCCAGGCGCTGATACTGCCCGCGAATGTAAAGCCGTGGACCGCTCATGATGCCGATTGAACCTCAGATGCAAATGTGTCTACCCCGAGCCGCGACCTCCCCGCAGAGTCCTGTCGGGGCACCGCTGTGCCTGCGGCGATTCGCGCGAGCGGACCGCCGGGCCCGGGCGGAGAACATCGTATCATCTGCTGCCCGGCCGGCCCTCATAAAATTGGATGAGACGCCCAAATATCCCGCTCGGAGTCTGCGAGAGGGGAGAATCTAACCCCCCAAGGGGGGCGGGGGACTCCCACGGACTGACCGGTCGCAACCTGCTTGACGCCGTCGGGAGGGCGGCAGGCGGGCGCGCACTGGCCGTAACATTGGGGGGTGACGCGACAACTGGGATCAGAGCAGCGGCAAAGCTTTGAGGGCTTCTGGGATCCAGAAGCTGCCCACGCCGTAGATCGAGAGCGCGAGCGAGAAGAGGAAGACTCCGACGCCCAGGGCGATCAGCACACGGTCGCGCGCGTGGTAGTGCAATTCCTCGAGCCAGGTGCGCGGTTGGACGCCGAAAGCACGGAGATCCATCGCATCGATGATGTCCTCGCTGCCGGCGATGGCCTGGATGGTGACGGGCACGATCAGCGGTGCCAGTTTCCGCACTTGGGCGAGCAACCCGCCGCGCAGCTTCTCGATTTCGTATCCGCGCGCGCGTTGGGCGTCCATGGTGATCTGAAAGTCGCGCGCGTAGGTTGGGACGAAGCGCATGGTGAGGTCCATGGCATAGGCGATTTTATCCGGCAGCCCCAGCCCGCGGAAGGTGACCCCATATTGGGCTGGGTTGAAGGAATAGGGAATGAGAATGGTCATACTGGCCAGGCTAAACACGCGCACCAGCATGCTCAGCGCGTAGAAGATTCGTTCCACCGTGATGTGCAACACCGGCCGCCAGCCGAAGAGCGTGAAGGAGGCCTGCACATTGCGAATGACGTGCTCCTCGGTGTAGAACTCCATCCCGCCCCGGCCGGTGAGGAAGGTAAAGAGCGAGAAGTAGATGATGAATCCGCCGATGAAGAGCCAAGCCCGGCGGGTTTCGCGCCAGGCGAGTCCCGAACTGATGACAATCCCCAGCGAGAGGCCGAACAAGACGGCCAGGATGCGAACATCCCAGAAGGAGATGGTCACGCCCATGAAGCACAGGTAGAAAATGATCCACGCGCGAGGGTCGAAGCTCTGCACGAGCGATCGCCGCTTGCGGTAACGCCACGTAACCAGCATGTAGCAATCCTGCCCGCCATGGCCCCGGGGGCGAACACGCCCCCGGGGCCATGGACTGAGATGCGAACCTAGCGGCCGGTCTGCCGCTGAAGCCCCTTGTACGCAATGACCAGAATCGGGACCAGGATCGCAGCGAAGATCAGGTTCGGGCCGGCCGAGGGCAGGAACTCGCCCACGATGGCGACCGGCGGCGGATAGCCGTTGATCCAGATGTCGGAGATGGCGGCAAATCCGAGGCCGATCAGGTTGCCCAGCATGCCCCAGGTGACGGCGGCCGCCACATCGATGTTCTTGCCGAA
>DATEAT010000057.1:0-7845 GCA_035288225.1 Anaerolineales bacterium | reverse complement strand
CTGAGATGCCGATCGCCGAGCACACTCTTCGCACGTGAGCCTGCGGGCGAAGGGGAGTGCCTCGCCGCAACCCACAGAGGACGGGCCATGGCACTGCCATCCATCAATTACGCGCCAGAAACTTGCGCTTTCTGTGAGGGGAAAGGCCGCTTCGGCGACGCGGGGCTCAAGTGCCCTGCATGCAATGGCCTGGGGAGCCTGCTCGTTGCGCAGCCTGCTCGACTCTGCGGGTGGTGCGAGGGCAAAGGGCGCGTCGGGGAGTTCGGCGATCGTTGCCCGACGTGCAACGGCGCCGGGTGGGTGCACCTGATGCGCGGCTGAACACCGCCGCTGATCGCGTCCGCCTTCGTTCGCGTTTTGCAGGGCGAGCGCGTCGGCGAAAACATTCTCGATGATCCGAGGGCGGGGCCTCTCCCCGCTCTCGACTTTGATACCTGTGGCATAATCCTCGCCACTCGAGCGCATCCTGGCGCTCCCGGCGTCTGGGCAAGGTCGGGCGCTGTTCGGAAGGAGCCCCGTGAAGTTTGCCAGCGTCTGTGTTCTCGGGCTTGGCTATATCGGCCTGCCGACGGCCTGCACCTTCGCCGCGCACGGTCTCCGCGTGACCGGGGTGGACGTCAATCCACGAATTCTGGACGTGTTGCGCAACGGGGACGTCCATATTCAAGAGCCCGGGTTGATGTCGGTTGTGCAAGAGGCCTTTCACTCGGGACATCTGCAGGTCGGCTCGGCTCCCGTGCCCGCAGACGCGTTCATCATCGCTGTGCCGACGCCGATCAATGCCGACAAGACCGCCGACCTGTCCTTCGTGGTGAGCGCGGCCGAGTCGATCGTGCCCCATTTGCGCTCGGGCAACCTGATCGTGCTCGAATCCACCTCGCCGCCGCGCACCACCGTCGACGTCGTGCGTCCGATCCTCGAACGCTCCGGGCTGAGAGCGGGCCAGGGCTTCTATCTGGCCTACAGCCCGGAACGCGTTCTGCCGGGGCAGATCCTGCGCGAACTTGTCGAGAATGCTCGCGTGATCGGTGGGATCGACCCCGCCAGCGCGGAAGCTGGGCGAGACCTGTACTCCGTCTTCGTTCGCGGCGAGGTGGTGCTGACCGACGCGACCACGGCCGAGATGGTCAAGCTCATGGAAAACACTTACCGGGATGTCAACATCGCACTGGCCAATGAGTTCGCGCGCCTGGCCGAGCATTTCGGCGTCGATGTCTGGCAGGCCATCACCGCTGCCAACCGTCATCCCCGCGTCAAAATCCTCCAGCCTGGCCCGGGCGTCGGCGGCCATTGCATCAGCGTCGACCCGTGGTTCCTGGTGGAAGCCGCCCCGCAGCTGGCCGGGCTCGTCGCCAAGGCGCGTAGCGTCAATGATGAGCAGCCCCGCTATGTGGTGGACTTGCTGCGCCGGGAGATCGGCTCGCTTGCCCAGCGACGGATTGCGGTGCTCGGCCTGACCTACAAACCCGACGTGGACGATGTGCGCGAGAGCCCGGCCATCGAGGTGGTGCGGCTGCTGGCGCAGGAGGGCGCGCAGCTGACAGTGTTCGACCCGCTGGCGCCGCAGGTTGTGCTCGAGGCGGAGCGCGTGGAAAGCCTCGAGCGGGCGGTGAGCCGGGCCGAAGTTGTGCTCCTGCTCGTTGCACACCAGGCCCTGCGCGCGATTGAGCCCGGGCACCTGGCCTCACTTACACCGGCACGCGTGGCCTTCGATTGCCACGGCGTGTGGGATCGCACCACCTGGGCGCGCGCCGGCTTCCGCGTGCGCACCCTGGGTGCGCCTTCACCCGCATAGGGTCGGGCGACACGACCGATGACCTCGCTCAAAGTGCTTTCGGTTCTCGGCACGCGCCCGGAGGCGATCAAGCTCGCGCCGGTCATCCGCCGCTTGCAGGAGACCCCCGGGATCGAGGCGCCCCTGTGCGTGACGGCCCAGCACCGCCACATGCTCGATCAGGTGCTGCACTTGTTCGACCTCCGTCCGCAGCATGACCTTGGATTGATGCAGGAAAACCAGACACTGGCCGGGCTGACTGCAGCCGCGGTGGAGAGTCTGGATCCGGTGTTGCAGGCGGAACGTCCGGATTGGGTCCTCGTGCAGGGGGATACCACCACGGTCTTGGCGGCAAGTCTGGTCGCCTTTTATCACCATATTCGCGTCGGGCACGTTGAGGCCGGTTTGCGCACGGACGACAAGTACCAACCCTTCCCCGAGGAAATCAACCGACGGGTGACCAGCGTGGTGGCCGACCTGCACTTCGCCCCGACCGAGCATGCGCGGCAGAATCTGCTGCACGAAGGTATCGCCGACGAGCGAATCCTTGTCACAGGCAACACGGTCATCGATGCGCTACATTTGGCCGCGGCGATGCCCTTCGATTGGGAGCACAGCCCGCTGGCGGGGCTGCCGCGCGAGGCGCGCCTGGTGCTGGTCACCGCCCATCGCCGCGAGAATTTCGGCGCTCCGCTCGAACGCATTTGCCGCGCTCTGCTCTCGCTCGCGTCGCGCTTCGCACCTGAAGTGCATTTCGTTTACCCGGTCCACCTCAATCCGAATGTGGACGGTCCGGTGCGCGAAAAGTTGAGCCATACCGTGGGCATCACGCTCCTGCCGCCGCTCGACTACCTGCCGATGGTAAACTTGCTCAAAGGTTCCACTCTGGTGCTCACGGACTCGGGCGGGGTGCAAGAAGAAGCTCCGGGTCTGGGCAAGCCGGTGCTGGTCATGCGCGAAGTGACCGAGCGCCCGGAAGGTGTGGCCGCGGGCACGGTGCATCTGGTGGGCACCGACCAGGCCGCCATTGAACGGGAAGTGACCCGGCTGCTGACCGATGGCAAAGCTTATGCGGCGATGGCGCAGGCCGTCAATCCGTACGGCGATGGGCATGCAGCCGCCCGCATCGTGGATGCGTTACTGCGCCAAACCAGTGTGAGTGAAGGATAGCCCACTCGTGAGCATTGCCTCCCCCAACGGATCGCCACCCGCTGCCGCCGACACACGGAAACCCACGCGCACGTGGCTGGTCTTCGTCGCCGCGATACTTGTGGCCACGAGCATTCTCGCCGCAACGCAGAGCTATTCTTCGTGGGGTGCGACGTGGTTCTGGGCCAAGTTCTACTGGCCGAATTTCGCCTCCTTCTTGTTGCCGGTCGTCGCGTTCAGCGCGCTCGTCGCCGCTGCGCTGCGATGGCTCGCACCCGGCGGCGGTGAGGGGGCATGGCTCCGGCGTTGGGTTTGGATTGCGCTCCTTGTCCGCGTGGCTTCGGTTGTCTTCTGGCCCGTTGCGCTTCGCACCTGGGGATACAGCTCGCCGGAGCAGCAGGCCGGATTCATTGCCACCGATGCCTACAACGCGTCGCAACTCGCGTGGGACCGGGCCCAAAGCGATACGCCGGCGGTTTCCGCTTTCGCCCGTGGGCATGGCGACAACACCGGCGGAATCACGTTTCTGGCTGTCGTGGCTTATCGCGCGTTCAGCCCGGACTTCCAGCGGCCGATGCTGTTGGGATTGCTGGCTGCTTGCGCAACATCATTGACGGTGTTGGCGGTCTATCATTTGGCTCGGCTGCACGCGTCGCGGCCGGTGGCCATGGGTGCCGTGGCCATTACTGCACTCTATCCCGAAGCCGTCGTCATCGGTTCAGCGCATCTGCAGCAGGGCTACCTCGCGCTACTGCTCGCCTTCATGCTGTGGGGCGTAAGCGCGGCCTTCGTGGTCGGCGCGCGCCAAAGATCTGCAGCCGAGCCGCCCTTGTTCGCGATCGGCCGGCGGGGCGGGCTCATCCTTGCCTTCGCGGCACTGGTGATGATGATCGGCGTTTCGTACCAGTTCGGAATCTTAGCCGGGGCGGTGCTGCTGCTGGCCGCCGTCTGGCTGGCCGATTGGCGGACGACCAGCGGGCGCATCCTGCTGGGTATCTTGGCGGCGGTCGTCGTGCTTCTGCCGGTGCTGCACTACCTGGCGGAAGCGGAGATTATTCCAGACTCCTTCAACGTCTGGCTCATCCAGTGGAAGTTCCTATTCGGCCAGGCGTGGACCGAGTTCGACCGCATGCTTGCGGCACCGGGCACCGATTTGTTCGAGACGCTCATGCAGCGCATGCCGCGCCAGATTGCATTCGTTGTGGCCGGTGTGTACGGGCTGTTGCAGCCTGTCTTGCCGGCCGCCATCGGTTTCCGCAATGTGGAGCAATCCGGCGGGGGCATCTGGCAGGTGCTCGGGCTCTTGCGTGCATCGGGCTGGTACGTCCTCCTGCCGTTTCTTGTTTACGGCGGGCTGTCGGCACTGCGCGGGCTCAAGGCACGCCGCTTCGAAGCCTTCGCCAGCCTGATCTTCTGGATCGTCGCGGCCATTGCTTCGTACCGCGCCCTCGGCGACCAGTGGGACAACCCTCGCTACCGTTTGTTCGTACTTGCCCCCATGGCGTTGCTCGCGGCGTGGGGTTACTGGCGGTGGCGTGAGAGGCGCAGCCCGTGGCTGGCGCGCATTGCGGTTCCGTTTGCAGTCGCCTGCACCGCCATGACGTTATGGTACATCGCGCGTTATTGGCTGGCCATTAGCTATTCGGCCATTCCGGTTCTGGCCGGGGTGGCCTCGCTCAGCGTGCTCACCTTTGTGCTGATGCTGTTCTGGCCACGCCGCACGAGCTCGCGACCACCGGAGACGGGCTCCCCGCCACCCCTTCCATGAGGGTCTGCTTTTATCCGCGTGTTGGCAGCGGAGGCCCTGGGTCGTTTCAGGCGCGCCTGGCGCGCGTCCTGCAGACCGAGGGCCTACAGCTCACCTACGATCTGGATGAGCGTCCGCTGCAGGCCGTGCTGGTTTTCGCTGCCACACGCAACTGGCGCGGCCTGGAACGCTGCCGCCGTGACGGCATCCCCATTGTGCAGCGGCTGGACGGGATCAACTGGATTCATCGCGTGCATCCCGTTCCGCCGGGGTACTTCGTCACCTCCGAACTTCGCAACTTGCTGCTACGCCTGGTGCGTGCGCGCTACGCCACTCGCATCATCTACCAGAGCGCGTTCGTCCGCGATTGGTGGCAGCGCTGGTTTGGCCCTTCGCCGCGGCCTGCGACGGTGATCCACAATGGCGTGCCCTTGGGCCCGGCCCGCGCGCGCGCCGCGCCGGAGGCGCCGGTGCTGCTGGTGGTCGAAGGTGCAGTTCGTCTGGACCACGCGTCGGCTGCCATTTTGCGTGCAGCGCACCGTGAACTGCGAGCGCGGGAGGTGATCGAGCGCACCCTCGTCTTTGGCCGCGTGCCCTCCTTCTTCCATATGGAGGCCGTGCGCGAGGAGGGGATGGAGTTCCGCGGCCATGTCGCCGCGGAGGAGATTGCGGGCTGGCAATCGCGCGCGGTGATGCAGCTTTCGCTGGAACTCAACCCGCCGTGCCCCAACTCGGTGATCGAAGCCATGGCGGCGGGGCTGCCCGTTCTAGGGTACGATACGGGCGCATTGGCCGAGCTGGTGCACCCGGACGAAGGGCAGGTGTTGCCTTACGCGGGCGATGTGTGGAAGCTGCAGGCGCCTGCCAACCTGGAACAACTTGGCGAAGGCGGGTTGCGCATCGCACGCGATTGGGCGGGCACGTCGCGCAGGGCGCAGCTCGGCGCATCCGCTCGACACGACATCACGCACATAGCGGCACGCTACCGAGAGGTGCTTGGCCGGTAGCCTGCGCAGGGGGCGATGGCGCAGCTCGCAGGGCAAAGGAAAGTTGGGCGCACGATGAGTGAGGACGAGTCTCTTCCCGACCGTATTGGTTTTCAGCAGCGCGTCATTCCCACATACCGAGCGCCGTTCTTCGAGCACCTGGCGGAGCGCATGCCGCGCACGCGCCTGCAGGTCTTCTCCGGGAGGCCGCGCAAGGCCGAGGCGGTGGCTGAGGCCAACGACCTGGGTGAGTGCCCTTGGGTGCGCGGTCGCAATCGCTACCTGGGCGGGGAAAGGCAATACCTTTTGTGGCAAAGCGGGTTGGAGCGTTGGCTCACAGCCTTCGTGCCGCAAGTGCTCGTGCTTGAAGCCAACCCGGGGTACCTGAGCAACCTGTTGGCCCTGTGGCGCATGCGCAGCACGGGCCGGCCGGTCATCGGCTGGACGCTTGGGCCCGCGCGCCGGGCGCGGCAGGGATCGAGCTGGGCGCCCTTTCTCCTCAACTACTATCGCTCATTCGACGGCCTGGTGACGTACAGCAAAGCGGGCGCGCGCCTGTTCACCGGTCTGGGTCTCGCGGAGGAGCGTGTCTTTGTTGCACCCAACGCTGTCCAACCGGGCGACGCGCGCCGCGTCACGCGCATGTTGGACGAGGATGCGACTCTGCTCTTTCGCTGGCGCGAGGAACTTGGCCTGGGCGCGGGGCCAGTCGTTCTTTTCGTCGGCCGGCTGCAACCTCGCAAGCGGGTGGACCTGCTCCTGCGGGCGTGCGCGCGTCAGGCGCGCCCAGTGCAGCTGTTGGTCGTCGGCGACGGCCCGGATCGCGCGCGGCTGGAGGCCCTTGCCGAAGAGACCCACCCGCGCACGCGGTTCGTGGGCGAACGGTTCGGGCTCGACCTGGGCATCTGCTTTGCCGTGGCGGACCTGTTTGTCATGCCCGGGACCGGCGGACTGGCGCTTCAGGAAGCAATGACCTACGGCAAACCGGTGGCGGTGGCGGAGGCCGACGGCAGCCAGGCGGACCTGGTGCAGCCGGGGCTCAACGGATGGTTGCTGCTGCCGGGTGAGGAGGACCATCTGGCGATGATTCTTGAGGAGGCGATGGCCAACCCGGCCAGGCTGCGCGCGATGGGTGAGATGTCGCTGACCATCGTCGAGCGCGAGGCGACCCTCGAGCGCATGGGGGAAGGATTCATTTCGGCCATCCGCGAGGTCTGGTCGTCGAAGGCTCGCTCACCTCGGACGGGGCCCTTTTCAGCCACTCCGCGCGAAGGATAGCGCGCGGGGCAGCCTGGCGCCTCGGGCCGCGGACCCATCATGCGCATCCTATTCCTCGCCGACGGGCGCAGCCCTATTGCCCGCTCTTGGATACTCGGGCGTATCGAGGACGGGCATGAGGTTCACCTGGTCTCCTCACGAGCCCAGAGCGAGCCGCCCATCAAGGGGCTAGCCTCCTTTCACAGCCTGCCACTCATCCCGCAGCCGCGCCGCGCGCGGGGGCAGGTTGCCGCAACCACTGTCACCCAGCGCTCGGCGGCTTCACTCGCGGTATCCGCGATCGCGTTGCACTGGGTTGCGCCGTGGTGGATCGGCCGGCAGGCCAAGCGATTCGGAAACATCGTTCGCGAAACTCGGCCTGACCTGGTCCACGCGCTGCGCCTTCCGCTGGAAGGGATGGTTGCCCTGGCCGCGCGCGGCGACCGCACAGGGCCGGTGCCGACAGCCGTGTCGATTTGGGGCAACGATTTCACGTTGCATGCGCCCGCCTCACCGATGATGGCGGCCTGGACCCGGCGGTCGTTGCGCGACGTCGATGCATTGCATGCGGACTGCGAGCGCGATCTCATGCTCGCTGCGCGATGGGGCTTCACACCAACCCGCCCGACGCTGGTTGCCCCGGGCAATGGCGGCCTCCGCGCGGAGGTTTTTCACCCGGCATCGCCGCCGCCGGATTTGTCCTTGCGTTGGGGTTTGCCGGCCGATGCGGCCGTGTTCGTGAACCCGCGCGGGCTGCGCGGCTATGCCCGCAGCGACACCTTTTTCAAATCGATTCCGCGGATAGTCCGCGAAGTCCCGAATGCCTATTTCTTGTGCGTGGGGATGGCCGGTTCGAGGCTGGCCTCCCATTGGCTGCGCAGGCTGCGGATCGGGGAACACGTCAGGCTCTTGCCCGCACTCGCCCCCGGCGA
>DATEAT010000056.1:0-27121 GCA_035288225.1 Anaerolineales bacterium | reverse complement strand
CTATCGCTCCCACGCGGCGATTGGGAGTGGCCGCTGCTGGCCTGCCGAGCGGTCGGAGGGGATATCGAGCGCACCGCCCCGGTGGCGGCCGGCCTCACCTGCATGCAGCTCAGCATCACGCTGGTCGATGATATGCTCGATCATGACCCGCGCGGATTGCATTTGCGCATCGGCGAAGGGAAGACGGCCAACATCGCCTTCGCGCTGCAGGCGGCGGCCTACCACTTGGTGCACCGATCGGCCCTCGACCTCGCCGTGAAGCAGGCGGTCGCCGCCTGTCTGGCACGCATGGCCTTGGGAACGGCCTTCGGCCAGCATCTCGATGTTCAGAATCTTGAAGGTGAAGAGAATTACTGGCGGACTCTGCGCGCCAAGAGCGCGCCATTCTACGGTTCGGGCATGGAAATGGGCGCACTGGCCGGCGGCGCCTCCCATGAGACAGCCGCTTCGCTCGGGGAATTCGGCATGCTCAACGGGGAAATCATCCAAATCTATGATGACCTGACCGACGCGCTGCAATCACCGGCCAACCCGGATTGGCTGGAGAAGCGGCCCAACCTGGCAATCCTATTTGCCGCTACGGCCGACCACCCTCAACGGGATCGATTTCGAGAGTTGCAGGATAGAGCCCGCGAGGCAGGTGCGTTGGCGGAGGCCCAGGCGATCCTCTTGGGGTCAGGCGCCGTCAGCTACTGTGCATATCACGTGGTTCGACGCGTGCAGGCGGCGCGCACCACGCTCGACCAGACGACTCTCATCGACCGCGCACCGCTGCTTGCGATTCTCGGCCCGCAAACGCAGCCGATCATTGCCCTGCTCAAGAAGACAGGCGGGGCGATACCGCCCGAACTCGAGATGACGCTCACATGAAGCCACGATTCCTCACCCGCCCCGCGCTCACGATCGGTCTGCAGCTCGCCGCCGCCACCTCGGTTCTGGGTGTTTGCATCTTCTATGCGATCTCGGCTGGGTTCGTTGTGCCGTATCCAGGTCTTGTCATGGGCCCGGATTGGATTGTCGCATCTGTTCCGCCGTGTACCGCGCGTGCCGAGTGGTGCGGTCACAACGCAGGGCAGATTCTAGCCGGGGATCAGATACGCTCCATTGGCTCGCTCACTTACCAGGAATTCCTCGACCAAAGGACGACACCCCCATTCTGGGGATACGCCGTAGGCGAGACGGCCGAGCTTGGGATTCTGCGGAATGGCCGAGAGCAGACGGTCAGCTGGGTGCTGCTCGGCCCCACCGCACAGCAATTGGCAAGCCGGCTGAGCGGCATCCTCATATTCCTTCCCTTCTGGTTGGCTGGAACTGGAGTGCTGTTCTTAGTGCGGCCACACGACGAGCGCTGGCGGTTATTGATCTTATTCAACTTCGTGACTGCCATCTGGGCGACCACAGGGGTGGTCTCGTACCTGGTCATCGCTCTTGCATCCCAGGTACTTCACGCGGCATCCTGGATCATGGCGCCGGTGTATCTGCACTTACACCTTATTGTTCCGAGCCCGATCCGAACTCGATTCTCACTGCGACGGGCGCTGCCCGCCATTTACGCGCTCGCCTCACTGTTCGCCGTGGCGGAGCTGTTCCGGCTTCTGCCGGATTCGGCCTATGGGTTGGCCCTCGTGCTCGCGGTCGGGGGCAGCCTGGGCATTCTGTTCTACCGCATCGTGCGCCGCCCGCCGCCCATTGACCGCCCCGCGTTGGCGCTGATGCTGTCCGGCATCATCCTCGGCATGCTGCCGGGCCTGGTCGTGGCCATAATCCCCAACCTGCTCGGGACCTCGACCTATCAGAGCGTCGGGCCGAACGTTGCCGTGTTCGCCGTTTCGTTGCTGCCCGCCTTCTATGCCTATGCCATCTACAAGCGCCAGCTCGGCAATCTGGAAGTGCGCGCTAACCGCATCCTGATCGAGTACAGCTTCCTGCTGCTGTATGTCACCGGTTTCACTATGGTGTTCGCCATCGGCAGCACGCTGCTCGGACTTCCGCCACAGTCGGTAACCTTCAGCGCGGTGCTGTCGATAGCCTTCTTCCTGGTTGCCATTCCGATGCGTGCCGAGTTCCGTCGGCTCGCCGACCGGCTCGCCTACGGGACTCGCTATCGGCCGGATGAGCTCGTGCGGCGTTTTGCGGACCGCATCCCTTACGCCCTCGACCGCGGCGCCCTGCTCGCTCTGCTGCGCGAAGAAGTGCTGCCGGCGCTACTCGTCCGCCAGTGGGCGCTGCTGATTGTGGAAGAGAAGGCGGCCAGCGTACGCGGCAGCCTGGGGGTGAACCTCAACAGCAAGATCTCGCGCACGGCGGTCGACTCGCTGGTAGCGGCGAGCGGCATCTACCATTCCCCTGGTGACGACCTGCCCCCGCCCTTCCAGTGGGTGCGATTGGTCATTGCATTGCGCGCCGGCGAGAAGCTGGTCGGCGTGTGGCTCTTGGGACGGCGTGACCCAGACGACTTCTATCCCCATGCCGACGTTGCCCTGCTGCAGACACTGGCCAATCAGCTCGCTCCGGCCATTGAAACGGTACGCTTGCTCGAGGAGACTGCTCAACGCGCCGACGAGTTCGCCGCGCTGTACGAGACAGCCCGCGACCTGGCTTCCGACAAAGACGTGGATACACTGCTGGGGGCGATCACCGAGCGAGCCATCTCGCTACTGCACGCCGAGTGTGGTGCCGTCTATCTGTACGACCAGGGTCGCAACGATTTGGCGCTTGCGACGAGCCGAGGTGTGGATCTCAGCCCGGCTGCGCGCATCCCGCTGGGCCAGGGCACGGCCGGGCGCGTGGCCGAGGAGCGTATGCCGGCTATCATCGACGACTACACCCGCGACGCGGGTGCACTTCCGGCGCTGCTCTCCGCGGGAATCCGGGCCATGGTCCAGGTTCCAATGGTGGACGCTGGGGAGTTGATCGGAGTGCTGGGCGTGGCGCACCTGGGTGACACCGCCGTGCGCTTCAGCGAAGAGGATGTGCGTCTGCTGACGTTGTTTGCCACGCGCACGGCCAGCGCGGTGCGCAATGCCCGCTTGATCATCGAAACACGAACGCGCGCGGAGCAAATGGAGTTGCTGTACGACGCGGGGCTGGCGCTCAACAGCGTGCTCGAGCCGCGCGCCCAATTGCAGATCCTCTTCGAAAAGGCGATGCATTCGCTGCATGCCGAACGGGCAGAGTATTTCACCTACGACCCAACCAACGACGAGATGTGTCCGGACCTCGCCATTGGCTTCAGTCCAGCCGTCCTGGCCGAGTGGAACGGGCTGCGCGGACGTCTGGGCGATGCCGCTCACATGGCGGCCAAGGTGGCCAGCGAGCGAACGCCGCTGCGCCTGGGAAACGTGCACAGCGTGCCGGGTTGGCGACTTGTGGATCGCGAGGTCCAATCGGGGATGTGGGTGCCGATCGAACGCGAAGGGCAGCTGCGCGGCGTGCTGGGAGTGCTTTCGACCCACGCGGATGCCTTCTCCGACCAAGACGAGCGGTTGCTGACGCTGTTTGCCAACCAGGCGGCCGTGGCGCTCGAAAACGCCCGGCTCTTCGCCGAGACCGAATTGCGATTGCAGCGCCTGAGCGCCTCGCGCAGCATCGATGCCGCCATCAGTTCGAGCCTGGACCTGCGCGTGACGCTCAATGTCCTGCTCGACCAGGTGACCACGCAACTCGGCATTCACGCCGCGGACGTGCTGCTGCTCAACCCGCATACGCAAACGCTCGAATTCGCAGCCGGGCGCGGCTTTCGCTCCTCGGCCTTGCAGCGTACGCGCCTGCGCCTGGGGGCCGGGTACGCCGGGCGCGCCGCGCTCGAAAGGCGGCGGGTCACCATCACCAACCTGCACGAGGCTGCGGGCGAAATGCAGCGAGCGCCGCTGCTCATCGCGGAAGGCTTCGTCACCTACTTCGGGGTTCCGCTCATCGCGAAGGGCCAGGTCAAGGGCGTGCTCGAAATCCTGCACCGCTCCCCGCTCGTTCCCGACAGCGAGTGGTTCGAATTCCTCGAGACCCTGGCCGGGCAGGCGGCCATCGCCATCGACAACGGCTCGCTATTCGACAGCCTGCAGCGATCGAACCTCGAACTGACCCTGGCCTACGACACCACGCTGGAAGGCTGGTCGCGCGCCATCGACTTGCGCGACCGCGAACCGGAAGGGCACACGGAGCGGGTCACCGAAGCCGCCCTGCGCCTGGGGCGGGCCATGGGCATGGGCGAGGAAGAATTGGTGCACGTGCGCCGGGGCGCGCTGTTGCACGATGTGGGCAAGATGGGCATCCCCGACAACATCCTGCTCAAGCCCGGCCCGCTGACCGAACGCGAGTGGAGCGTGATGCGCCGCCACCCGACCATCGCCTACGAGCTGCTCTCTCCGATCGAGTTCCTGCGGCCGGCTATCGACGTCCCCTACTGCCACCATGAAAAGTGGGACGGCAGCGGCTACCCGCGCGCCCTCACCCATGAACAGATCCCGCTCGCCGCGCGCGTTTTCGCGATTGTTGACGTGTGGGACTCGCTGCGGTCGGACCGCCCCTACCGGGATGCCTGGGCGGAGGAAAGAACCCGTGCCCATGTGTGGGATGAAGCCGGCAAGCACTTCGACCCGAACGTGGTTGAAGTCTTCCTCGAAGTTGTGATCGGTTGAGCCAAAGAGCGCGATGCTGAGGCGGTTGTTCTTCGCGCTGCGCTACCTGGGTCGCCCACGGTGGGATACAGGCCGTGCGCCGCCGGAGGTGGTGGCCTATGCCACCGGGCGGCCCGCCGGGCGAGCCCTCGACATCGGCTGTGGCACCGGAGCCAGCGCCGTGTATCTCGCAGGCGTGGGCTGGAAGGTGACAGGCATCGACTTCGTGCCGCTGGCCGTCACGCGCGCCCGTCGTCGCGCTCGGACGGCAGGGGCGAAGGTGGATTTTCGGGTCGGGTCGGTGCCGGAATTCTTGGGCATCCGCGGCCCCTTCGACCTGGCTCTGGATGTCGGCTGCTTGCATACCCTGGGCCGCGCGGCACGCCAGGTGTACCGCGCGGCCCTCGCAGGGCTGCTCGCCCCCGGGGCTGCGCTCCTGATCTTCGCGTTCACTTCGCCGCGCGTGCCAGGCATCCCGCCCGACGAGCTTGAGCGATTGCTGGCCAGGGACTTTCGCCTTTCCGAGCGGTGCATCGACGAGGACGGGCAGGCGGCGTGGTACACCTTCATCCGTGAGGTGTCACCCGGTGAGAAGGTATGACCTCCATCCTTCTCCTGTTCCTTGATGGCGTCGGTCTCGGCCCCTCAGATCCGCACACCAATCCATTCGCAAACGCTCGGCTGCCCAGCCTGGAATTCCTGCTGAAGGGCCGCACGCTATCCGCGGAACTTGATCCGTTCTCAAATGAGCGATGCACCTTTGTGCGCACCGATGCCACCCTGGGAGTGGCAGGCCGGCCGCAATCGGCCACCGGCCAGGCAACCTTGCTGACCGGGGTCAACGTTGCGCGCGAGATTGGTGAGCATTATGGTCCCAAGCCCAACCAGGCCGTACGCGATCTCGTGCATCGACACAATCTTCTGATCGAATTGCGCCACGCCGGCCGTCACGCGGCGCTGCTCAATGCCTACCCGCCACGGTACTTTACCGGGATACGGTCCGGGCTGCGGCTGCTCTCGGTCATTCCCTTCGCGTTCTTCGACGCCGGCTTACCGATCCCCGAGGAGGGCGACTTGCGCCAAGGGCACGCGCTGTCGGCGGATTTCACGGGCATCGGTTGGCATCAACGCCTGGGGTACAGTGACACTCCGGTGCTAACGCCGCGCGAAGCCGGCAAAACCTTGGCCGGCCTCGCCTGTGCCCAGGATTTCTCGGTCTTCGACGGCTGGCTGACGGACTACGCGGGCCATAGCGGCGACATGCAGGCCAGCCTCGCGGTGTTGCAGGTGCTCGACACGGTGGTGGGCGAATTGCATGCGGCGGGTGACAAGGACGGTCTGCTGACCGTGATCACCTCCGATCACGGGAACATCGAGGATCTTCGCGAGCGCGGTCATACGAGCAACCCTGTGCCCACACTACTTCTCGGACCGCGCCCGCTGCGCGAGGAGGTGGCCGGTCACATGAACGATCTCACCGGCCTGGCCCCCGCCGTGCGCGAGGTCCTACTGTAGCGTGCTGAGGGCCTCTCTCACGCCGGGCAGCTCATTTCATTGGAGATCCAGGCGCCTTAGCGCTGCCGCGGCCGCTTCTTGCGCCGCGGCGTTCTTGCTGCGACCAAACCCGCTGCCGTAGAATTCGGCCCCGATGTGCACTTCCACAGTGAACTCGCGCGAATGCTGCGGACCGCTTTCGCTCACGGTGCGGTAGTGCGGCGTTTGTGCGAGTTCCGACTGCGCCCATTCTTGAAGGCGGCTCTTGGCATCCGCCGCGATTTCTTCGCGGTTGAGCGCGGCAAATACACTTTCGAACATCGGCTCGGCGAACTTCCGCGCCGCCGCCTCGCCGCGATCGAGATATAGCGCCCCCATCAGGGCCTCGAAGGCACCGCACAGGAGGAGCGGGCGCGAGCGCCCGCCGGATTCCTCCTCGCCCCGGCCCAATCGCAGTTGCACCCCCAACTCCAACTTCCGGGCGAACTCGGCCAATGTCTCCGTTCGCACCAGCGCCGAGCGCAGGCGAGTCAATTCCCCCTCAGCGGCCTGCGGGTAACGCACGTAGAGCCAGGAGCCGCTGAGAAAGTCGAGCACGGCATCGCCAAGGAATTCAAGTCGTTCGTTATCCTCCCCTGCCTCCGCATGTTCGTTGACAAAAGAATGATGGGTGAGCGCGCGCTCCAGCAGAGCCTGGTTATCGAAGCGCAACCCGGTGCGCCGCTCGAACTCCTCGTGGATGGACGCCATCTTTTTTCCTCCCGCCCCCCTCGGGTGAAACCTCCATCTCGTGCGTCTAGTCGGTGAAATCCTTGAAAACGAGCACCGCGTTATGTCCCCCGAAGCCAAAAGCGTTGCTCACGGCCACACGCACTGAACAGCGGCGAGCCAGATTGGGAACATAGTCGAGATCGCACTCGGGGTCCGGTGTGCGGTAGTTGATCGTCGGAGGGATCATTCCGGAGCGGATCGCCTTGACGCAGAATATGGCTTCCAGCGCGCCGGTGGCGCCCATCATGTGGCCGGTCATGGACTTGGTCGACGAGACCGGAATGCGGGCTGCCTCCCCGCCGAAGGCTGCTTTCAAGGCGCGCGTCTCGGAGGCATCGTTCAGCGGCGTGCCGGTGCCGTGTGCATTGACGTAGTCCACCTCGGCTGCGGTTAGTCCGCCGGATGCCAGCGCGCGGCGGATTGCCTCCGCCCCACCCGCTCCGTCTTCGGCCGGCGCCGTGACGTGATGCGCGTCGCCGGTGGCTGCGTAGCCTGCCAGTTCAGCCAGGATCTGTGCGCCGCGCCGCCGGGCATGGGTCAGGCTCTCCAACAGTAACACGCCGGCCCCTTCGCCCATCACCAACCCGTCGCGCTCCTTGTCGAAGGGCTGCGGCGTGCCCTGGGCAGGATCGCGGCGCGAAACCGCGCCCACGCGGTCGAATGCGGCGACACCCAGCTCGCACAGCGTGGCGTCGCTGCCTCCCGCCAAAGCGCCATCCACCTCGCCCTGGCGGATGAGCGACCACGCCAGCCCAATGCCGTCGGCGCCGGAGGCACACGCCGAGGCTACCGACAGACACGGCCCCTTTGCGCCGAGGTCGATGGCCACCAGCCCCGAGGCACCGTTTGGCATGAACATGGGTATGAGAAACGGACTGATGTGCCGTGGTCCCTGAGCTCCCATGACTTGGATGCCGTTCTGCAGCGTGGCCAATCCTCCGGTGGCAGATGAAACGACGACGGCTGTTCGCAGCGCGTTGGACTGCACATCGTAACCGGATTGGAGCGCTGCCTGTTTGGCGGCCGCTACCGCAAACTGCTCGAAGCGGTCGCGACGCCGCGCCTCGCGAGGTTCCATCGAGTCTTCCGGGTGGAAACCTTTCACCTCGCACGCGGCCTGGACGGGCAAGCGTGAGGCATCGAAGAGCGTGATCGGGCCTACGCCGGAGAGGCCCGCCAGAGCATTCTTCCAGCTCTCCTCGACGTCCAAACCAAGCGGGTTGACCGTGCCCATTCCTGTGACAACGACGCGTTCCATATTCTCCCTCGGCACCCGAAGAGAACGACTCCCAGGACCAACTAGGACGCTTTGAGCCCATGCCCGCTGACAACGACCACAACTTCTCCCTCATCACTCGATCCCAAGGCCCCGGCAGCCATTGCCCGCCGCAACCCGCCAACGACCACCGCTGAGGTGGGTTCGGCGGAAATCCCTGCGCGGCCCAGCAGGTCGCGGCCTGCCTCGATTTCCGATTCCGAGACGCAGGTCACCATGCCGCCGCTCGAAGCGACGGCCTGCAGCATGCTGGCCAGCCGGACCGGCTCTCGGATCATGATGCCCTCAGCGCGCGACGCTGCGTCGGCCACTGCAACGGAATCGCCCACGCCGCTCCACGCCCGGTAGACCGGGGCGCACGCCTCCGCTTGCACAAGTATGAATCGCGGCGAGCGAGTGATCCTCTTGCCCGCAAGCAGTGCACTGAACCCCAGCCACAGGCCCGCGGTCAGCGTCCCGTGCCCCGCAGGCAGAACAATCGCGCGCGGTGCGCGGCCGAGCGCCTCCGTCAGTTCGAAGGCAATTGTGGCGATGCCGTACAACCCAAACGGCAGATAGGCATGGCTGCCATACGCCGCACCCTGGGCCGCGGCCGCACGCGCCTCGAGCGCAGCGGCCTCGCGCGGCCCGGCGACACGGACGAGGCTGGCTCCATACGATTCGATTTGGGCCAGCTTGGCCCCGGCGGCGTGCGCCGGCGCGAAGATCGTGGCCGCGATGCCGGCCGCGGCGCAGTAGGCGGCGAAGGACGCGCCGGCGTTTCCGGACGAATCCTCGACGGCCTGCAACACACCCCGCTCGCGAAGCCAGGCGACCAGAATCGCACTGCCGCGATCCTTGAACGACCCGCTCGGGTTGAGCGATTCAAGTTTGCACCACACCGGCATGCCGTCCACCGTGGTGGGCACAAGCGGCGTGCGCCCTTCTCCCAGCCATAGCGGCGGCCGGCCATCGGCCAATGGCAGCCAATGCCGATAGCGCCACAACCCCGGGGCGTCATCCTCGACGCGTTGCGGGTCGAAGGCGGGCAGTGCCGCCGGCTCAAACACGCCGCCGCACTGCGGACACCGGAAGGGAGTGGTCTGCGAGGGATAGGGTGCGGCACACTCGGCGCAGCGCGGATTGAGAGTCATCCCAGCCATGCGCCCTGGCCTCACGGCCGACGAGTGCGCGAAGCGCGTGCGGTGTCGGCCGGCGTCGGGTGGTACTCGCCCTCGACCCACGTTTCGCCCATCCGGCCGACCTCCTTCTTCCACACCGGGACGATTTCTTTCAACCGATCGATGCCATAGCGGGCGGCTTCGAAGACGCCCATATCCCGATGGGGTGCGCTGCAGGCAATGATAACCGTGGGCGTGCCCGGGTCCAGCCGGCCAGTGCGCTGAACAATTGCGATGCCTTCCACCAGCGGCCAGCGTGCGCGGATTTCATCCGCCACCTGGCGCATCTTGTCTTCCGCCATCGGCTGATAGGCCTCGTACTCGAGGTATTCCGTCTCGTGTGCCTGGCCGCGACGGGTCTCGGCACGCACGATGCCAGTGAAGACGCCCACCGCCCCGGTCGTGGGCAACACCACCCGAGCCACCAGCGCGTCCAGGTCGAGGGCCCCGGTCACAACCTCCACATACGTGGGCAACTGCGCGCCGCCGGAAACCGGTGGGAAGAAGGCCACCTCGTCGCCATCGGCGAGCGCGTCTTCGGGCTGGGCGAATTCATGATTGAGGGCGGCGATGGAGGTGGGAAGTGCGGCTGCCATCCCGGGGGAAAAAGATGCCAGCTTTTCGCGCAGCATGGCAATCGTCGCGGGTGTGTCGAGCAGGACTTCGGTCGTGGGAACCCCGGCCCGGTCCTTGAGTATGGCAAAGAAGAGAACGCGGATGCGAGCCATTCGATCTGCGCCCCGCGGCGACGTCAAGGGTTCGAGATGTCGCCGGAACGGCCGCCGCGCTTCTCGAGCAGGCGGATGTTTTGAATACGCATCGTCTTTTCGACCGCCTTGGCCATGTCGTAGACCGTCAGCGCAGCGACCGCGACGGCGGTCAGGGCTTCCATCTCCACCCCGGTGCGCGCGGTCGTGCGCACGGTGGCAGTGATGGTCACGCCGGGCAGGCTGTCATCGAGCGCGAGGTTCACTTCGATCTGGCTCAGCGGAAGCGGGTGGCAGAGGGGGATGAGTTCCGGGGTCTTCTTGGCTCCCAGAATTCCGGCCAACTGCGCCACGGTGAGAAGGTCGCCCTTCGCCAGCGACCCCTCGCGAACAAGGGCCAAGGTTTCCGGGCGCATCGTGACCTCGCCCGCGGCAACCGCCACTCGTTCGCTTTCCGGCTTGTCGCCCACATTCACCATGTGCGCCTTCCCGCCGGCATCCAGGTGACTCAGCGTGGGGCTCATGGGCGCGATTATACCAGCCGGACTCTGTTGATCAGGCCGGAGGGCGCAGGACCTGTGCGCCTTGCGCTGCAGCGGTGACCATAACCTCCGCCCGCCGCCCCGAGGCCCGCTGGTAGGCATCGGCAAGCGATTGGCCGAATTCCGCTGCCTGCGTGGCCTCAACGAGTTGAACCGTGCAGCCACCAAACCCGGCACCGGTAAGGCGCGCGCCGAAGCAGCCGGGTTGCCGCCTCGCCGCCTCGACCAGCATCTCCAACTCGGGGCCGGAGACATCGTAGAGCGAGCGCAGGCTCGCGTGGCTCGCGTTGAGCAACTCACCCGCTCGCGGCAGGTCGGCTGCGAGCAATGCATCCGCCATGAGGCGCGGGCGCAGGCATTCGTCGACGACGTGTTGCGCGCGGCGGCGGATGAGGTCGGGCAGCACACCGGCGTTTTCAGCAAACATCTCGGGGGTCACGTCGCGCAAGGCACGGATGCCCGGAATCCGCTGCTGCAGCACGTGCAGGGCCTGCTCGCACTCGGCCCGCCGCTGGTTATAGGCCGAGGCCCCCAAATGCCGCCCCACGCCGCTGTCGGCCACGACGATCGCGCCCTCGGGCGGAACGGGCACCCCTTCCCACGTGAGCAAGCGGCAGTCGAACAACAACGCCTGGCCGCGCGCTCCGTGCAGCGACGCGAATTGATCCATGAGGCCACAATGCACGCCGACGAAATCATTCTCAGCGTGCTGGCACAGGCGCGCCAGGTCCATCGGCGAAGCCGGCCAACCGCCGGCGGATTGCCAGGCTAACGCGAAAACCGCCTCCACCGCCGCCGAGGAACTCAGCCCCGCACCGATGGGGATGGATGAGGCGTACACGCCGCGCAGCCCGCGCACCTCGTGGCCGGCTTCCAGGAGCGCCCACGCCACACCCGCCGGATAGCGAACCCACGCAGGCAACTTCCTGGGCGGCACGCCGCCGGTCACCTCGCCGAGCGGAATCCGCATGGAGAGGCCAAGATCGGCGGCCGTGAGGTCCATCACCGGCTCGGCCGTCGGCTCGAATGCGAGCACCACCGAGCGTTCGATCGCCGCTGGTAGCACCCAGCCGTCGTTGTAGTCTACATGTTCGCCGATCAGGTTGACCCGGCCGGGTGCACGCGCCAGGCCCGACGGCACGTGACCGAAGCGATCGGCAAAACGACGTTCGACGGAGGCCGTCAGATCGTGCTCGCCGATCACTCGCCCTCCACATCCATCAGCAGGCCGTTTTCGGCAAGCAGCAGGCGCACGCGCCCCAGGTGCTCGGGACGAACGACCCAGGCCTGGGGGCCGAGCGTTTCGCGCGGTATCGCTGCCATGCCGTTCAGTCGCGCCGCGCGTCGGGCCGTATCGGCATCTTTGAATGTGACCACGCGCAACTGCCGCGCCACAACCCGCGCTCCGTCCTTCACCCAGGAGGCCAAGGCCTTGGCCAGCCCAGGCGGGAGCGGACGCCGCGCCGCGCGCTCGAGGGCTGCAATCACGTGGCGCATTTCGAGCCCTTGGCGGCGGGCCGCCTCCAGCCCCTGGGGATCCAGGCGATAGATGAAGGCCGTTCCCTGGCGGCCCACCCAGCTCAAACAGCGGGCCAGCTGGTAGCGATGTGTCAGATCGGTTCCGGCCGGGAGGCTGACCGTCCCCTCGTTGCGCATGCGGACAGGGACCGGCCGAGGCGGAAGGGTTTCGGAGGGGGTGGATCGCGGCAGATCGAGCGCGGCTTCGCCCAGAGGGCTGAGGCGCACGGCGTGCGCAGGAGTTCCTCCGGCCAACTCGGTGAGACCCAGCCAGAACAGTGGACCGCACACCAGCCAGCGCGCGAATGCGCCCTCCACCCGCTCCCACGCCTCCCACCCGTTCAGTTCGGCGCCGGTGCTTCGATCAATCAGGCTCCACCCCTCGAACGCCGCCGCCGGGCGCATGAACTCGGGTTGCTGATCGCGCAAAGCGCGGATGAACGAGGCCAGGGTCACCCAGCCGCGCCCCGGAATCTGTTCCAGCATGCCGATCAAGTTGCTGCGCGCGGCCAGCGGATCGTTCGGCCAACTCCTTCCCCGCGTCTCAACCTCGCCCCATTCGGCCAGGTCATTCCACGACTCCGACTGGCGCCACAATTGGATCAGGCGGAGTTGCGCCTCCTGCGCGGACAGCCCGAGGTAGGCCGCCGCGGGCTGAGGATCGATCCGCAAGCCGTCGCTGCGCAGCGCGCTCATCTCGCGCAGAAGATGGACGAGCATCCGCAACGCGGGGGGAAGAAGCAAATGGCGCGCCAGGTCCTCCCGATGCTTCCAAGCCGCCGGCGGCGCGTCACTCTGCGGATTGATGCGCAGGAAGGCCAACAGCGTGCAGGCGTCCTCGGCTAGCGACGTGCCGCAGTAGGCAGGCTCTTCTTTCCGCCCGAGCGTGAAGATGTCGAATGCCGTGCCGCCGGCCGAAGCCAGCGTAGGGGCCGGCATCAAGGCCAGCAGGTCGCCTGGGATGAAGACGAACTCTTCCGGTCCTCCGCGCGAAACGGCAAAACCCTTGCCCAGCCAACCGGCGTACCACAGGGTTTCGGCGATGGAGATCGGAGCGAGCCAGGGCTGCTCACGCTCGCGGCGCGCGAGACCCATCTCGCGGATCTCGCCGTAGTCGCGCCCGAATCGCATGAGCGGCATGCGCCCCCCCGACTGGCGCAGGCGGGCGAGCGCCTCCTGCGCATGCGCCGACAGCGTACGGAACTGGAGCCGGACGCGGTCGGGATCGAGCATCGCCTGCACCAAGTGGCTGAGCGGGTCACGGCCGGCCGCGCCCAGGTCGACCCCCCAGGCCCGAGCCACGGCCTTCCAGTGCAAGCTGTCTTCATCCCGCAGAACCTGAAGCAGGTCGCGCATCGCCCAACACCTGTGAGGGTCTCGATGCAAGGTCGGGAGTCAATTCACAAGCCGCAGCGCCCCCGGCAGGATGCCGATCTCAACGCAGCGCACATTGGCCTCGTAGGAGGCGAACATTTCGCCGTCCGTGTGAACGGGCAGCGCGCGGTCGGCACAAACGCGCACCTTGTGCAGGCGCCCAATGCGGACGGGTTTGAATCGGCCATGGCGCCCGTTCATTACTTCCGGGATCAGGCGGATCATCATCAGCCGCGAGATGCGTCGAATATAGGCGTAGTCGAGTTGGCCGTCATCGATCTTCGCGTCCGGCGTGGTTATGAAACCGCCGCCCTCCCGGATCCCGTTGCCTACCGTGAACATGAGCAGTTCTTCGGTGAAGGAGGTGCCATCCAGCTCCACCTCCATTCGCGGGGCATCGTAGTTCTCAATGATGACCTTGATGACCGACAAGAGGTACATCATGAAGCCGTGAATGCGGGTGATTCGCCGGCTTTGCAGATTGACCGCCGCGTCAAAGCCGATCCCCACCGTGTTGTCCCAATATTCCGTCCGGCCGGTTTCGTCTTTGATCGATCCGACATCGACGCGCCGCTCTGCGGCGTGGGTGAGGATTCGCTGCAAGGCAGCCAGCGGGCGCATCTCGAGCCCCGCCCCGGAGACGAAATCGTTCCCCGAGCCCAGCGGCACGACGCCCAGGCGCGGGCGGCGCGCTGGATCCACGAGCATGAGCCCATTGACCACTTCATGCAGTGTTCCATCGCCGCCGACGGCAACCACCGGGTCGAAGCCCGCCAGAGCCGCCTCGCGAGCGAGCTGCACCGCATGCCCCGGGTAGTCGGTGCCGGCCCACTCGGCACCTCCCAGGTCATCTGCGAGGTGGCGCAGATCGCCCGCGACTTCGTACGCCCGGCCGTGATTGGCTTGCGGATTAAGAATCAACTTGGCTTTCGTCATGCCAATCCTCCCACTTCAGAAGTCACGTCGAAGCGCCTGGGTCTCGCGCCGAAAAAAGGGGGACATCCCCGCGCCGACATCGTGACGTTGCGGCCAAGCGGCGTGCCGCCTCAATCACCCATGGATGATTATATTCGCATGCAAAGGTTAGAGAAGTCTTGACAAACGAGGGAAGTGTCCTAGACTTGGAGGCAGACAGCCCGATGCTGCCGCTATGTCGCCGGGGCACCTCCTAACCACAGGCGCGCTCCGCTAGCCCTCACAGCGCCCGCACGGGCGCAATCTTGGGCATCGTCTGGCGACGACGAAAAGCTATGGGAGCGTCAGTTGTAGAGGAGGCCCGGGACCCCGATCCACGAATGCTTGTGGGTTGGGAAGGGCGCATCGGGCTTTCGTTTTTCGATATCACCCCTGTGCGCGTGCCACCCAAGATCCTTGGGCGAATTGTGTGAGAGCTAGGCATTCCGAGGCGCAGCGGCGGCCGGACCAGCAGCCTCCTCGCCGGAGTGGAAGAATAGCCAGGTGGCCGTCACGGCGAGCACGTAAACGATTGACGTCGTCACAAAGAGCGGGCCAAACCCCCACCGCTCCTGCACAAACCCCGACACATACGGACCGAAGGCCCAGCCTGTTTGCCAGGTGAGATAGAGAACTGACGAGACCAATGCGCGTTGGTCGAACGGTGCGCGCTCCATGCCGTAGGCCGAATAGAGCGGCGCGGCCATATTCATGAGTGCCGCACGAATGAGGTGGGCCCCGGCTGCGACGATCAGGCCGGGCCAGAATCCGAGAAGGAGCAAGAACACGATCGAGAGCCCCTGGGTGAAGACGACCGCGCGTATCTTCGAGCCCAATCGTTCGGCCAGCCGGGGCCCGAGCAGCGTACCCGCGGCTGTGAGGATGGCCGACAGGCCGAAAAGCAGCCCCAGCATGGAATCCGGAAGGCCGAATCGCTCCTTGAAGAAGACGTTCATATACGGAATGAGGATGGCCGCGCCGATTCCGATCAACAGGTTAGGCAGGGCCAACTTACGAACGACTGGAAGCGCCAAGGCTCGAACCACTTTCCGCACGCTCGTCATCTGCGCCGAGGCGCCTGCCGGTGCTTTTTGATCGCGCATGAGGATCAGCGGCACGATCGACAGGGAGCCCGCCGCCAGGCTCAACAGAAGTACCGACCGGTAGACCTGCGGCCCATCCACCGGTACCGCCAACATCGCGCCCAACCACCCCGGCAAGAAGCCCGCCAGCAAGTTGCCGGCCGCGCTCGATAGAGTCTGCAGGGCGACATTGAGCGAAAAGAGGTAGGGGCGGTCCTCCGTACTCGAGACGCCCGCCATGAAGGGGGTCGTGCTCAGGTAGTAGAGCGTGCTGCCCATGCCGTACAGCGCGATGGCGACCACCAGAATCGCGGTCGAGGAGGTGGTGGCCACCACGGCGAACATCGAGAACATGAGCCCCAACCCAAGCAGCATGGCACGCCGGTGCCCGATGCGGTCCGAGAGGGCTCCCAGAGGCAGGCCCAGCACCAGCCCGGCGAAAAATGGAATGGAATTGACAAGCCCAAGGAATTCGCGGCTGTGGCCGAGTGAGAGAATGTAGAAGTTGAAGAAGAGCTGGCTGCCGGAGAACCCGATCCCGTCGATGAGGGTCGAAAGAAGGAAGAGACGCGCGTTGCGTCCGAAGCGAACATCGCGCAGATCGAACCTGGACCAGAAGGAGCCGGGACGGGGTTGGGCCTGCTCCATCAGTCCGCTCTTCCCATGGTCACTGTCCCCCACTCGGGTGTGTCCGCGCCGCAGCTATCGCAACAACCGTCGCACGCCGTCCAGCACGGCGGCCGTACTGGTGAAGCGGATGGCATGCAGGCCAATGCTGCGGGCGGCTTCCACATTTTCCGCGAGATCATCCACAAACACGGTCTCCGCCGGCAGAGTTCCCAGCCGGTCGAGCAACAAGCGGTAAATGCGTTCGTCCGGCTTAGCGCAACCTTCCTCCGCAGAAATCACGACGGTATCAAACGTGCGACGACCCAAGTGTGAGCCAAACGCTGCGCGAGCCCCTGGCCAGGCATTGCTCAAGACGCCGGTGCGCGCCGCAGGCCGCAACCCTTCGGCGAAGGCGAGCAGCGTCTCATCCCAGGCATCCCCGGCCCAGAATTCGCGGCGCAACTGCTCGAGCTGGCCGTTGACCAGATGCAGATGCCGAGCCACATAGTCCCAAACGTCCGTTTCCGATGCGTGCCCCAGCATGGCCTTTTGCGAAACCGGGTTGTCGAACACAAGGTCGGCCATACCGCCAGGAGCCATTCCATAGCGAAGTTCCAGCCGGCGGCGCGAGTCCTGTTTCTCCGTGCGCAAAAGCACACCGCCGACGTCGAAGGCGACGGCTTTCACACGCGAACCTGGAGGGCGGATCGGCGGCATCGCAGTCCTATCTCTACGGGGAGATGGCAAGCCGTGAGCCCCCCTCCTCACGGCCCGCTTGTTGAGGAAACACGCGCCCGGCCTTCGCCGCAAGGCAGAGGCCAGAGGCGCGGCTCATACTCCAATCGTCAACTTCCTGTGAAGAACGCACAGGATACCACAATCACCCGCCCTCGGCCGCAGGACCGAGCGCCGCGGCCTGCCGCCCAGGGCGCCCTTCCCGCGACTCGGCCTCAACTTGCGCGGTGGTCCTTCTCCATGAAGATGCCCGCCGCGCCGTCGGAATAGTAGCGCGGCAGCGAATCCGTCACCCGGTAGCCGAAGCGCTCGTACAGGTGCTGCGCGCCCTCGTTGTCGGCGCGCACGGTCAGGCAGATGCGGCGGGCACCCAGCGCGGCCTCACAGCTTTCGAGCAAGCGCCAGGCAACGCGCTGCCGGCGAAACTCGGGCAAGACCGCCAGCGTAGCGATCATCGCGGCATCGCCGCGGTGGTGCGGGTCGGCCGCGGCGAACCCCACCACCCGGCCCTCGACGATCGCCTTGAAGCGCACCACCTCCGGCCAGGTGAGGACCCCGATGACATCCAGGAGCGGCCAAGAATCGCCGGCAAAGCAACGCCGCTCGATGTCGAGCACCGCGCCCAGATCGCGCAACCCGGCGCGCGCGATGTGACAATCGCGCGCGGCCGGGCGAGAAAACGGTTCTGCATCCGCCGTCATCGACACCTGGGCGGCTCACATGCCGCCGCGACTCGCGGGCCTATTTCTTCTCGCCGCGCAAGAACCCTTCCACCATGCTCGTGAATTCAAGCGGGAAGATGAACTTGGTGGAGGCGCCGGATCCGAGCGAACGCAGCGTGTCGAAGTACTGCAAGGTCATCGTCTTCTGGTCGATGCCCTTGGCGATGCTGAAGATCTTTTCCAGCGCGGCCGAGAAGCCTTCGGCCCGCAACAGCTGCGCCTGCTTCTCGCCTTCCGCGCGCAGGATATTGGACTGGCGTTCGCCTTCGGCGCTCAGGATCGCGGCCCGCTTCTGGCCCTCGGCCACGTTGATGGCTGCATCGCGATTGCCTTCCGATTCGGTGACCGTCGCCCGGCGCACCCGCTCGGCGGCCATCTGGCGGTTCATCGCATCCTGGACTTCGCGCGGGGGAATGATCTCCCGGATTTCAACATTTGTCACCTTGACGCCCCAGCGTTCAGTGACCTCATCCAGCCTTGTGCGCAACGCCAGGTTGATTTGCTCACGTTGCGAAAGCACGTCGTCAAGAGGAATCCCGCCGATCACCGAGCGCAGCGTGGTGGTGGCCATGCCCTGCGCGGCGATCTCGAAGTTGCCCACCTGCAAAACGCTGCTGGCCGGGTCGAGCACCTTGTAGAACCACAGGAAGTCGATCGAGATGGGCGCGTTGTCTTTGGTGATCGATGTCTGTTGCGGGATCTCGCGCACTTGCTCGCGCAAGTCCACCCGCCGCGCGAGATCGACGAAGGGAATGAGCAGCACAATGCCGGGCCCCTTCTCGCCGATGCACCGCCCAAGGCGGAAGACCACCAGCCGCTCGTATTCCGGCACGATGCGGATGGCATTGGCGATGATGATCAGCGCCCCCAGTACGATAACGCCCACAACACACAAGATGAACCACGTTGCTGAAGCCATCAAACCTCCTCTTCGCACAATCGCGAACTCGTCCTCATCCTTGTTTCCGGCTGCAGGCGGGCCCTGGCGCCCATCCTGGCGCAGGTCGATCGGCCGCACCCAGTCGACGAATGGAATGAGCAGCACGAGGGCCACTGCAAGCGAGCGTTACGTGCGCTTCGCTCTTGTTCGCCCCCGTTGATCGATCTCCGCTCCCCTGCCCCTACGAGGCGCCCAGGACGACGTGCCGGCGCAAGAACGCCTCCACCTCTGTGAAGAAGGCGGTCACCGTCGCCTCCTGGCGCCAGCCATGCCCTTCGCCCGCAAACCGGCGCAGCTGATGAGCCACGCCGCGTGCGGCGAGCTCCTGGGCAATGCTCTCCGTCTGCGCCAACGGTACCACCGGATCATCTTCCCCGTGGAAGAGCGCGAGTGGGTCGCGAATGCTTGCAGCGTGGAAGAGCGGCGACCGCTCACGATAGCGGTCGGCCGCCTCCGGCAAACGTCCGATAAGCGAGTCGAGATAGTAGGCCTCGAACTTGAATTCGGACTCGCGGGCCGTGAACAGGTTGGAGATGCCGAACGAGCACACCCCAGCGCGAAAAACCCCCGGATGCCGCGCCAGGACATTAAGCACGGTAAACCCGCCGGCGCTTGTGCCCATGATCGCCATGCGCCGGGGATCGGCCAGGCCCTGTTCTAAAAGCGCTGCAGCGCCACCCATTGCGTCTTCAACGTCGTATTCGCCCCAGTGTCCGCGCAAACGACGCATGTAGCTCCGGCCGTAGCCGCTGCTGCCGCGATAGTTGAGGGCCAGCAGCGCGTATCCGCGCGTGGCGAAGAATGCCGCCTCGGCCGAGTACCCAGCCACGCGCTGGCGGGTTGGACCGCTGTGGACATCCACGATGGCTGGCGGCAGCCCTTCGCCTCGTGCGACACGACTGGTGGGCGCGTAATATAACCCGTGGACCAGCGTTCCATCCGGTGCGGCCCAGCTCAAAGGCTGCGCGGCCGGCAGATCCTCCGGGCGGACCTCCTCAGCCTGGCTGCGCCGAACAACTTCCTCCACGCCATCGCGCCAGACAACCACCCGCTCCGGCGTCGTCGGTGCGGAGCCGATAAACGCCAGCGCCTCACTCCCCGAGGCCGAACTCAACTGTGAGATCCATGTGTAAGGCGGGATGTCCACGCGCTGGGCGTGGGAGGTCTCCACATCAATCGCCCACAAAGAGGCAAACCCCATCTCGTTGCGCAGCACAAAGAGCCGCCGTCCGTCGCTCGACCAGGCCAGCGTGCGCATGCCTTGCAGCCAAGCAGGCGGCATGAGCGAGGTGCCGTCGAGCAGGATGCGCCGCGTGCCCGCCACCAGGTCGAGCAGGCACAACTGGTCCCATTCCCCCTCTCCCTGAAGAAAAGCCAGGACGTTCCCCTCCGGCGAAAAGGCGGGCTGGAAGACCGGCACCTCATCATCGCCGGCGACGGTCTGGACCTCGATCAGCCGTGGCGGCGTTCCCTCCAGGCGGCCGAGCTTTAGACGGCTGCCCTCCCACGGCATGTTCGGGTGGTCCCATTCCACCCAGGCCAGCCGATCCCCGAACGGATGCCAGGTCGGCTGCATGTAGAAGTCCGCCCCACTGACCAGATCGAGGGGCCAGTGAGATCCATCCGCCTCGACTAAGGCCAACCGGTCGACTCCTTCGCCCGAGTGAACGTAGACCACCCAGCGCCCGTCGGGTGAGATTTCCGGTGCGGCCGCATCGCCAAATGGCGGAGTGATGGCCACCGCCGGCCCGGCTTCGAGCGGCTGGCGGAACAACCTTCCGCCCTGGCCGGCAAACACAAGCACCCCGTGCCCAATCGCGAACTCCCCGCCGCCGTAGAACAACCGCCCGCGGACATCATGGAGCGGGGTCATGTCGCGCATCGCTTCGCTGCCGGCGCGGGCCACCAGCATTCCGCCGGACGGGCGACGTTCCAGCCACACCAGGGTGCGGCCGTTTGTGTCCCACTTAACATCGAGCAGGCCCAGGCGCCGGCCCATCGCCTGCGGCGGGATGGGGCTGGGCCAGATTCCGAATTCGAGAGGCGCCAGTTCGCTCATGGGCTGTTGCACGCCTTCTCTACGGTGCTGCCGGGCGCGGGCCGCCCTCCCCGGGCTGAGCAGCTGGTTCAACCAAGAGCACCAGACCTTCTCGCCCCACAACGCGCACGCGCGTTCCGGGCGGGATGGCTTCGCGCGATCGTGCGCTCCAGATTTCGCTGGCCAGTTGAATGGACCCGGACCCGCGGACCTCGGTCAGCGTTTCACCGAACTCCCCGGTGAGCCGGCCGGGATCCATGGTTGGCCGTTGACGGTGTGCCTTCAGCGACTGATGAACGACGAGCCAGAAGAAGCCAATCGTCAGGAGCGTGGCGCCGGCGGCCAACGGCCACGAGACGCCCGAGATGCGTCCCGATTCGCCGCGGAAGAGCAGGATGGAGCCGGCCGTGAGCAAGACAGCCGAGGCGATGATGAAGTAGTTCTTCTGCGGCCGCACAATGGCCGCCACGAAGCTGGCCGCGCCGAGAAGCAGAATGACCACCGCCCACAGATTGATAGGCAGGCTTAACGCACCATAGCCGGCGACCAGCAGGCAGAAGACGGACACCACCTCCAGTGCCCCTGTGCCGGGGACCACCAGAGCCAACGCGCTGGCCCAAATGCCAGCCACCAGAATGATGAAGACCAGGTTCGGGGTTTCGAACAAGACCTGCAATTGCGGAGGCATGGGTTCCTCCTTACGGGCTGCGAGCGGCGTGTGCCCATCACTACGTTTTGGCGGGCGCGGTCACGGGTACGGCACGACCATCCGCTGCGCTTCGAGTTCGCCCGTCAACCGTGCGATTTCGCGTTTGACTTCACCGGCCAGGGAGGCGAGGGGAACATTGCGGCTCTCGCCGCTATGGCGCAGACGAAGTTCAACGGCCTGCTGAGCCATCGAGCGCTTGCCGAGAATGAGGCGAATCGGCATGCCCATCAAATCGGCGTCGGCGAACTTCACCCCGGGGCTCTCACTGCGATCATCATACAGGACTTCGACATTCTCTGCCTGCAATTCGCGCTCGACAGCCTCACCCGCCTGTGAAATGCGCGGGTCGTCGGCCGCCAAAACGACGAGATGCACCGGGTAGGGCGCCACACTCACCGGCCAGGCCAGGCCGTGCTCATCATGATGCGCTTCGGCAATGCAGGCCATCAGCCGACCGAGGCCGATGCCATACGAGCCCATCACCACCGCGTGCGTGCTGCCCTGCGCGTCCAGAAAGTGGCAGCCCAGCTTGTCGGAGTAGTCGGTACCCAGCTTGAAGATGTTGCCCACCTCTACCCCGCGCACCGCGTGCATCGGCGCCGAACACTGCGGGCAGGCGCTGCCCTCTTGCGCCGCGGCAATATCGGTCAACGTGTCGGGCGTGAAATCGCGCCCCAGGTTCACGTTGCGCAGGTGGAATCCCGCCTCATTGGCGCCGGCCACCAGGTTGGGCGAACTCGCGAGCAGATCATCGGCCACGACCCGCGCCTCCCGCAAGCCGATCGCGCTGGCGTAGCCCGGCACCGCGCCGGCGGCACGCACCTCGTCCTCGGTGGCCGGGCGCAGCATGCGAGCACCCACGGCATTGGCCAGCTTGGTCTCATTCACCTCCATGTCGCCGCGCACCAGGGCCAGAACGAGTTGCCCCGTCGAGGCATCGCGCTCATCGCGAAAGGCGGTGAAGAACACCGCTTTGGCCGTGTGCGAGGTGGGCACGTCGAGGAAGCGGGCCAGGTCCTCGATGGTCGCGCAACCCGGCGTGGCGACCCGGGTGAGGGGCCCCGGCACCTCGGCCTCCGCCGGCGTCTTCATCTGCCGGGCAACCTGACGGTTGGCGGAATACCCGCACGACGGGCAGCGGACAATCGTGTCCTCCCCAATAGGAGAAAGGAACATGAACTCGTGCGCCAGCGATCCGCCCATCATCCCCACGTCGGCCTGAACGGCAATCACGGGCAGGCCGCAGCGCGCGAAGAGGTTGAAGTAGGCCTGGTAGTGGCCGCGGTACTGAAGATCGAGGCCGGCCTCGTCCACGTCCAGGCTGTAGCTGTCGAGCATGGTGAACTCGCGCGTGCGGATGAGCCCGGCTCGCGGGCGCGGATCGTCGCGCCACTTGGTTTGAATGTGAAAGAGCAGGCGCGGAAGCTGACGGTAAGAGCGAACCTCGCGGCGCACCAGGTCGGCCACGATTTCTTCATGGGTCATGGCCAGTACCATGGGCCTTCCGCTGCGATCGGTGAACCGCCCGAGCTCGAGCCCGATGGTCTGGTAGCGGCCGCTCTCTTGCCAAACCTCGGCCGGGTGAACAACCGGCATGAGCAGTTCCTGCCCGCCGAGGCGGTCCATCTCGCTGCGCATGATGGTCGCAATGCGTTGCAGCACGCGCAGGCCCAGCGGCAAGAGCGTGAAGATGCCGGACCCCAGCGGACGGATGAACCCAGCTCGCAGCAGCAAGGCATGGCTGGCCACCTCGGCCGAGGCCGGGGTCTCGCGCAATGTCTGTCCGAAGAGTGTGCTCAGGCGCATCAACCGATCTCCATACGACGGGTGGTGGGAGGCAGCATCGAACACGCGATGCCGCAGGGGATGGCATTATAGTCTCAGCCCACGCGCGTGGAGCTGCGGGTCGCCGAGCGAAAACCGTAACCGGGGGCACACCCTCGCCGGTGGTATCATTCCGCCCATGGAACTCCACCTGGCGCTGGCCCAAATCTCCAATTCCCTGGGCAATCTTCGCCCGAATCTCGAAAAGCACCTCCGTTTCATCCGCCAGGCTCGCAAAGCTGGCGCCGATCTCGTGCTCTTCCCCGAGCTATCGCTGACCGGCTATGTACTTCAGGACCTGGTGCCAGCCGTCGCCTGCCGGCCGACGGAAAGCGATCCGATCTTCGGCGAGCTCCTGGCCGCCAGCAAGAATATCGACGTGGTGGTCGGCTTCGTCGAGGAAGACCAGCGCAACCGCTTCTACATCTCCGCCGCCTATCTCTCGCAGCGCCAGGTTCGCCACGTGCATCGCAAAGTGTACTTACCAACCTACGGCCTCTTCGACGAGGGGCGGTTCTTCGCCTGGGGCGATCACCTACGCGCGTTCGACACGCGTTTTGGGCGGGCCGGCCTGCTCATCTGCGAGGACTTCTGGCACGCGTCGCCGCCCTACCTGCTCTGGCTGGATGGGGCGGATCTCCTTCTATTCATGTCGGCTTCGCCGGGGCGTGGGCTGGGGACCGGCGCCACGCTTGAAAGCGCATGGTGGGTGGAGCAAGTCAATCAATCGTATGCCAGCCTGTTCACCTCCTTCGTGGCCCACACCAACAAAGTAGGCTTCGAAGACGGCCTCAATTTCTGGGGCGGTTCGACCGTTTTCGACCCGAACGGACGCTGCCTGGCGCGCGCGCCGTACCACGAAGAAACCTTGAAGCTGGTGACCTTGGATCTCAACCAGTTACACCGAACGCGCGCCCGGCTGCCGCTGCTGCGGGATGAGCGTACGGCCCTCGTGCAGCGTGAGCTGCAGCGCATTCTCGCTCAGCCTGGACGCACGAACAACGTGCGCTGAGGGCGGCGCGCACCGGGCGCCGATCGGAGTTGGACATGACCGAGTTGCCGCAAATCGATGCCGAGCTTGTGCGCAACATTCTGGTGTCGTTCATCCGGCAGGAGATCACGCGCGCCGGGCTGACGCGAGCGGTGGTCGGCCTCTCGGGCGGGCTCGACTCGGCCGTCTCGTGCATGCTCAGCGCGGAGGCCCTGGGGCCGCAGAACGTCTTGGCGCTCATGATGCCGCATCGGAATTCATCGCCGGACTCCCTCGACGACGCACGGCGCGTCGTCGAGCAGACCGGCGTTCGCCACGACACGGTCGAGATTACGGCCATGGTGGAGCCGCTCTTCGAGCGCTTCCCGGATGCCGATGCCCGGCGCCGGGGCAACGCCATGGCCCGCGAGCGAATGATCGTGCTCTACGATCAATCGGCCGCTTTCGGCGGGCTGGTGGTGGGCACCGGCAACAAGACGGAAATCCTCCTAGGCTACACCACCCTGTATGGCGATTCGGCATGCGCGATCAACCCGGTGGGCGACCTGTATAAGACGCAGGTGCGGGAACTCGCGCGGGCATTGAGCGTGCCCGAGGCCATTCAGAAGAAGCCTCCGAGCGCCGACTTGTGGAAGGGGCAGACGGACGAAGGCGAACTGGGTTACACCTATGCCGAGGTCGACCGGCTGCTGTTTCTGCTGGTCGATGAGCGCTACAGCCCGGAGGAGTGCGTTGCGGCCGGGTTCGCCGCGAAGTTCGTGCGCAGCGTGACCGAACGCGTGCGCCGCAATCAGTTCAAGCGCGTCCTGCCGCCGATCGCCAAGCTCAGCAACCGCACGGTCGGCTACGATTTCCTCTACCTGCGAGACTGGGGGACATGAGGCCGGGTGCGCTGGCCGCACTTCGCTATCGCGACTTCCGGCTTCTGTGGATCGGGCAATTGATCTCGATGGCCGGAAGCATGATGCAGTCGGCGGCCATCCTGTGGCACATCTACCTGATCACCAAGAGCCCGCTCGCTTTGGGGATGATCGGGCTGACGCGTCTGGTGCCCATCCTGGCCTTCGCCCTGCTCAGCGGGCTGGTCGCCGATGCGATGGACCGGCGGCGGCTGATGCTGATCACCCAAGGCGGCATGGCCATCTCCGCCCTTCTGCTCGCGGTCATCAGCTTCCGCGAGGTGTCATTGGCGTGGCCGATCTATGTGCTGGCCATGGCCGGGGCGGCGTTCTCCACCTTTGATACGCCCGCTCGCCAATCGCTCATCCCCAGCCTCGTCCCGCGCGAGCACCTGGCGAACGCTTTCAGCTTGAACGCAACGATGTTCCAATTCGCCTCCGTCCTCGGGCCGTCGTTGGCCGGCGTGGTGATTGCCTCATTTGGGGTGGGCTGGGCCTACCTGCTCAACGCACTATCCTTCTTGGCCGTCGTGGTGGCCCTGCTCCTGATGCATCCGGTGGCCGCACCGCAGACCGGACGCAGTGCGATCAGCCTGCAGGCAGCGATGGAAGGACTGCGCTTCGTCTTTCAGGCGCCGATCATCCGCGCGGGGATGCTTCTCGATTTCTTTGCCACCTTCTTCGCTTCGGCCACGGCGCTCTTGCCGATCTTCGCACAAGACATATTGCGTGTCGGCGCGCAAGGATTCGGGTTGTTGTATGCCGCACCGTCGCTGGGCGCGATGGTCAGCGGCGTCGTGCTTGCCGTGCGCGGGCAGATCAAGCATCAGGGGCGCGTGCTGCTGTGGGCCGTCGCAGTTTACGGCATGGCGACCATCGTTTTCGGACTCTCGAAGTCGTTTTGGATCACCTTCACCGCCCTCGCACTGACGGGCACGGCCGACATGGTGAGCATGGTGATTCGTTCAACGGTGCGCCAACTGCTTACACCCGATGCCATGCGCGGGCGTATGGTGAGTTGGAACATGCTCTTCTTCGCCGGAGGGCCACAATTGGGCGAAGTCGAAGCTGGGCTGCTTGCGCGCTGGGTCGGACCGGTGATTTCCGTCGTCGTGGGAGGCCTGGGCTGTCTTGTGGCAGCCGGCAGCGTAGCCTGGTGGACGCCGGAATTGCGCCGTTTTGAGGGCCATGAGCCAGGTCCTCACGAGAATCCTCCGGCGGGGCGGGCCTCAGCTGCGCACCCGGCGCGCTGACACCTGCGCCCATTGGAGCCCGGACGGATGGCGCGCGACACCTCTGGCGCCAGGCGGGCAACGAGATTCCGCTGAGGCGAGTAGAATCTACCCCCCACGAGCGCGCGCAACAGCGCGCGGGGGTCCGGCCGACGAAGGGGAGATCAACCCCGATAGGCGAGCACGAACCGAGACCGGTCAATGCGCCGGTCATGTTGTAGCTCGGGATACGACGCTGCAACCCGCCGAGGAGGCATCATGAAACGCGCCGTCAGCATCAGCATTGGCTCTTCCAAGCGCGACAAAGCCGTTGAGATCACCCTCCTGGGGCAACGGGTGTCCATTGAGCGCGTCGGAACCGACGGCGACATGGCCAAGGCCGCTCAACTCTACCGCGACCTGGACGGCAAAGTGGACGCGTTCGGTGTGGGCGGGGCGGATCTGGGGCTCATGGTCGATACGAAGTGGTATCCGCTGTACTCGGTTCTGCCGCTGGTGCGTGACGTGAAGAAGACCCCGGTGGTTGACGGCGCCGGCCTCAAAACCACCCTCGAGCGCCGCTCCGCTCAAGTGCTGGAAGCCAAGATCGGCGACAAGATCAACCCCAAGCGCTGCCTGATGACCGGGGGCGCCGACCGGTGGGGAATGAGCGTGTCCTTTGTCGAAGCTGGCTATGAATGCGTCTTCGGCGACCTGATGTTCGCCCTGGGCATTCCGATCCCTCTGCGCTCGCTGTCCGCACTCAAGCGACTGGCGGCTGTGCTCATGCCGATCGCCGGCCGGTTGCCCTTTGAGTGGGTTTACCCGATCGGGGAGAAGCAAGAGAAGCGCATCCCGAAATACGGCCAGTGGTATGCCTGGGCCTCGGTGATCGCCGGCGATTGTCATTACATCAAGCGCCACATGCCGGACCGGCTGGACGGAAAGG
>DATEAT010000055.1:0-6322 GCA_035288225.1 Anaerolineales bacterium | reverse complement strand
CGCGATCATCGGCGCGCGAGTAGGCACAAATCGCCACCGGCCGCCCAGTGCTGTGCATGATCTCCTTCACGCGCCCCGCCAACCGATGCGCACTTTCCGCTTCGGTCTCGCCGTAGGTGTTGATGAGCAGCACCGCGTGCGGGGAGAGCACCTCCAGGCAGCGCGCCACAATGTCGGCATACAAGTTGAAATCGAAAATCACACCCAGGTCGAGCGGGTTGGTCGGAGCAATGACGTCGGCGCGGAACATCGACCGCACCGCGTCGACGAAATCCTGAGGCAGTGCCATCAGGTGGAACCCGAGCCGTTCGGCCAGGTCCGCCGCGATGACTGCGTGGCCGCCGGAGCGGCTGATGATGATCAGATCGCCTCCGGTGACAGGCGGCAGTGCCAGCGCCTGGCCGATCGCCACCGCCTCGCGGAAGCTTTCGGCGCGCAGGATCCCCGCCTGGCGCAGCGCCCCATCCACCACCCGGTCGTCATCGGCCAACGCCGCGGTGTGCGAGAGGGCCACCGCGCGCGCCGCCGGGCCACGGTTGGCCTTCTGCACCACCACCGGCTTCGGGCTCGAGCGCGCGAGTTCCACCAGACGCCGCCCGTCGCTGATCGACTCGAGATACATGAAAACCATGCGCGTGCCTTCATCGGCGAGCAAATACTCCAGGTAGTCGCCCTCGTCCAGGTTGGTCTTGTTGCCGATACTCACGCCTTTGTTGACGCCCACCCCGCCCGCCGAGAGGCGCGTGAGGTAGGTCACCGAAACCCCGCCGCTCTGCGAGATGACGGAGGCCGGGCCCAGACGCAAATCGGCCGACTCCAGTTGCGCGAAGGGCAGGCATACGCCTGATTCGAGGTTGACCACGCTGATGCAGTTGGGGCCGACGAAGCGCATGTCGTATTGCGCGGCGATCTCTACCAGCCGCTGCTCCAGTTCGCGCCCGCCGGCCGAGAATTCGCTGAAGCCGCCGGATTCGATCACCACGCGGCGGGTTCCTTTGCGCGCACACGTTTCCATCATGCCGGGCACAAGCCGAGCCGGGGTGAGGATCACCGCCAGCTCGATGTGGTCGGGCACCTCGTCGAGCGACGACACGATGGGAACGCCATGCACTTGACCGGGCTCGCGGCCCACGGCGTAGATCGCCCCGGCATAGCCGAAGGCGCGCAGGTTGCCCACGATGTTGCGGGCCAGGTTGTCGGGTTTCTCGGAGACACCAATGACGACAATGCTGCTAGGGTAGAAAATGGATCGCATAGTCCTCCCGCCTCAGGCAAAATGTGGGCTGCAACGCACCGCGGATCAACCTCCCTCTTGGAATCGGGCATGCGGTCGGCCGCGGCGAAGGTGGCCTGCTAATTCTAGACCCGAATCGCATCGCCCGTTCACGCGGGCGGGGTGCGCTCTTCGCGGACCCAACCAAGGTCACAGTTCAGGCTGTAGTAAACTTCACGTCACCGCGTTCTCGCCGCCAGGCCCACGAGGAAATGCATGGCCGTGCCCAGGGAAGACGAGCAACCGTCGCGCGTGCTGGCGATCGGCGCCGCGGGCGTCGACATGGTCGGCCACGTCGGCGGGCCGCTTGAAGTGCGCACCTCAAACCCGGCGCGCATCCGCCTGGCATGCGGCGGCGTCGCGCGCAACGTCGCAGAGAACCTGGCCCGCCTGGGCCAGCCCACGGCCCTCATCAGCGCGATCGGCTGCGATTTCTTTGCCCATCACCTGCGCCAACAGTTGGTGGAGGCGGGCGTCGATACTTCGGCCCTGCTCATGCTGGATGACCGCCCCAGCGGCGCCTATTTGGCCATCGTCGACTCGACCGGCCAACTCCATCTAGCTCTCGACGATATGCGCGCCCTGGAGGCCATCACGCCCGACGTGCTTCATTCCAACGCGCGCCTCTTCGCCGGCGCGGCCATGGTGTTCTTGGATGCCAACCTGGCGCCGGAGACCATCGCCGCCGCCGTGCGTCTTGCCCAGCAGGCGGGCGTACCCATCAGCGCCGACCCCGTCTCACGGTCGCTGGCCCGCCGCCTTGCACCACACCTGGAGGATTTGTTTCTCATCACACCCAATGCCGGCGAAGCCGAGGTGTTGCTTGGGCACGCTTTGCCCAGCGACGACCCGGCCCAGCCGGTGATGGCAGCTCGCGAGCTGGTGCGCCGCGGCGTGGATGTGGCGCTCATCGCCCTGGCCGAGTTCGGCGTGGCCTACGCCACCGCCACCGATCACGGACACTTGCCGGCGCTGCGCACGCAAATCCTCGACCCGACCGGCGCCGGCGATGCGCTCACTGCAGCCGTGATCTTCGGCCTGCTCAACGACATCCCGATTCATGACGCGGTACGGGTGGGCATTTCGGCCGCCTCGCTGACCTTGCGCTCGCCCTCGACCGTGGCCCCCGACCTTTCACTTGAGAAACTGTACGATCAGCTGCTGATCTAGAAAGCGCTGGAGCTGATGGCCATTCCCTTCTTGCAGGTCTCGCTCGAAGTGGCGCGCGCCATCGACGAGGGCCGGCCAGTGGTGGCCCTCGAAACCGCGGTGGTGACCCACGGCCTGCCCGCGCCGCACAATCTCGAAATCGCCATGCGCTGCGAGGCCATCGTTCGCACCGAAGGCGCCGTGCCCGCGACCGTGGCCGTGCTCGACGGCTACTTACGCGTCGGGTTGAGCGCCGAGGAGATCGAACGCCTGGCCGCCAGCCGCACGGCGCTCAAGGTCGGCCGGCGGGAAATCGCCTCCGCCCGTCTGTTGGGGCAATCGGGGGGTACCACGGTCGCAGCGACGCTGGTCGCGGCCGAGGCGGCCGGCATTCACGTTTTATCCACCGGTGGCATCGGCGGCGTGCATCGCGAGCCGCACGACGTCTCGACCGATCTGCCCGAGCTGGCCCAGGCGCGGGTGGTGGTCGTGTGCGCCGGCGCTAAATCCATCCTCGACCTGCCCGCGACGCTGGAGGTGCTCGAAACCCTCGGCGTCCCGGTGCTCGGCTTTCAGACCGAGAACTTCCCCGCATTCTATTCGCGCGACTCGGGATTGCGCGTGAGCCTGCGCGTCGAAAATATGGAGCAGGCCGCCGCCTTCGCACGTCATCATTGGCAGCTCCCGCGCAGTGGCAGCGTGCTGCTCGCCGTTCCGTGCCCCGCCGATGCGGCACTGGCCCACGACGAGATGGAACAGCTCATTCGCGAGGCGCTCGATGAATCACGGAAGGAAGGCATCCGCGGCAATCAGGTGACGCCCTTCCTTCTTTCGCGCGTCGCGCGCAAGAGCGGCGGCAAGACCCTCAGCGCGAATCTCGCCCTGCTGCGCAACAACGCTATGCATGCGGCGCGCCTGGCCGTGGCGCTCAGCCATCCGCCCGCCCCCAATCCATAGATCCAATTTCCGAGAGAAGCGGGGAGGCGCGTGGCAAATGCGCCGCAGCATTCCCGCCCTCCGCAACATGACCCGCGCGGTTCACGCTGATCGCTGATGTCACGCTGCCAACGCAGTGACGGAGAGAATCAATTCCCGGATCGTGTTGGGTCACGCCATGGCGTGTCGCGTGGTCTTGAGTGGTATGAGATCGCACGCGGATTCCGACCAGGCGCTGGCGTTCGATCGTCATGGGTCCCCGCCTCGATCTCGATGGGACGACGAGCGTCCGTTTGCAGCCCTTGTTGGGGCACGCCATGGCGTGCCCCGCGGTCTTAGATGACGTGTTGTCGCATGTGGATTCCGAGCACGCGCCGGCGTTCGATCGTCACAGGTCCCCGCCTCAATCACGCGGGGACAAGCGCCTCAAGAGCAATGAAAATGCCGTTCTGGTCGAGTGTTAGCGCCTGTCGGGCGTGGGTGACGGCCAGCGCGTAGAGGAGGGGCTGGGCGTGAGCGTTGGGCGCTTGGTGGCGGTGGGCCGCGGCGTGGTCGTGGCCTCAGTCGCGGTGGGCGCGCGTGTGTTGGTCGGTGTGGGCGTGCGCGTCGACGGCCGGGTGGGCGTGCGGCTCGGGGTCAGCGAGGGCGTGGGCGTACTCGTCGGTGTGCGCGTGATCGTAGCGGTCGGCGGTGCGCCGACAATCGTGAATCGTCCACCGGACTTGAACTCCGTCCCAACAAATATCTGAATCTCATACGCCCCGGGCAAGAAGAAGTCCGGAGTCACATCCCATACGGTGAAGCCGTATCCCCCCCGCCCGATGTCCCACGGGGCGGTTTCGTAGTAGACCACCACGTTGTCGCGATACCAGATGGCCGTCCACTGCACGCCGTCCGACATGTTGTCATACGAGAAGAAGCCGTACATGCGCCGAATCGGGTTAAAGAACACGTCGGTATTGGTCAGCGGCCGGTAGTCGCGGGTGAACGAGCGCGCTGCAGTCACCGGGCTGATGACCGCTTCGGGCAGCGGGGTGACGATGCCGGTGAAAGAGGAGAGCAGCGACGAGGGCAGCCGCGGAGTCGGCGTGGGGGGCAGCGTGTTGGTCGGTTCGGGCGTGCGAGTGATGGTCGGGCTGACGGTGCGCGAGGGGGTAAGGGTGATCGACGGGGTGAGGGTGATGGTGGGCGTGCCGGTGCGCGTCGGCGTCGGCGGAACGTAACGGAAGACGGTCGGAGCTCCGAACAGCCGCACGACGAAGGCCAGCAGCGCGAACCCGCCGGCCAGGAAGATCATGCGCCAGCCGGCCTGCGAGGCTTCGCGTCGCAGAAGATAGAAGGGCCGGTTGCGCGCGCCGCGCAGCTTTGCCAGCCCCGCCAACAGCGCGACCGCCGCGCCTGCAAGGAGCAGGCCGGAGGCCAAGCCGATGGTTTGCTCTACCGATAGGGCTTGCAACAAGGGGGGCTCCGATGTGGACAGGCTTCATTGCGATTATAGCATGGCCATTTTTTTGAATCCTCGATGCGCGCAGTCTCTCGCGCCGCGCCGCGGCTTGCGCCGAATTTAACCATCGGCCAATTGACAGTGACTCACCCGCATGGTCTAATGCCTCCACGCCAAGGGAGGCTGAGATGAGGAGCACAGAAAAGATCGCGTACGAGACCATCCGCACGCCGATCGGCGAGGTGCATTTGGCTGCCGGCCCGCGCGGGGTGGTGGCCATCGGTCTGGGCGGTTCACCCGCACGCTTCGCACAGGGCGTGGCCCGGCGCACGGGCACACTGCCCGAGAAGCGCCGCGGTGCGGCCGGCGCGGCCGCCCGCCAGGTGGGCGACTACCTGCGCGGCCGCCGCCGCACCTTCCGCCTGCGGCTGGATACTCGTGGGCTGACCGATTTCCAGCGCGCCGTGTTGCGCGCGGCGGCGCGCATTCCGTATGGCCAGACGGCCAGCTATGGCGAGATTGCTCGCAAGCTGCGCCGGCCGCAGGCCGCGCGCGCGGTCGGACAGGCGCTAGGCGCCAACCCGCTGCCGCTGGTCATCCCCTGCCACCGCGTGCTTGGGGCGCACGGCGCGCTCGGCGGCTACTCCGCGGCGCGCGGGGTCACGGTCAAACGATGGCTATTGCGCCTCGAGGGCGCATAACCGGGTCCCACCGCGCCCACCCTCATCCCATCTCACATCCACCCGCTCTCGCCGCACATTCGATGACGATTGAAGAGAGGTTTTCGTGAATCGTTGGAAGGATTGGGCTGCCTTCTGGCTGCTCGGCTTGATCTGGGGTTCGTCGTTCTTGTGGATCCGCATCGCTGTCCAGGAGATCGGCCCGTTCATGCTGGTGGCGTTGCGTGTACTCATCGGTGTGCTCGGCCTGGCACTGGTGGCGGCGGTGGCGAGGCCCGCATTTCCCCGGGCGCCGCGCACCTACCTGGCCATGGCGGTCCTCGGCCTGATCAACACGGCCCTGCCGTTCGTTCTGATTTCGTGGGGCGAGATACGCATCCCATCTTCGCTGGCATCCATTCTCAACGGAACGGTGCCGCTGTTCACCATTCTCATCGCCCACGTTGCGTTGCACGATGACCGAATCACGCTGCCGCGCGTGCTGGGGCTGGCCGTCGGCTTTGCCGGCGTGGTCGTCCTACTCAGCAAAGACTTGCAGCCAGGCACGATTCACGCCAGCCTGCTCGGCCAAGGCGCGGTCATTCTTGCCTCCCTCTCTTACGCCGCCGCCTCGGTGTTTGCGCGGACTCAAGTGCGCAACCTGGCGCCAATCGCGAATGCCTTGCTGCCGCTTGTCGCCGCCGATCTCGTTATGTGGCTGGCGTTGCCCGTCTTCGAATCGCCCGTGCGCTTTCCCGTGTTGCCGATCACCTGGGTGGCCCTTATCTGGCTTGGGCTGCTCGGCTCGTGCATCGCGTACCTTCTGTATTTCCATCTCATTCGCCAGTGGGGCCCCACGCG
>DATEAT010000054.1:0-21534 GCA_035288225.1 Anaerolineales bacterium | reverse complement strand
GACCACAGGCGCGGCGAGGATCAGGTCTTTTCCGTCCTCCTGGTAGCCAAAGACGATTTGCTGGTCGATAGGGATGGCTTGGGCGGGGGTGATGGTCAGCGTTGCGAAGTCATTGAGTTGCAGGCCTTCCGGTTCAAGCTGCACGGCATAGGGGTCGCTGCCGAAGGGCATCCCATCCAATTGGCTGACCGGGATCATGCGGATAAGTGCGTCGGTTGATAGCGCCCCGTCTGGGATATCGAGCCGAAAGGTGGTCCCATCTGCGCCGGTGACGCTCAAGGTCCCTCCCGATGCCGGAATGACCGCTTCGACCTGCCGCTCGCTGTCGAGGGTCGGCGTGACGAGGACTGGATTGTCGTTAGCGTTGAAGATATATTGCAGTTCGGGTGGCGCGCTGCCTCCGCCGCCAGACAACCCGCCCGGCAGCGCGCAGGCAGTGGCGACAACCAAGACCGAGAACAATACAGACAAAGTGCCTCTATTCACATCTACCTCCGATTGAATGTTGTCAGCCTGAGCGTCTTACCGCTGGAGCACTGCTGGAGACGCATGTGGTCTCCGCCTTGACGGACGGTTGTCCATCCGTCGCGTTGGAGCGCCTTGACGATCTCCCCCTACGGCCCCCTGGGCACCTCGGCCCAATCTCGAATTCCGCGACCTTCACACGATCATCTAGCGGGACATCGTCTTGGGTGGATTCGAGAAATGGCGAAACAGCCTCCAGGACATCTGCCAGGGTCTCCTGCTCCGTCTCGCCTTCACTGATGGACCCCGCTAGGGAAGGCGGGTACAAAGTGAACCCACCTTCGCAAGTGGGTTCTTGGACAATCGGAGTCTCATCTTAACACAACATCTCTGGGTAATGCGGCAAACGCTTGGTTATTGTCCGTCGGCGTTCGCAAGCAGCGTGAGGCGGCGAGTTTTAGGCGCCGCCGCTCCGGGTCAGATTCAAGGTGAAAGATCGCCACCCGGAGTAGGCTTCCTTAACTTGGAAGCCAACCTCCTCGGCCATGCGTCGGACGGCTCTCCGGCTCTGGTAGTGCGGGTCGGGAAGGACCTCCGTGATGGAAAGCAGGCCGCCGGGCTTCAAGGCATCATGGATCTCTCTCAATGCGGCTAATCGATCGGGTATCTCTCCCAGCACGGTAACCATGATCGCTCGATCGAACTTAGCCGGCCCGAGCAGTCCTTCGCCCAGGCCCCCTTGCACTGTTCTCACGTTGGTTACTCCGTGCGTGACGAGGCGCTCAGCAAGGCGAGCGAGCATCCCGGGCTGTAGGTCCAAGGCGACCACTTGGCCCTGCGGGCCGACGTGCTTGGCCATCGGAATCGTTACCCGGCCAGGGCCGCACCCCGCATCGAGGACTCGCATTCCCCTGGCGACTCTCGCCCGCTCAATGATGGCGGCGCTGCCGGCCACGTTCTCCATGACGCGATTCTCCAAGAGCCAAATGAACGCGGGAGGACATGGCAAGGACAGCAGGCGACCGAGCACGCGCCAGCCGAGAACGGTGACGAGCAGGAGCCCAAACGCACTAAGGCAGATTGTGGAGATGAGTGTCATTGCACTCCGTATCCGCTGAGGGCCGCATGACCGCCTTGAGCTGCCTGGCCCCTCGGCCCGTGCAACGAGGGCGGGCGGGACGCGCATGGTGCCGAGGTTCCTCGGGAGGCCGGGGGGTTGCCGCGGGGCACAGCTTCTATTCTATGATGAATGACATCGCTGGCAAGTGTGAGCCCCGCTAGCGGCGGAAGCCGCGTCCACTGCAGCAAGGGGTTAGACCGCCGCACGCTCGGTGACTTGTAGCGATCTGGAGGCGAGCCACCCGGCAAGGAGGCCACCAACACCCGCGGGCAATGCCCACCCGGGGACTGTTGCCAAGGCGTCACCAACGATCGGGACTAGCTGGTTTACCGTCATCTGCATCAGGATGTAACCTGCGTAGAACGCCAGGAACTGGAATACCACGAACGCTGCGCCCCAGCTGAACGCGCCCCGCACACTCGCGCGCACAATTGTTGCTGGAGACGACAGTGACCGCATCGGAAGCGTGAGAGCACCGCCGAGTGCACCGCCGAGGGCCGGACTCACGATCATGGCCAGGAAGCCCATGTTCCACGTTTGCATCCAGAACAGCCCAAGCACCACCGCTACTAGACTTCCGACACCCCAACCAGCTACGCTCAAGGCAATGACATAGACATCCGCCCCAAACCGATGGCGCACATAGCGGATGGTGCCAGTCGCTCCGATGGCCCAGCCGGCAAATCCCAACACATACAAGGCCGTCAATCCACGATTCGGGAGGGAGTACACGTCGGAGATCGTCTGGCCCATGCTGACCAGCACCCAGCCTGCGGCCCAAGCCCACGCCACGGACTGGAACTTTCGTCGTCCATTGATCAAGTCACGCCTCTTCGAATGATCGCCGGTCTATCGGCCTTGAACTGCCAGCCCCCCGACTATGTGCGTCAGGCCGGGCTGGGGGGTGCCCGCGCGGCGTGGCGGGCGCTACTTCTATTCTATGAATTCTGAGACGGCGGGCAAGTGCGCGTTCCCCCTGCGCAGAAGCCGCGTCGGTCGAAGATCCCGGTGCCCTTCCAGGGCACTAGGGTGTACTGTTCCGTATTAGTGTAGACAGCAAGAGAGGGTCATCTGACGTATTCTTCCCGTTGGCCAATACAGACGGGGAGGAGCGCCGATGACCCTCGAAGAGAGTGTACCCTGGCCTGACCGCCAGGGCAGGCAGCAGACCAGGCTGCGCGTGATAGTGCGGGCGCAGCAGATTGGGAATGTGTCCAAGGCATGTCGGGAACTTGGGATTTCTCGGAGCCTGTTCTACCGCTGGCGGAAACGCTACCTGGCGTACGGCCCGGACGGTCTCCAGCCAGGGCGCACGGGCGCTCGCCGCGGGCGGCCGCCTGCGCTGAGCGTGCAGGCCGAGCGAGCCATCCTGGCTCTGGCAGTGGCTTGGCCTACTTGGGGGCCTCTGCGACTGGCCCAGCAGTTGGCCCTGCCCGAGCACAGGGGTTGGAAACTTGCGGCGTCCACGATCTATCGGCTGCTCAAACGCACGGGGCTGCAGACCCGATGGGAACGATTGGCCGTCCTCGAAGTCCACAGCGCCCAAGCCGCGGGACTGCTCACCGAGCGCACCCGCCGGCAATTGCTGGCCGCCCAGCGGCGTGCTGGGAAGCACGTTCAGGCCGAAAAGCCGGGCGAATTGATCTGTCTGGACACTTTCTACGTCGGCAAGTTGAAGGGCGTTGGGAAGGTGTGGCAAATCACGGCCTGCGACGCGGCCAGCTCGTTTGCAGTGGCGGAGATCACGCTCAACTTCACCACCAAGGCCACAGCCCAGTTCCTGGCCAGGCGGGTGGTGCCTGCGCTTCGCAAGGCCGGTTGGCCTGTGCAACGTGTCCTCACGGACCAGGGCAACGAATTCCGGGGAGCCTTTGATCATGCGTGCACCGAGCTGGGCCTCCGACACACCCGCACCCAACCCCGTCATGCCTGGACCAACGGCTTCGTGGAACGCCTTCAAGGGACCATCCTCAACGAGCACTGGAGAATTGAGTTTCGCCGCAGGTACTTCACCGGGATCGGTACCATGCAGGTCTCTCTGGATCGATATCTCGACTTCTACAATTGGCATCGACCTCACCAAGGCTACCGAACCAAGGGCCGAACTCCAGGTCAGGTCCTGACGCAAAGGAGATCCAAGCATGGCACCGCATCATGAACGAAAACTGTCAACACCTATCCGACACTGGACACACTAGTGAGTGGTTAGGGTGCCCGCTGAAGTTGCCCTGAGCAGGGCAACTTCAGCGGGCGCGGCCGGCTCCAGCCGGAACTGTGCTTGTGGACCGTCATTAATGAAGCGGAAGATGCCGGAGCACGTCTCGCCGGATGAGACCACCTCGACCCTGAGGAGATGGCGCCCGGGTGGTATCGTCCATTCGGGCGCTCGCCAAATGGGGTTGGAGAAGTAGCTCTCATTGGACCAGTCGAACGCTTGGAGCTCATCGTCGAAGCGAGCTGCAACGTCGAGGTGGGAGGATTCGCCGGGATGGATGTCGACTCGCGTGGAGAGCATGAGCTTCGTGTGGTCGACGAGCGAGACGCGGACCCCGCTGACAATGAGGTCGGTGGCAATGGGCTCGATGGAGCCACTCCATCTAATAGCCATGGCACGATTGAATAGATGCTCACCGTTACCGCGGTCGAACCTGATCATTCCGTGGCATTGTACGGCGGGACTCCTTGACATCCAGCGCAAGCTCCGGGGCAGGGGCTTGTTGCTGATTTCAAGTGCCAGGAAGCGGGCGGTACTCGCTGGCCTGTTCTGATATCGATTGTCGTGGGGCGGTGCGATTGAGAGCTCCTCCTTCGGCTTTCGAGAGCTCTCCAACCAGATGGTCACGAGAAGGGCAATCACAGCGCCGAGTACAAGCTCGATGACTGTCTGCGACATGTTCTCCCCCTTTCAAGAGCCTGGCATTGCACCCCAACGGCTGGGAGCTGAGCTGCGCTCCCATGATGGCACAATGCTAGACCAGATTCCCACCGAAGTCACCAATCACTACAAAGCCCCCACTGGCGGCGTCAGCTCCAGCGACATGTTGGGCGCCGAAACAACAGGACCTTTGCTGCAGGCAACCCGTCTTGCACTTTGCCCTCGAAGCTGATCGCTTGAGGCTCGACCCCCTATTCCAAGACCAGTCGTCCGGGACGCAGGTCAATACCTGCCCAGTGTCTCGATATTCGAGGACGGAGTCTCGGCAAGGGAAGTTGCACAAGACGGTCATCGCGCATATACTGCTTCTTGCAGCAGGGGGAGGGTCCTGACCGCGCTCGAAACAGAGGTGATTTCGACCAGGCCACACCGTGGCTTGGTTGTACGGACGCCCGTTGAGAAGGCTGGGAGGTTGGCGATGAATCGATCTCAATACTTCCATACGCATAGGGAGAGATCAATGAAAAAGGGATGTCTTGTGCTATTCGCCGCCGTTGGAGTGCTTCTTGCGGGTTGCTCTGGAGAAGTAGAGCCGCCTACATGCGATGTGTATGTCAGTGGCAACCGGATCAATGTTGTGGTGACTCTTCCCGCTGAGGGGATGGATTATCATGACACGCATGACCTCACGCCCTCCGGGTTCTCTGGAACTCCTTCAGAGGTCACCATCGACTCGGACGGGTCTTCCGTAGAGTACTCTCAAACTGGAAACACATACGTTATCTCGTATACGGTCACGTATAGGGATGGAGACATTGCTGGCTATGACATCTCCATTCGAGGTAGTGTGTACGGCGACGTTGAACACACGTGCACAAAGGAGTGACGTATAGGGATAGCAAGACCGAAGCAATCCTCACCCCCAAACCCGTATCGTTGCAGATCGCAAAACTAGGTTTCGCGAAATAGGGGGGCGCCCAACTATAGATTGGCCGGATACCTCTTCATAACCACGTACGATCTCACCATTCGCCCATACCCTCTTGCGGGAGGCCCAGATACCGCTCAGCCTGACGATGTATCATTCCCTGGCGGCAATGCTAGGCCGAGAACGGGGCGAATAACATCAGCTCCGGCTGGTCCGCATGCGACCAGGAATCCTTCCTGGAAGTATCAACCTATCTCAGTCTGTCTGGACGGCTGTGCGCTTCTCTGGCGCTGAGGTTCCCCCGTGTGCTGTGGACGGCGGGCGCAGTGATTGCTCCCAACCGCATCGATCGAAGCTTCCCCCTTGCCAGGTATTGTATTCAGCAAGCGGCCCCACGCAAGCCACGGGTCTGGCCTGTCCCGCGTGCAATGCGCCCATCCGCATTGCTGAGCGCGCCGCGCTATCTCTCGCCGGCAGTCTGTTGTAGTATCGAATCGTCGTCGCCCCCAGCCATCCCGTGCGTACCGTAGGGGCCGCGGGTGGCCCATCGCTGCCTCGGCCACGAGGCGGCTTCCGCTGCGGAGGGAGCCATGATCTGCGCCAAGTGCCACCTCGAGCGGCCGACCGGCCGCGAGTACCGCTTCTTCTACGGCACCAAAGGCTCATCCACGACGTACAGAGACTTCGACAAGATGCAGAAGGTGACCTCCACGCCCTACAAGATCGCTGGCCAGGCTGCCGCATGGATCTGCGATGTGTGCGTCCGCCGGCGCAAGACGCTCTATTTGGCGGGCATGCTCCTGGTCGCGGCAATGTTCGTCGCGGGCGCTGTCGGTTCGGCGCTGGAGGACAACACGGCCAACATCTTCGCGTGCAGCGGTATTGCGTTCTTCGCCGTGGCCGCGGCCGTCTTCCAGGTTCTCACTGGCCGCGAGGAGTTTGGTGAGAAGGTGGCGATCGGCGTGCAAAGGAAAGATCTCGCTGCCCAGGGACACAACGCGTTTCTGACGCCGCGGCAAATGGAGAAGATGCGGCGCGACGCCCCGTAGGCCGGCGCGGCGCGCGAGCAAGATCCGCCAACACGCTCGCGCTCGTCCGCGCGCGGCAAGAGGTGCGCAGACCGCGCGCACGCGGGCACGCGTAATGCGTGCTATGCCCTCTTCCGGATGGGCCGGCGAGGCGCCGGAGATTGCCTGGCGCGGGCAGCAAGACGTTGAGTTCGGTTAGAGGTGGAAGACCGGCTGAGGTACAAACGAGGCAGGGGCGCCCACTGGCGCCCCTGCCTTTGTTGTTCCAGCATACGCCTACGGGTTGGCGCCTGGCAGCGGGAGGATGAAGGGGTTGGTGGTGGGAACGAGCATGGTGGTGATGGACGGCGAGAGGCGGATGACGTACTGATAGGTGATCAGGTCCGGGTTGCCGGCCAGCGCCGCGGCGATGAGCTCCAGCGCCTCGGCCTCGGCCCGGGCGTTGATCAGCCGCGCCTCGGCTTCGCCCTTGGAGGCAATCACCGCCGCGTCGGCTGCGCCCTGCGCTGTCTCGCGCGCCTGCTGGGCCTCCTGGCGCCTCTGTTCAACCACGAAGGCTGCCTGCTTGGCGAGCTGCTCGGCGATCTGCTTCTGCTCGACCGAGGCAGCGTACTCCTCCGAGAAGGTGATGTTGCGCAGGATGAACGCATCCATCAGGATACCGTTCTCGGCCAGTTTGGTGCGCAGGGTTTCGGAGATGAGGGAACTCATCTCCTCGCGCTTGGACGACACGATTGCATCCACCCCGTACTGCGAAACCACGTCGCGGATGATGCCGCGCGATTGAGGCCGGATGAGTTCCTCGGCGTAGCGCCCCTGCCAGGCGATGTGCACCTTGATGATGCTCGCCGGGTCCACCGAGAAGATGACCGAGGCGTCGACGAAGATCTCCTGACCGTCCGCGGTTCGCGCCGCCACTGAATCGTCACCAATGACTGCGCCCTCGGAAGGCGCGATCGACATGGTATAGGTCTGTTTGGAGATCGGGTAGCGGATGACGTACTCGGCAAAGGGCAGGATCCAGTGCAGCCCGGGCTCGAGCGTGGCCTGGCGCACGCCGCCCGTCTGGAGTGCGGAGATGACCACACCCCGCTCCTCGGGCTGGAGGAATACCAGCCCGGCGCTGAACGAAGTGGCCACCACCGCGATGAGCACGGCGGCCAGAATGATGATGCCGCCGTTGCGCAGCGCCTGGCCGCGCGCCGCGCGGGTGAGGGTGAGCACCAGCGCCGCGCCGGCGCCGAGCCAGGCCAGGACTGCAATGCCGGATAGCAAACTGCCGATATTCATTGTGTCTCCTCCTTAAGGCAATGGGCGGGCGGACCCGCCGCGAGTGTCACTCGATATACGGCGACCGGCCGTGCGGGTCGCGCCGCTCAGCGCGGCGCAACGGCCGCGGCGGCCGCCGGGACCACCGGATGATAGTGGATGTTCACGCGCTTGACGAATTCGATGCGTTCGTACAGGCGATGCTCGACCTGCGAGGCGATGCGGTCGCCCTCGGCCACGCTCAGTGACCCGTCCACTCCGATCGTCAGGTTGAGCACGAGGTACGGCCCGAAGCGGTGAGTGGTGAGATCCTCCATCTGGCGCACGTCGGGCACCTCGGCCACGGCGGCGCGCACCTCTTGCAGCAGCGTTCCGCTGGGCGCCACATCCATGAGCTCGCCCGATGAGCCGCGCACGATTTGCACCCCCGTGCGGAAGATGACCAGCGAGACCAACGCGCCGGCCAACGGGTCGACCCACGGCAGGCCGGCGCGACCGAGGAAGATGCCTACCGCCGCGGCCGAGGCGGCCAGGATGTCGTTGCGATGGTCGTAGGCCAGCGCTTCGACGGCCGGGTTGGCAACCTCTCGCCCGATGCGCTGGGTGTAGATCGTCAAACCGATCTTGAGCAGCACGGTGAACAGCGCAATGTAGAGCGCGATGGTGGCCGCCCCCGCGTACGTTGCCACGCCGGTCCATTGATCGAACACGCGGTTGACCGCATCCCAGAAGATGGCGATGCCGGTCACCATGACGAAGGCACCCACCAGGAGGGCGGCGATGCTCTCGAGCTGGCGGTGCCCGAAAGGGTGCTCAGGATCGGCCGGCTTGTGCGAGAGGTTCATGAAGACGCTGACCACGATGTAGTAGGCCACGTCGGAGGTTGAATTGACCCCGTCGGCCAGGAGCGCCGGGCTGTGGCCCAGGATTCCGAACGTGGTCTTGAGCGCAGCCAGCAGGATATTCGTGCCCAACCCAATATTGACCGCGCTGCGAGTTCGCTTCTCGCGTGCAGTGCTATCCATCCTGACCTCGTCGTGCAACAGTTGTCGCGCCGGAGACTCCCGGCGCGCGAAGTGTAACGCGTGCCGCTTGCCGGCGGCTCAACCCGCGCCCTCGCGCTTTGTGCGGGTGAGACCCACTGCCGCCAGGACCGAACTGAGCGCGACAAGGTTCTTCTCGCGGTTGGCTCGATCCTGGGTATGTGTCGAATCGCCGCCGGCCACGAGGTCTTCGTCCAAGGATGCCTCACGCTTCCAGGCGGGCGAGCCGGGGCGCGCAACGCCCGCCGCATTCGCGAGCGGGAGCACAGGCTGCGGCGTCGGGAGCAGCGGGGTGGGAGTCTCGCTGGGGGTCGGGGTGGGCGTGGGTGTTTCGGTATCGGTGGGGATGGGCGTCTCGGTGGCCGTTGGGCTGGGAGTCCAGGTTGGCGTCGGCGTCTCGGTGGCGGTGGGCGTGGCGGTAGGCAGCGGCGTGGGCGTGGGCTTGTGCAGCGTAATGTGCCGGCGCACCTCGGCCTTGCCGTTGTCGTGGGTCGAGTACACGGTGAGCCGCAACGTGAGTGTGCCGTCCGGCGCGTCCAGCGTGTTCCACTCGGCCAGGCGCTCGGTGGAGGTCACCGGCGATGAGGATTCGGTAATGCGCGTCCAATCCTCGGGGTCCGATCCCTGCCCGTACTCCAGCCGCCAGTGATCGAAGTCGCGCGTGGCGGCCGCTTTGCCTTCGATGCGCAACGAGCCGGCGCTGATCACCTGGCCCTCATCCGGCGAGCTGAGGGCGAGAATCGGCCGCGGACTGTCGGCCCGGCATTCCTCATCGGGGTAGAAGACTAACTCGTCTTCTTTGAAGCCGGCATCCTCCGCCCAGCGCCGGCCCTTATCGTCTTCACGCAGCCACTTGCGCGCCCACGGGTCACTCACCGCCATGGTCAGCTTCTTTTCGAGGAAGTCGGAACACGCCGCCGACCCGCGCAGGCCGGTATAGGTGTCGATCCATACTTCGCGCCACAGGTCCTGTTCTTTCGGCAGCGGCGGCTGATCGGCGGCGAAATACTCGAAGCGCACGTCTTTGCAGTGCTCGCTCGGTACGGCGCCGGAGGTGGCGCACACTTCGCGCTGCACCACGCCCGCCGGTTGGACGAAACCGGAGGGCTGCCCGCCTTTGAGCTGCTGCATCGCGGCGTTCATAAACTCGGCCCAGATGGGCGCCGCGCCGGTCAGGCCGGTGGTGCCCTGCATCGCCGTGTTGTCGGGGTTGCCCACCCACACGCCCACCGAAAGGTCGGGTGTGTAGCCCAGGGTCCAGTTGTCGCGAAAGTCGTTGGTCGTCCCGGTCTTGGCCGCCACCTGGAAGGGCAGGTTGAGCACCGAACTCGCGCCGAACATCGGGGCGCGGGCCGCGTTGTCGGAAAGGATGGACGAGATAAGAAAGGCGTGTTCGGGTCGCACCAATTGCTCGCCGGCCGGGGCCTGGTATTCGTACACCAGGTGGCCGTCGTAGGTGAGGATGCGCGTGATGGCCACCGGCGCCACGCGTCGCCCGCCGTTGGCGAAAACGGCGAAGGCAGCCGTCATCTCGAGCGGGCTCACCTCGCCTCCGCCCAGCGTGAGGGCCAGGCCGAAGTCATCCCGATTGAGCGACGTGACCCCCAGCCGCTTGGCGAAGGCGACCAGCCCCTCCTCCAGCGGTGTGGCCGGGTCGTCATAGATGCGCACGAAGTCGAGCGTCTTCACCGCCGGCACGTTGAACGAGTTGGCCAGCGCCGAGCGCACCGACTGCGGCCCGTGGAATTTGTCATCGTAGTTGGCCGGCTTGTAGGGTGGGCGCGGGTCGCCCGGGTTGCCCGAGGGCGGGAACTCGGATGGCACGTCCCAGATGATGGTGGCCGGCGTCCAGCCCTTCTCAAACGCGGCCACGTAGGTCAGCGGCTTGATGGACGACCCGGGCTGGCGGGGACGAATGGCCATGTTCACCTGGCCGGCTGGCCCTTCGTAGAAGTCCGGCGAGCCGACCATGGCCAGAATCTCACCCGTGGCCGGGCGAATGGCGACCAGCGCCCCGCCCGTGATCGAACGGTCGGCCAAGGCCTGCACCTGATTGCGCACGATCTCCTGCGCGGCAACCTGCAGGCGCGGGTCGAGCGTGGTGTACACCTGGAAGCCGGCACGGTAGATGACCTGCGGATCGTACTGGGCCTCCAGCAATTGGCGGACGTAACCCACCCAGTGCGGGAATTCCATCGGCACCGAGGGCGCGACGAATTCGAAGTTCTCCGTCTCGAGCGCGGCGGCGGTCGCATCTTCCGGCGTGATGCACAGCGGGGTGCTGGCCCCGCTGAGCACGAAGCAGCCCATCTCCTGGCTGGCCTGCACCATCAGCACCAGCACCTGGCGTTGGCGTTCGAGCGTGGCCTCGCGGTTGGAGTAGATGTCGTACACCGAAGGGGCCTGCGGCAGCCCAGCCAGGAACGAAGCCTGGGCCAGCGTCAACGACTGGGCCGAGGTGTGGAAATACGTTTGGGCCGCCGCTTCGATACCGTAGGAGAGGTTGCCGTAGTAGATCTCGTTGATATACAGCTCAAGGACGACGTCCTTCGAGTAGCGCCGGGTGAGTTCCACCGCCAGCAAGGCCTCGCGCACCTTGCGCATGTAACTGCGCTCCGTCCGTTCGTCGGAGGTGAAGAGCAGCAGGCGGGCGAGTTGCTGAGTGATGGTTGAGGCGCCGGAGGCGATGCCCCCCGCCTGGTAATTCTGCAGGAAGGCGCGCACGATCGCCGACGGGTCGAACCCGGGGTGCGAGTAGTAGCTCTTATCTTCGGTCGCCACGGTGGCAGCGATCAGGTAGGGCGACATGCGGTTGAGCGGGACGTAGGTGCGCCGGCCGGCATTCGGATCGAGAATCTCATACAACGGGTTGCCATCCCGGTCGTAGATGCGTGTGGTCTCGAATTGCGAAGCGCGCTCGGTCAGGTTCTCCACCGAGGGCAAGGTGGCGGCAATCTCGTAGTACTTGTACAGCCCGTAAGCGGCTGCCGCGAAGAGCAGCACAATGCCGAAGAAACCTGCGGCCAGGAGCCCGCGCACCAGGCATCCGCCGCATCCGCGTCCGCGCGCGCGCGGCGGGCGGGGCGGGCGCAGCTTTTTCATTTTAATCGGAGGAATCGCGGCCGGCCGCATCACGGCGGCCTTGGCCTCGGGAGTCGGCTCGATCATTTCGGTCGGCGCGGATGGAGAGGGTTGAGTGCTATCCGGCTTTTCGAGCTCGGGCTCGGCCGGCGCCTCAGTCTGCTCCGCCTCGGAATGGGGAACGGCCTGGGTGGTGCTGGAGGCAACCTCCGAGGTTGGGGCTTGCGCGGCCAGTCGCCGAAAGCGCTCGGCAGGGGATTCGCTCATGCGCTCACGTGGCCGGGCGGCTCTGAATGAGGACGGTCCAGCGCCCGCTCATCACAACATCATCTTTCTGATTGAAGACGCTGACCTGGATTTCCACCGCCCCGCCGCCAAGCCGCGCCAAGGGTTTGGTGGCGATCACCTCGAGCACGGCGTGGATCGTATCGCCCAAGAAGACCGGCCGGCTGAATTTCCATTCGCCGATCTCGCGAAAGGCAATCACCGTTCCGGCCATGAAGCCCGTTTGGACCGCCAGGCCGGAGACCACCGCCATGCTGAGCATGCCGTGTGCCACGCGCTGCCCAAACGGCGTGCGGCGGGCGTACTCGGCATCGGTGTGGATTTGATTGAAGTCACCCGAGAGCCCGGCAAATGCGGCGACGTCGGCTTCGCCGATGGTGCGCGCGGCCGTCGTGATCTTGTGCCCCACGCCGAATTCTTCGAAGTACAACCCGCGGCGAGGTGTCGTGTCCATCGTAGGAGGGTCCCTTCGGCCCGCATGCGCCGTCTCTCGCGCCGGGCAATCGCGAACGATTGTAGCACAGCGCCTCGCCACTTCTGCTGCTCGGCGTCGCCACCCCGCGTGCCGTGTGCATGCGCCGGCTCGCTCACGGATGGTACAATCCCGACCAACCTTTGGCGCCGCGATCCCTTGGGAGGACGGCGAGATGCGACCGGGTGATCTGATCGCAAACGATGACGGCGATCCTGACGCTCCGAACGGGCTGGGCGGCCGAGGCCTCCTCCTCGCTGCTGCCTCTCCTTCTGGCGCTGGCCCTTTTGCTCGGTGGGGCCAAGCTGGCCGGGGCATTGGCTGTGCGCCTGGGCCAACCTGCGGTGCTGGGCGAACTCCTGGCCGGTTTGGCCTTCGGTCCCAGTCTGCTCGACCTGCTTCACCAGCCCTTCCTCTTCGATCCCACCGGAATGACGGCGGCCACGCTGCAGCGATTGGGCGAGCTGGGCGTCATCTTCTTGATGTTTGGCGCGGGTTTGGAAACAGACTTGGCGGGCATGCGTGCCAGCGGGCGCCCGGCGCTATGGGCAGGCGTGCTGGGTGTGCTGACCCCGATCGCCTTCTCCGCACTGGCGCTCGCCCCGCTCATGGGCGAATGGAATACGCCGCTGCTTCTGGGAATCGTCCTGGGTGCGACGAGCGTTTCCATCTCCGTACAGACTCTGGTCGAGCTTCGCAAGCTGCGCACGCCCGAGGGACTGGCGCTGCTAGGCGCAGCGGTCATCGACGATATCCTGGTGATCCTGGCCCTGGCGCTCTTCGCCGCGCTATGGCAGGGAACCGGCGGCCTGGGGCTGGCCCTCCTACGCATGGTGCTCACGCTGGCAGCTTCGGTCATGCTGGGCTATTTCGTCCTGCCGTGGATTGCCGATCGAGCCAGACGGCTGCCGATCAGCAAGAGCCTGCTCTCGATGGTGGTCGTGGTCGCGCTCTTCTTTGCCTGGAGCGCCGAGTACGTGGGCGGCGTCGCGGCGATTACCGGCGCCTTCATCGCCGGCGTTGGGGTTGGCCGCTCGCACTGGCGCGACGAGGTGGCGCGCGACCTGGAGGGGCTCAACTACGCGTTCTTCGTGCCGTTGTTCCTGGTGAGCGTGGGTCTGAGCGCCAACGTGCGAACCGTGGCCCCGGCACATTGGGGGCTGGCCGGGTTGCTGGTTGTCATCGCGGTGGTGTCGAAGGTCGCAGGCTCGGGGCTGGGGGCGCGGCTGGGCGGGTTTACCCCCCGCCAGAGCCTTCGGGTCGGGCTGGGCATGATCTCGCGCGGCGAGGTGGGCCTGATCGTGGCGGGCGCTGGGCAAAGCATGGGCCTCTTGGATACGGACACATTTACTCTCATCGCGCTTGTGGTGCTCACCACAACTATCATTACTCCGCCGCTCTTGCGCTGGTCGATGACCGAAAGGACGGATCATGGCCAAGCTGATCCTGCTGGTGCTGGATAACCCGGATCAGACGCTGGCAGTCCTCGAAACCTGGGCCCGGGCGGGTATCTCCGGGGCGACGATTCTCGAGAGCAGCGGATTGGGGCGGCAGTTGGTCGGACGCGACGACCTGCCGCTCTTCCCCTCGTTGCGCGCGGTGCTGCGCTCGCAGGAGCGCATGCACAGCACCTTGTTCAGCGTTGTCCCCGATGAGTTCGACGTGGGCGGACTGGTCCGTGCGACCGAAATGGTGACTGGGCCGATCGCTGATCCGCACACCGGCATCTTCATTGTGCTGCCGGTCTTGGAAGTCTTCGGATTGCGCGAAGGCGGGACCTTGTTCTCTGAGTGAGGCAACCATGACCAAGATTCCGTATCAGGGGTTGCTGCTGGCCTTCGTCCAGCCGGTCGATCGCGCTCCGACGCTCGATGCGCTGGAGGCCGGCGGCTTTGCGGCGACGACCATGCAGGGCGGGGGTGGATTCCTGGGGCGCGAGGTGGCGGTGATTGTGCTCGGCCTGGGCGCCGGCGACGAGCCGCGAGCCATCGAGATTTTGCGCCAATCCTGCTGCACCCGCACCGAGTACATCGCCGTGCCATACGAGGGGACGCACCTGCCGCTGGGCGCACCCGTGCCGGTGGAAGTGCAAGGCGGCACGCTGCTCCTGCTCGATGTCGAACGCTGTGAGGTGTACCCATGAAACTGCTGCTGGCGATTGTGCGCGACTCCGATACCCAGGCGATGCTGCCCGACCTGCTCGCGCACGAGTTTCGCGTGACCCGCATTGCCTCCACCGGCGGTTGGTTGCGTCAGGGCAACACCACCTTTCTCATTGGGGTCGACGACGACCAGGTGGAGCAGGCCATGGGGGTCATTGCCAAGAACAGCACGCCGCCACCCAACCCGGAGGCGGGGCACACCACCGTCTTCGTGCTGGGCAATGTACGCTACCAGCAGCTATAGGACCTAGCGGAAAAACCATCTCCTGCCTCCTTGAAGAACTCTTCCCCTTCCCCAGCTTGACGCCCTCGCGTTGACACCCCAACTCGCCGGGGGGGCGGTTGGGGGCCTGCCCTCGGAACGAGGGTGCGGGTTTGAAGGCGATGGTCCTCTTTCGACGGCCCGTATGGGTGGCCGGTTCCGCCCGCCCCCAGGGTCTTCCTCGGCCGTAGACCAAGGCAGCATTCCAGTCGGTTCTAGGCAGCCCAAGGGAAGTTATGCTGCTCCCATGTGCCGGCCGGGAACAGGTGCAAGACTCGGCGCCGCGTACGCCGGCGCCCCTTCATTCGTTGTCGTCCGAAGAGATGGAAGATCGTCGCGTGGGTCCGGCGCCAATGCAACCCGGAGAGCGGGATGGCCGCCCCGTGCCTACTCGTCGTAGAGCACGGTGGCTTCGCCGTAGAAGCGCACCGACTGGCTGACCGTCTTCTGGTGCAGCCATTCCTGCAATCTGAGGTTCTTCTCGTCGAGGCTGAACGCGGCCGATAGTTCCTCGAGCGGATAGTTCACTCGCAGTGCGCGCGGCGAAATGAGGTGGCGCGTGATACCCGCCGGCAGACGGCCCTGCCCACGCGCCAAATCCATCACTTGGTTCGGGCGGAAGTTCGGGAAGACCACCAGGGCGGCCGCGGAGGAAGAGAAATCTTCCAGGCCGCGCAGCTCGTCCTGTTGGGTGCGGAAGATCTTGCCGTGCGGCATGTAGACGTTGACCACCTCGCACAACGTTTCCGCCCACGCGTCGAGCTTGCCCGTTTCACCGAGCGCCGCCATGACCCCGCCTTCGGGCACGAGGAGATAGCACAGCAGCTGCTGATCGGCCAGGCCGCGGCGGGCGTCCTCGCGCGACATCTCGCGCAGGTTCACCCCGGGCAGCCCCTGCAGGCGCGTGAGCAGTGCCTGCGTCGAAAGGCTCACTACCAGGTGGTTCCAGGCGCTGAGCTGCACGCCGTCGCCCTCGTAGTCCACGACCTGCGCCAGCAGGTGCGGGTACTCCATCAGGGTGAAGGCGCTCACCCGGTTGGCGCCGTCGAGGACCACGTAGTGGTTGTGGCCGTTGTCGAGCGGCGCGATGACCGGCGGATTCTTCAGGAAGCCGTCGCGCTGGAGGGTCGTGACCAGTGGATGAGTGCGCCCGGGGTCGTGGTTCTCGTGCAAACGCAGCGAGTCGGTGGCGACGATGCGCAGGGTGGGTAGGCGTGTCATGCGCTTTTGGCTCGCAGGCGACCATTTCACCTCGCAGGGCCCATAGGGCGAGGCGTGCGCCGACGAAAGTCCCTCTCGCTTTGAGTTGTTGTTGACGGCCGGCGCGCCGGGCTTGTGCGGCCGGCATGTGCGCCGCGCGTGCCAGCCGGAGGCCGGATGAAATCGAGCCGAAGTGTACCGCGAAAGAATTCGAATGCCCAGGGAACGTCCCGCGCCTCGCGGTTTTGACCAGGTCCAAGGGGTTTGGTAGAATGAGGTTGGCGTTGTACCCTTCGCCGAGGCGCGCATGCGCGCCATATCTGAGGGCGTTCGCAGGAACGCCCCGTCCATTCAGAAAGGGCTTGACGATGAAAGTGCTGCTGCTCAAGGACGTGTACAAGTTGGGACGGGCGGGCGAAGTCAAGAAAGTGGCCGACGGTTACGGCCGTAACTTCCTCTTGCCCCAGAATCTGGCTCTGCTGGCCACCGCCGGCGCGATCAAGCAGGCCGAGCGCATCCGCACCTCGGCCCTGGCCGAGCGCGCGCGCCTCAACACCGAAATGGGCGCGGTGGCCGAGCGCCTGACTGGCGTAACGCTGACCTTCGTTGCCCGCGCCGGCGAGACGGGCAAGCTGTTCGGTTCGGTGACCACCGGCGACATTGCCGGGGCCATTGAGCGCGAGACCGGCGTGCGCGTCGATCGGCGCAACATCGCCCATCAACCGCTGCGCGAGATCGGAACGCACAAAGTGCCTCTGCGCCTCACGGTGGATCTGATCCCAGAGATCACGGTGATCGTAAGCCGCGAGGGCGAGCAGGAAGGCGTGCCAGCACCTGCGCCGGCGCCGGCCTCCCCCGAACCTGCACCGCAAGGCGAAACAGACTAGCCCGCTCATCGGACCTGCCGCGCGGCGAACGGTCGCCTGCCTCTGTGCGCTTCCCTGGCGCTGGAGTGCTGGCAACCTGAAACGCGCGGCCGGTTCGATCGCGCATCCCCCCCATCGCCCATGTCCGAATCGCTCGGGACCCTGCTGCGCCAGAAGCGTGAGGCATTAGGCCTCACCCTCGAAGAAGTCGAGCGGCGCACCTATATCCGCCAGAAATTCCTGGCCGGCATCGAGGCCGACGATCACAGCCTGATCCCCTCGGTCGCCCAGGCGCGCGGATTCATCCGCAGCTACGCCGCTTTCCTTGGGCTGGATGCCGATGAGACCATTGCCCGCGTCGGCGGGACGAGGCCGCGGCCGCCACAACCCCCGCCGTCATCGGCGCGCGTGGCGCCTGAGGCCCGGCGCCCCATCGCCTCACGGACCACTCTCTGGCGGCGTTTCATGCGGCTGGATGTCCTTCTCAGCACCGGGCTGAGCCTCATCGTGATCGGCCTGCTGGGCTGGGGCGCGGTGCAGTTGGCGCACTTCCTGGCCAACGAGAGTCCTGGCGCGGCGGCCACCGGAGCGTTCGTCGCCAGCCTCGCCCAGCCCACCTCGAGTGAGGCGGCTGCCACCCCCGTTGCAGGCGAGGCAGGCGGCAAATTGACCAGCGAACCGCCGCCGGTGGCCGCCGCCGAATTGGTGACCGCCGCTCCGACGCCTCTGGGCGGCGTCTACACCAGCGTGAGGCTGCGCCTGGAAGCCGTGCACCGCAGCTACGTCCGAGTGATCGTTGACGGCAAACAGCAGTTTGCCGGACGCCTGCCGCCGGGCCAGCACCTCGAGTTCGAGGGCACGCAATTTGTCGCGGTCATTGCCGGCGATGGAGCGGCCATTCGCGTGATCTACAATGATGTCGATCAGGGCACGCAGGGAGGGGTGGGCGAGGCCGTCATCCGCGTATGGACTCTGGCCGGAATGAAGACGCCCACACCTAGTGTCACCCCTACTGCCACCGCCACCGTTCGCCCCAGCGCCACCCCGCGCCTTACCGCCACCTCCACACCCGCGCCCAGCGCCACCCCGCCCGCGGGAGGCTAGATGGGCGCGCCCATGCGCTACCACGTTGTGACCCTCGGCTGCGCTAAGAACAGCGTCGACTCCGATTCCATGGCGGAGTTGCTCGAACGGGCCGGCTACCGGCAGGCCGATCGCCCGTCGCGGGCGGATGTGGTCGTGGTCAACACGTGCGGTTTCATCGGGCCGGCGCGCGAGGAGTCCCTGCGCACCTTGCGCGATCTGGCCCGCACCAAACGCCGCGGCCAAAAACTGATCGCTGCCGGCTGCATCACCCAGCGCTACGCCGAACAGGTGGCGCGCGACGTGCCGGGGCTGGATGGCATTCTCGGCACGCGCCGCTGGATGGACATCCTTGAGCTGGTACGGGGTCTTCGGCCCTCCGCTCACCCGGGGCCGCTGTATCACTTGCCGCCCGAGGCCCAAGCCGTCGGACGGGATGAGCGCGGCGTGTTGCGCGCATCCATTCAGGTCGGCAGCGCCTATCTTAAGATCGCGGATGGATGCCGGCGGCCATGCGCCTTCTGCGCCATCCCGCTGATCAAGGGCACGGCCGTCAGCCGGCCGCTCGAAACGATCGTGGCCGAGGCGCGCAAGCTGCGCGATCGCGGTGTGCGCGAGATCATCCTCATCGCCCAGGATACGACCGACTACGGGCACGACCTCGGGATGCGCGACGGTTTGGCCCAGCTGCTCGAGGCCATGGTGGCAGCCGTGCCGGACGTGCCTTGGCTGCGCGTGATGTACGCCTACCCGGGCGCCATCACCGACCGCCTAATCGAGGTCATCGCCGCTCACCCGCACATCCTGCCGTATCTCGACCTGCCCTTGCAGCACGCCCACCCGGCCGTCTTGCGGCGCATGCGCCGCCCGGCCAACATGGAATGGGTGCATGCCACGGTGAACACGATGCGCGCCGCACTCCCAGATCTGGCCCTGCGCAGCACGTTCATCGTCGGCTATCCCGGCGAGAGCGAATCTGAATTCGAGACGCTGCTCGATTTCCTGAGGGCCATGCGCTTTGACCGCGTCGGCTGCTTCACCTACTCGTTCGAGGCCGAGACGGAGAGCGGGCGCATGGCGGACGATGTGCCGAGCGAAGTCAAAGAAGAACGGCGTGGGCGCCTGATGGAGTTGCAGCAGGGCATCTCATTGCAGCGCAACCAGGCTTGCGTGGGCCGGCGGTTGCCGGTGCTGATCGAGGGTTGGGGCGATAACCTGGCGGTCGGGCGGTCGTACCGCGACGCGCCGGAGGTCGACGGCATGGTGCTGGTCGAGGGTGCGCAGCCGCCCCTGGGTGAGATTGTTCCCGTGGACATCACCGGCGCGCTGGCCTATGACCTGGTCGGCCGCTTGGCGCCGCCAGCCGCCGGCGGGTGAGGCCCCGAACGCAAGAGAAACCGGCCTCGCGCATTGGCGCGAGGCCGGTTTGACTCTTGAAGCTGAGTTGACAAGCGGCTAAGGGGCTGTGTCCTCAGCGCTCGCAGTGGGTTCGGCAGCCTTGGCCGCCTCCACTTTGGGCAGGTCCACTTCGCGCCAGGTGCCGGGAATGACCTTGTTGAGATCCTGCAAGTGCTCTGCGACCACTTCGGAAGGGCACAATTCGATAAACAGCCACAACCCGCCCAGCACGACCGCCGTATCGTCGATCGGCCCGGGCAGGATGTCGGGGAAGAACAGATACACAACTGTGGCTACGGGCAGAAGTTTGAGAAGCGGACTTACCCGGCGGTCGCGCAACAGTCGCCACACGAGTTTGACTTGCAGCGCCGTCTGGCGGAAGAAGCCTCGCGATGGGCCAGGCAAACGCGGAGACTCGCTGTCAGACATGCTCTCCCTTTCCACTGTGTGAGTTGGTCTGTGTCGGATTATAGCCTGTGTTGGCCGGCAAGCCACGCGAGGCATGATCCAATCCATATACGATTAGCAATCGCTGCCGTTGCACTCGCAGCGCTCCCCGGCTCCACGCGGCAGCCAGGCAGCGACGGTCGGCGCTTGTGCACGCGCAGCGGGGAGGCGGGCAGTCATCCCGCGGTATCTGGTACTTGAAAGTGCGGCCGTTTCCAACCAATTCAAGCCACTGATCCAGATTTGTGACGTTGGGAACAAGCGTTTCATACAAACTCACTTGACAAACCTACCAATTCGACCGCAATTATGATATATTGTCTCCCAAGGCAAGTAAACGCCCGAGCCTGAACGGAGTGCAGGTTCCCAGCGGTTGCTCGCAACCGCTCCGAGGTCGAGGCGAGGGCAGCTTTCGCTCCCACCAACCAGTTCGCGAATTCATTCAAGGAGAGGCACATGCTCACGCGTAAGTCAGTTTCCTCAGTCATGGTGTTCGTGGTCTTAGCTGCAGCCCTCGCTGCCTGCGGCCCCAAAGGCCCCACCGTGGTCGACGTCACGCTCACCGAATACAAGATCGAGATGAGCAAGACCAGCGTGCCTGCGGGTCAGGTGAAGTTCAACATCACCAACGAGGGTTCGATCGTGCATGAACTCGTGCTGGAGCCGGCAGGCGCGGTGGACGCTCCGCTCGAGGCGAATGGCACTGTCGCCGAGTTGGAAGATATCGAGACGGGTGCGACGGTCACCCTCGAATGGACGATCGACACCCCCGGCGAGTATCAACTCACCTGCCACCTGCCTGGGCACTTCGAGAACGGCATGGTCTTGCCCTTCACCGTCACCGCCAAGTAGCTGGCGCTCACACCATACAATGCGCAAAGGGGCATCCCGCGGGATGTCCCTTTGGTTTCCATCATGCGCACGCACGCTGCGCAGGCTCAGCCCACTCTGGCCATCGCCTCGCGCATATGCATCAACTGGTGGCCGTAGATCGCAACCAGCATCACCTCGAGCGATACCGGGCCCAGCGCCGGGTGCCGCCCGACGAGATCGAGTTGCTCCTCGCTCAGCGAGCGTGCGAACTCGATCGTCGCCGCCCGCGCCTCGGCCAGGCTGGCCAGCACCTCCTGCGGCGCCATCTCCGCCAGTCGCTGTTGTTCCTGCGCGTTGAAGCTGTCGTAGTCGAATCCCTCCGGCACACCCGGCCCGCCTGCGGCCACGTCTCGCGCCATCAGCAGCAAATGGACCTCCGCTGAATAGAAGTGCGCGGCCAGGTCACGCGCCGTCCAGCGCGGCGGCCCGTCGTACACCGGCGCGCCCCACCCCTCGGCACTCAGCGAGCCGAACTTCTCCTTCGTCTTGAGCATTCCCTTTTCGAGGCGGGCGGTTATTTCGCTGACACGTGGGCCGGGCATGGTCTGCCTCCGCAATCTGGCGTGTCATGAGTCTAGCCCGGCCGTGCACGAATGTCGAATCGCCGCCCATCTCTGACGGGCCGGCCCGTTCGCCCCTTGTCCTATAATGGGAAAGCCCGGGCCGGCATGCGCCCC
>DATEAT010000053.1:0-4840 GCA_035288225.1 Anaerolineales bacterium | reverse complement strand
AAGTCTCAGGCAAAAACAAGGGGCAGGAGTGGGTGACGGGGTTCGCACCCTCGGATGCTTGCCTGCAAGGCAAGTGAGTTTCAAGCTGTCCGGCCTCCAATCGGAGGCCGGATGCACTTGTTCTTGGCTACTTGAGCGGGTGACGGGATTCGAACCCGCGAATGCTTGCTTGGGAAGCAAGTGCCTTACCACTTGGCTACACCCGCGTGCCAAGCGATTATATCTGGGCCCCCGGGAGTGTCAAGCACTCGACGAGTCTTTCTCCTGCAAACTGCGCCACAACAGATATAGCGCCGTGTTCACCGCCCAGCGGTCGGCGCTCGGCGGCGGGCCGCCAAACGTGCGCGCCTTCGCCTCGCGCTCGCCCGGCGCGAGGCGAAGGATGAAGATTTCGGACACGGGCGAGGCGGCACGCACCGAGAGACCTACGCCGATCGTCGCAGCTCGTGCATCCATCCAGCGGCCCATCTCCTGCTCGACGTTCTCGAGGCTCGCGGCCAACCCGGGCAGCGTGAGGCCGCCCACGAAAGTCTGCGACACCCCGGCGGCTGCACATCGCCCGCCGAGTTTTCCGCCGGTGCCCCATTCAACAACCGCAACGCGGGCACCCCTGTCGGCCGCCCTGCGCAGCGTGACTCCCTCCAGCGTTTCATCATCGGCACCAAACACAGCCTCCGGCAGGCGCCGCCGGATCTCCGCTTCGAGCCGGCCAACCTCGGCCGCAAGCTCCGCCTCCCGTTCCCCCTTGGCCGTGATGCGCACATCGATGATCCCATTGTGCGCGGCCAGGCCGACGGTGGGGTTGCCGAGCGCCTCGAATTCGCCGATCTTCTCGTCGATGGCCGCCTCACCGACGCCGGCCACGTGCAACACGCGCGAGAGGAACATTCCCCGCTCGCCGAGCCGGCGGCGCAAATAGGGAATAACCGCCTCGCCCAGCATGTGCTGCATTTCGCGCGGTACGCCGGGCAGCGTGAGCACGCAACTGCGCTCCGTTTCGACGATGAAGCCGGGTGCCGTGCCCACCGGGTTGGCAAGGACCGTGGCCCCCTGCGGCATGTACGCCTGGCGGCGGTTGGTCTCTGGCGTCGCGCGCGCCCAGCGCGCCATGCGATCCTGGATGTCCTGCCACAGCTCGGGGTGGAACTCGAGCGGACGTCCCGTGGCGTGCGCCACCGCCTCGCGCGTCGGGTCGTCGATGGTCGGGCCTAAGCCGCCGGTAGTGATCACCGCCTCGGCGCGCGAGAGCGCCAAGCGCACTGCCTCGGCGATGCGGTCGGGGTTGTCGCCGACGGTCGTCTTCCAAAAGAGATCGATGCCCGCCTCGCGCAGCGCACGCGCAATGAGCTGGGCGTTGCTGTCGAGAATATCGCCGAGAAGCAGTTCGGTGCCGATGGTGATGACTTCGACCGCCATGGAACCTCCAGACTCTCAGTGTATCGCAGGCCGCCGTGCCGCGTGTGCGGCATCGCGCAAGTCGGGCGACAATTACCCGCAATCCCTTCAGGCGGCGTCCGACTACGCCGGGTGGAGAATGCCCGGGCATGAGGACTCGTTGTCAGTAGTATCGGGGGAGGCTACTTCTCGCCCAGGTAGGCTTTGCGCACCATCTCATTGGCGCGCAGTCTGGCGGCCGTATCTTCGAGGACGATTGTCCCGGTCTGCAGCACGTAACCGCGCGAGGCAATGGAGAGTGCCATTAGCGCATTCTGCTCGACCAGGAGGACCGTCGTACCTTCCTTGTTGATGGCGCTGATCGTGGCGAAGATGCTCTCCACCAAGATCGGTGCCAGACCCATCGAGGGCTCATCCAACAAGAGAAGGCGCGGGCGCGCCATCAGCGCACGGCCGATGGCCAGCATTTGTTGCTCACCGCCCGAAAGCGTTCCGGCGACCTGGCGCGCGCGTTCCTTGAGGCGCGGAAACACCTCGAAGACCCGCTGCAAATCCTGAGCAATGCCGGCGCGATCGGATCGCGTGTAGGCGCCCAGATCGAGATTCTCGGCGACGGTCAGGCGGGCGAAAACACCCCGACCCTCGGGCACCATCGAAACTCGCTTGTAGACCACCTGGTGGGCCTTGAATCCCGTCAGGTCCTCGCCGTTCAGCCGCACGCTCCCTTGCCGCGGCTTGATCGCCCCGCAGATGGTGCGCAGGGTCGTCGACTTGCCCGCCCCGTTGCCGCCGATGAGGGTGACAATCTCGCCTTCCTCAACGGTCAGCGAGATGCCCTTGAGGGCATGGATGTTGCCGTAGTAGGTGTGCAGATCGCGCACTTCGAGCATCGTCATTGGCGGTTACCACCCGGTGAGCCGGATCACTGCACGGTTACAGATTCAGAGCCGCCCAAGCCCGAGGCAGCCCCTCGACCGAGATAGGCTTCGATCACGCGCGGGTTTTGCTGAATTTCTCGCGGCACACCCTCGGCGATCTTGACCCCGTAGTCGAGCACGGTCACCTGGTCGCTGATCCCCATGACCACGCGCATGTCGTGCTCGATGATGAGGATGGTAATTCCCAACTCGCTGCGCAGCCGCTGGATGAATGCCATCATCTCTTCGGTCTCGTTGGGATTCATGCCGGCCGTTGGCTCGTCGAGCAGCAGCAATCGCGGCTGGTTGGCGAGCGCGCGGGCGATTTCCAGCCGGCGCTGAGCGCCGTAGGGCATGTTGCGCGCCAGTTGGTCGCCCATGTCGGCCAGCCCGACGAAACGCAATAGGCGCGTCGCCTCGCGCAGGGCTTCGGCCTCCTCCCGCTTCATGTGCGGTGTCCGCAGAATGGCCTCGATCCAGGTGGCGCTCAGGCGGGGGTGCTGGCCGACCAGGATGTTCTCGATGGCCGTCATGTTCTTGAAGAGTCGAATATTCTGATAGGTGCGCGCAATGCCGAGTTGGGCGATCTGGTCAGGCGCAAGCCCCACCAGCGGGCGGCCCTCGAGTAGGATCTGACCTTCTTCGGGCGGGTAGAATCCGGAAACGCAATTGAAGAATGTCGTCTTGCCTGCGCCGTTCGGGCCGATCACGCTGGCAATCATCTTCTCGTTAACAACCAGGTCGACCGCGCTGACCGCCGTCAGACCGCCAAAGCGCTTGGTGACCTTATGGGTCTCAAGGACCGCGCTCATGAGGCTCCTCCTCCAGGCGCGGAGGGCGACCCGCCTGGCGCGGTCTCCTCTTGTTCTCCATGGATCTCCAGGCGGCGCCGTGCCGAGGGGATAAGCCCTTCCGGCCGCGCAATCATCATCACCACCAAGAGCGCGCCGAAGGCCAGGATGCGATAGTCCTGCAGTTGGCGAAGCACCTCGGGCAATCCTTTGAGGACAAACGCACCGGCAATCACACCGGGGATGCTCCCCATGCCGCCCACAATCACCAAACACAACACGTTTATCGAAACCATCAGGTTGTGATCTTCGGGGCCGGTGAACTGGTTGCGGGCTGCGAACAGCGCGCCACCCAGCCCGGCGAAGGCGGCGCCGATGGCAAAGGCTAGCAGCTTGTGGCGCAGCGTTGAAATGCCCATCGCCTGCGCCACGGTCTCGTCTTCGCGCATGGCGACCCAGGCCCGTCCGACGCGGGATTTTTGCAGGCGGTCGGTCACGAAAATCACCAGCAGCACACCCAGGACGATCAGGTAAACGTATCCCACATCGGTGCTCAACCGACCGCCGAAGAAGGTCGGCCCGCCTATAGCGGGAACGCCGCGAGGCCCACCGCTAAACTTAGTCAGGGCATCGCTCTTGCTGAGCACACGGATAATTTCGCCGAAACCCAAGGTGACGATGGCCAGGTAGTCGCCGCGCATGCGCAGCACCGGAATCCCGAGCAATATCCCGGCCAAGGCTGCCAGGATGACGCCCATGGGCAGCGCCGCCCAGAAGCTCCACATCAGGTGATGCGGGGTGGGCGCGGTGAGTAACGCCATGGTATATGCGCCGATGGCGAAGAAGGCGACATAGCCCAGGTCGAGCAGCCCCGCCAGGCCGACGACGATGTTGAGACCCAACCCGAGCAGCACGTAGATGCCCACCGTGCCGGCTGTATAGTTCCAGAATTGCCCAAGGCGGAGGGGGAGAGCGAGCAGTGCGACGCCCACCAGGATGTAGATGACGATGCGTGCAGCGGGGGTGTGGAACACCGGTTGGTGGGTGAGCCGGGCCCATGCCGGACCGAGGCGTGCGCCCAGCCTTGTCCACAGGCGACGCCGCCATTCGGCACGCACGACTCCCCGCGCCAGGAGTCCCCCGGCCAGACCGCACGCAGTGAAGAACCAAGCGTAGGTGAGGGCCGCTTGCAGCACCGGCATTCCAAGCCCAAACAGCCGGAGCGAATCAGGGATGAGCGCGGCCAGATAGCGGCTGATCTCGACCTTGGCCGCGGCGAGCGAGCCCAGCAGGTACGCGAGCCCCGCGGTCAGCAGCCCGACCACCAACCCGCTCAGTGTCCCGCTCAGAAGTGTGCCCGGCCAGCTGTCGGGCGATTGACGCCGTGCGCCGGCCGCACCTGCCCACAGGCCCAGCAAGCCAAGGAAGATGAGCATGTCCAGTTGGGCCCAGGTGAGCGCGAAGGGTCCGACCGACGCCGGGTCCTTATGGCCGAGCAGGTCGCCGATCAACCCGCCCGCGATGACATTGAAGCCGATCAGCACCAGGAAAACGGTCACGATGCTCAGCACGATCCCGGTGCGCAATCCGCTACGCAGATGGGCGGCCATCACACCTTCTCCTCGGTGAGCACTTCGCCCAGGATGCCGGAGGGGCGGAAGATGAGCACCAGCACGAGGATCGAGAAGGCGATCACGTCCTTGAGTTGGAAGTCGATGCCCAGGATGGCGGGGCCGA
>DATEAT010000052.1:0-67057 GCA_035288225.1 Anaerolineales bacterium | reverse complement strand
CGCGCGAGCGCCGGATGTGGCCAGGGGTGGGACAAACCAGAGCAGCATGTAGAGGACCGCCATCGGCACCGCGCCGGCCAGCATGTACGGGCGGCGCCGCCCCAGCCGGCTGCGCGTGCGATCGGAAAGCACGCCGACCAGCGGATCGTTGACTGCATCCCAGATGCGCGCGATGAGAAGAATCGTCCCGGCGACGCCTGGGCGAACCCCGGCGACGTCGGTGAGGAAGAAGAGGAAATAGAAGGGCAGGACCGTGCCCACCGCCACCGAGGGCGCAAATTCGCCCAGGGCGAAGACCAGCTTCTGATACCACTTCAGTTTGCGATCGCTCGCGGAAAGCTGCATCAGGCGGCTCCTTGGGAAGAGACGGTTCCCGTGCAAGGCTTAACACGGGCGGAGTACTGGAAGAAACGAGTCCGGCCCGGGCCTATCCTCGAGGCTATTCGGCGCCGGGGAAGTAGGCAGGTCGGGGCGTGGTGGGGAGTGAGCATGTTCTAGCGATCGGCAGAGCACGTGCCACGAGGCACGAGCGTGGACGAAGATGCGAGGGCCACCAGAATGGCGCACGACCGATTATCCCGACGGCATGAGGCGGCGCCAGGCATGCAAACTATTGTCCAGACTTGCAGGGACCTGCAACGCGTGCGCGTGAACGGGGCAATCGGAAGACTCTTCCCGTGGATTCATCCAGAAAGGGGAGGAATTTCGTATAATACAGATGGACATTGACGCCAAATGTCCCTCGGGAAGACACTAAGGACACAGAATGCGCATTGTTGTCTGCATAAAACAGGTACCCACCGCCGACCGCCTGCAGTTCGACAGCCGAGATCTGCGCCTTGTGCGCGCGGGCGTGCCGAACGAAATCAACCCATTCGATCGTCGCGCGCTGGCGCAGGCCATTGCGTTGCGCGAGCAGCACGGCGGCGAAGTCATCGTGCTCACGATGGGCCCTGAACAGGCGCGCGAGGCGCTTTACGAAGCCCTGGCTTCCGGCGCCGATCGCGCGGTTCACTTGCAGGGAAAAGAGTTCGCCGGATCGGACACACTGGCCACCGCTCGCGCGTTGGCTGAGGCCTGCCGCCACATCGGGTTCGACCTGATCTTGTGCGGCAAGTACACCACCGACGGGGAGACGGCCCAGGTGCCGGGGATGGTCGCGGAGATTCTGGACCTGCCCCAGGTTTCGGGAGTGACACGACTGGAGACCAACGCCAAGCTCGACCGGGTGACCGTAACGAGCGAAGTGGATGACGGACTGGATATCGTCGAGGCCAGGCTGCCGGCGGTGCTCACCGCCAGCGAGCGGTTGATCAAACCCATCAAGGTGTCGCCCGAGATGCTGGCCGCCGCGCGCAGCCGGCCGGTGGAGATATGGGGAGCGCGCCAGCTCGAACTCGACCCGGTGCTGCTGGGGGATGCGGGCTCACCGACGTGGGTCAGCGCGGTGCGCGAAGTCGTCAGCCGCCGCAAGCGAGTGATCCGCTCGGCGCACGAGGGCGCGCAGGGGGTGGTGGATGCGACGGTGCGCGATCTCCTGGCCGAGGGGCTGTTTGGCCGATGGCGGGCCACGGCCAGTGAGGCGCCGCCGATGGCGCATGCTGCGCGCTCGGCCGACCGCGCGGTGTGGGTTGTGGCTGAGGTGCACCAGGGCACGCTGCGCCCGGTCACGTTCGAGATGCTGGCCGAAGCGCGGCGTGTCGCAACCCGCCTGGGCGGGCCGGTGGCCTGCGTGCTCATCGGGCATGAGGTGGCTCCGCTGGCTTCGCTTGCCGCGCGTCACGGTGCCGAGGTTGTCTACGTCGCGGATGCCGAGCCGCTGGGTGAGTTCTCGCTCGAGCAGCACACGCACATCCTGGCCGCCGCCATTCGCGCGCGCCGACCATACCTGGTGTTATTGGCTTCGACCTCGAGCGGCCGCGACCTCGCCCCGCGCGTTGCGGCGCGGCTGGAGATCGGCCTGACCGGCGATTGCCTGGGCCTGGAGGTCGACGAGCAATCGCGCATCGTGCAGCTAAAGCCGGCCTTTGCCGGCAGCCTGATCGCCCCCATCCTTTCTCGAACAGTGCCGGTCATGGCCACGCTTCGCCCGGGCGCAGTGGAACCCTGGCCGCCGGATGGCTCGCACATGGTCGAGATCATCCACCTGGACGTCGGCCATCTGCCGGCCAAGCGTACGCGTGTGCGCGATCACCAGCCGAGTGAGTACACCGTCCTCGACCTGGAACGCAGCCAAGTTATTGTCGGGGTGGGGATGGGCATCGGCGGGCGGCAGAATCTCCCGTCGTTGGATGAATTGGCGCGCGTGCTGGGCGCCGGTCTGGGCGCCACACGCAAGGTGGTGGACGAAGGCTGGCTGCCCCGCCAGACCCAGATCGGGTTAACCGGTCATGCCTATGGGCCCAAGCTGTACGTGGCAATAGGCATCAGCGGCAAGCCGTACCATCTGTTCGGGTTGCGGCGCGCCGGGTTGATCCTCGCGGTGAACTCCGACCCGCAGGCGCCGATCTTCGCGGATTGCGACTATGGGATCGTTGGCGATTGGAACGACGTGGTCCCTCTTCTGACCGCGCGCCTGGTGCGTGCCCGGCGTGAAGCGGGCGTGACATGATCTGCCCGGCCGCGGTCAATGCGTCGAGGTACCTGCGCCGATCATGGAGAGGGCACAGCATGCCTTACGCTTGCCCGCGTGGGAGTGGCAGGCGCGCTGTAGCCGCGTTGGGAGGAGCGTAAGAGGGGAACGCGAGTTGACGCGCAGCCGGGCGAGAGAGAGCAGTGGGGGACTCGTCGCAATTACAGTAGGGGCACGCCATGGCGTGCCCCAACAAGGACCGCTTTCCCGGCATTCCGAGGAGCGGCAGGCCGATTCGTCAACCATCACACGAGGAGAGAACGAGTGACGACTAGACGCCAGATCGCGACGATCGTTACCCTGCTGATCGCTGCAGGCATGCTGGCCGGGTGCGCCTCACCGGGAGCAGTGGATGCAGCGCCCACACCGATCCCCACCTTCGCGGCAGCGACCGCCGAGGACAATTCGGCGACGGACCCGGGCACGATGCCGAACGCAGATGTGATAACCGAGGCTGCGAGCGAGGCCACGCTGCGCTTCGTCCTCGAATCCGGGCTGGCTGAGGGGCGCATGGTGTTCATCGGCCGCAGCCCGGGCATTGAGGGCTCGATCAATCCTACGCTCCGGGCGCGCCCGGGCGAGGTGGTCGAGATTACCTTGATCAGCGGCGAAGGCGCCGAACACGATGTGGCCATTCAGGAACTGGGTGTGGCTTCGGCTAGGGTGCAAGGTAAAGGCGCCTCGATAACAGTGACCTTCCGCGCCGAAGAGTCCGGCGACTTAGCGTACTACTGTACCGTCCCCGGCCATCGCGCGGCCGGGATGGAGGGCACGTTCGTTGTGGGCGAGGGCGGCGGGACGGCGGGGGACGAACCCCAGGCCATCAGCGTCGTGCGCGACCCAGCCGATCTGCCCGCGCCGATCGGCGGTCGAAGCGCACAGTCGCTGCGCCTCGACCTGGAGACTGTCGAGCTGGTCGGGCGCCTCGCCGATGGGGCAAGCTATTCGTTCTGGACTTTCAACGGCAAAGTGCCCGGCCCCTTCGTGCGCGTGCGCCAGGGCGATACGGTAGAGGTCCATCTCAAGAACGCCTCCAGCAGCACGATGCTGCATTCGGTCGACTTCCACGCGGTGACCGGGCCGGGCGGCGGGGCGGTGGCCACCCAGACTCAGCCCGGAGGCGAAACCAGCTTCACCTTCAAGGCGCTCAACGCGGGGCTGTACGTCTACCACTGCGCCACGCCCATGGTGGCGCATCACATCGCCAACGGCATGTATGGGCTCATCCTGGTCGAGCCGCCGGGCGGGCTGCCCGCCGTGGACCGAGAATACTACGTGATGCAAGGCGACTTCTATACTGCGGAGCCCTTCGGCAGCAAAGGCCGCTTGACCTTTTCGACTGAGAAGCTGCTGGATGAGGCGCCCGAGTACTACCTGCTCAACGGTGCGGTGGGCGGGCTCACGACCGAACACCCGCTAAAGGCGAGCGTGGGCGAGACCGTGCGCATCTTTTTCGGCGTGGGCGGGCCGAACAAAGTGTCGTCGTTCCACGTGATCGGCGAAATCTTCGATCGCGTGTACGACCAAGCCTCGCTCACCGCCAAGCCGCTCACCGACGTTCAGACCACGCTCGTGCCACCCGGCGGCGCGACTATGGTGGAATTCAAGGTGCAGGTGCCGGGCAGGTTCCTTCTGGTGGATCATGCCCTCTCGCGCCTGGAACGAGGACTGCTCGGCTTCCTGCTGGTTGACGGGCCGGAGGCGCCGGATATCTTCCAAGGAATAGCAGGCCCGGGAAGCGGGCACTGAGAGCGTGCGGTTGGCCGGGAGATGAAGCACATCAGGATGAGGGCAGCACGCCTTACGCCCGACCGTGTGGGTCGGGTATTCGCACGGGTCCCGCGCACGAATGAATGCTATGTGAGGGCGCGACGTGGACGCAGGCCGAGAGGACTCTCGGCCTGTTTGCCTTCAGAGTGACGGACGAGCAGCCCTTGTTGCTGCACGTCATGGCGTGCCCCGCCATCCAGCGCCTGGCGAGATCGGAACACTTACCTTTCGTGTTGACAGTGAAGGCGCCTCTCTGACCGCGGGTTTGAGGGTATGATGCGCTTGGCTTTGCGCAATGACAATGGAGGAGAGGCAGATGCCGCTCGAGCGCGATCCCCACGGGAATGAGACACGGTTCCTGCATCAGATCGGCGGTCTCTCGGGCGCGCGTGTGCTTGAGGTGGGCTGTGGGGAAGGACGGCTGACCTGGCGCTACGCGCACGCAACCCGGTCCGCCGTGGCCATCGATCCAAATCTTGAGCGCCTGAGCGCGGCGCGCAACGGGTGCCCTGCGGAATGGCGTGAGCGGCTGCACTTCGTGCAGGCCGACGCCGAACATCTCCCGATGCGGCATGCGAAGTTCGACCGGGCGATTCTGGCATGGTCTCTGTGATGAATACGCCACGAGGGCATGGTGCATGCCCTGGAGCGGATCTGGACGGCCCTCGCGCCGAATGGGATGCTGGTGGATGTGCGTCCCGTCGCGGCACGCTGGCCGCTCGAGATCGTGGGGTCCGGTCGGGTAGCGCGCGCCGGGCGAGTGGATGACAGCCCGAATACGGTCGATGATCGCGCGGCGGACGCGGCCATGCATGCGGTCGAGCGCGGCGGGCTGTTCCGCCGCATTGACCAGGCAACCTTCCCCTTTGCTTATTTGTGGGATTCCGTGGAGGAGATGACAGTCTACGTCGCCGCCAACATGGAGGATTGGGTCATCCTTCCGGATAGGTTGCTCGCCCGCGCTCGAGAGCTGGAGCGTGAGGCTCGCGGCGAGAGGCGGGTGCGGATTACGCTGCGCATGATCATGCGCACATACGCAAGGCTGGACGAACCGCAGGGCGCCTGAGAGCGAGGCGAATTGGGCTTGGCACGTGTGTCGCCGCGCGGGCGCATGTTGCGCCCGAGCAGTTTGTTGCACCTCAGATGCTGGGGGAGCCCCAATTGCGGTCCTCGAAGATGTAACCGAAGAGACCGCCAACTTGCCGACGCCTAGCTAATCTCCCGCACAATCACGCACCCGTATGTCGGCGTCTCGGCCGGTTCGGGCGAACCGCCCGCCAAGACGGCCATGACCGCATCCGCGAGAAAGTGGCGGGTGGGCTCTCGCTGCCTCATCGTGCTGTCGTCCACAGCACCGCGGTAGCGCAGGCAACCTTCGCCGTCGATCACCATCGCCTGCGGCGTGGCTGTCCCCCCAAGCCGATCGGCCACTCGCCCACCGTCATCCACAAGCAGCGGTTCGATGCTGTGCGCCCGCGCCGCGTCCTGCAACATTTCGCGCGGCTCATTGGCGTTGGGGGCCACGAACAGTACGCTGACAACCGCCGGCCATCCCCGCTGCAGAGACGCGAGTCGCGGCTCGACCAGGCGCACCGCCGGGCACTCCGCGGACCACAGGATGATCACCTTGACGTGGCCATCGGCGGCGGCGAGCATATGCGGCTCGCCGTGCAGATCCCTTAGCTCAATATCGGGCAGCCTGTCGCCTATGGCAACCATCGTGGCAGGTATGCTCCAGTCGCCAGTTGTCGCGGATTCTCGCCGGTGGCCGTCGTTACCCACACCTCCGGCGGCAGCGAGACGTGCGTCTGGTCGAAGCGCATGAAGAGCAGGAGTGAGCCGTCTGGGCTCCAGCGGATCGAGGAGGCGTTGAAGGCTGGGGCGTATGTAAGCTGCCGCGCCTGCGTCCCGTCGAGATTCATCACCCACAACTGGCGCCCCGGCGACCAGTGTTCAGCGTCGAGATATTTGCGCCCAAATGCTAGGTGGTCGCCTTCCGGCGATATGGCCACGTTGGCATCCTCAACCAATGGTGAACTCGAAAGGTCGGTGCTCTCATTGGTGGCCAGAGTGACGTAGATCAGGTGACTGTAGAACTGTTCTATTGTGTCGCTGTGCGTGCCAAGGTCGGGCGTGGCCGAGGTGGAGGGTACGATCGCGAGGGTGGGCGTCGCTGCCAGATGCTCGTCGACGATGCGGATCTCCGGGAAGATCAGGTGCGCGCCGTCCGGCGTCCACACCCCGACTTCGCCCGAGGCATTCGGCACGTAGGTCTTACCGCCGCGCAAATCGTCGACGACAGTGGTCTCTTGGTCGCCATCATAGTAGGCCAGCCAGCCTTGCGGACCCCATACCGGGGCGCGGGTGGAATGCGCGGCGTCGCCCACAGGACGGGCGCTCCCATCCTGCAGGTCGAGGATCCAAACCCGCGGGCGCTGTGCGCTGACGATGCCGCCCACACTCGGCGCGAGTACCGCTCGGTCGTAGGCCAGTCGGCGACCGTCGCCGGCAATGGCCGGGTTGCGGCACTGATCCCCCTCACAATTGAGCAGCCTATGAGGTGCCGATCCATCCAACGCGAGGTACCACAGGTCCGATTGAGTATCCGAGGCCCCGACGCTGTACACGAGAAAGGTGCCGCTTGGACTGACGTCGTACTCGAGGATCGGCAACGGGCTCTGGATGAGGGCGCGGCCCGCTTCACCCTCCAGGGGTTGGACCACGATTTCATAGATCTCGGCCGTGTGCTGGAGATACAGCACACGCAGACCTGCGGTTGAGAAATGCCACTGGTGCGACCGCAGGAGGGGCAAGCCATTCTGCGAGCGCGCGCCAAGGGCGAGCGAGATGCGCACGTCGCTGTCCGTGGGCCACGGGGCGGCGGGCACAAGTTGAAGTGTGGTTCCATCCCAGCGCGCGGAGGTGCTCACCTCTGGCGAAAGGTGCAGGTTGGCTTCCACGCTGTCTTCGTCCATGGGGACCGAGAAGCGAATCGTGAATGGGGCAAAGGCGCCCGCCGCCTCGTCGGCCGCCGGGCGAACTGCCACAACGCGCGGCGCGAGCAGCAGCGAGATCGCGGCGAAGCCGACGGCAAACCCAATCAGGCCGAGCACGAGCGGCGGCAGGCCGCGCTCACGATGAAACCGAATCCCTCGTCGGAAACCCATGTTTACCTCGACGCATCATTATAACCACGCACATCCGTCGTTCCGAGGGTGCGCGGCGCCCGAGGAATCTCGACTTGCGATAGGAGAGAAGCTGCAATTGCAGAAGGAGAGTCGCATGTTGTGACCGAGGTTGCCGCGTCGTGGCGTGCCGAAGCGCGGCCCGGCCCTCCCTGCAATAACCGTGGGGGCACGCCATGGCGTGCCCCAACAAGAGCTGCTCCCCCGTCATTCCGAGCGGCCCACGGCCGCGAGGAATCTCGGCGGGCGATGGGCGGAAGCTCGGGGCGCTGCACCCCTTCCACCAGGCCCGAATGTCTGATAACATAGCTCCCTCTCTGCGCAGCGACCCCGGCCGCACCAGTCCGGGGTCCTTGCTGTGTCCCACACGCCGGCCAGGAGGGTTCCGCACCGGCGCCGGCGGCGAATGTGAAAAGAACATGCTCAGCGAACGAACCGACCTCCGTAATGTAGCGATCATCGCCCACGTTGACCACGGCAAAACCACCCTGGTGGACGGCATGCTGCGCCAGGCGCGCGTTTTCCGCTCCAACCAACAGGTGATGGAGCGTGTCCTCGATTCCAACGACCTCGAACGCGAGCGCGGCATCACCATCCTCGCCAAGAACACCGCCATCCATATGTGGGATCCGCTGCAGCAACTCCAGGTCAAGATCAACATTGTGGACACCCCCGGCCACGCCGATTTTGGCGGCGAAGTGGAGCGGGTGATGAACATGGTGGATGGCGTGCTGCTGCTCATCGACGCGGCTGAGGGCCCCATGCCGCAGACGCGCTTCGTTCTCAAGAAGGCGCTCGAACGCGGGCACCGCGCGATCGTGGTCATCAACAAAGTGGATCGCAAGGGCGCCGACCCGCGAGACGCGCTCAACCGCACCTTCGATCTCTTCGTCGAACTGGGCGCGACCGATGCCCAGGCCGACTTTACTACGGTCTATACCAATGCCGTCACCGGCCAGGCCGGCACGACGCCGGAGCTTGGACCGGACTTGGCGCCCCTGTTCGATGCCATCCTGCGCACCATCCCGGCCCCTCGGGTGGACCGCGAGGCGCCGTTGCAGATGCTCGTGACCACGCTCGACTACGACAACTATCGCGGCGTCACCGCCGTGGGCCGGGTGTTTGCCGGGAGCATCACCGCCGGGCAATCGATCGTCCGTCTTACGGCCGCCGGCGAAGTGCTGCCCGATCGCGCACGCTACTTGTATGTGCACCAGGGCCTCGAACGGGTGGAGGTGGAGGCGGCCGAGGCCGGCGAGATCATCGCCATCGCCGGGTTGGAGGCGATCGCCATCGGCGAGACCATCGCCTCGCCCGACTCACCGCAGGCATTGCCCACCATCACGGTGGAGGCTCCAACGGTGCAGATGACCTTCGCCGTCAACTCATCCCCGTTCGCTGGCCGCGAAGGGCGCTGGAGCACCTCGCGCAAGCTGCGCGAAAGGCTGTTCGAGGAATTGCGCCACAATGTGGCCCTGCGAGTGGAAGAAACCGCCAGCGCCGATACCTTCCTCGTTTCGGGCCGCGGCGAGCTGCATTTGGGCATTCTCATCGAGACCATGCGCCGCGAGGGCTATGAGTTTGAGGTCTCGCGCCCGGAAGTCATTTTCCGGACGAGCGACTCCGGGGAGGTGCTCGAGCCCTTCGAAGAAGTGCATATCGAAACCAGCCCCGAGACTGCGGGCGCGGTGGTGGAACTCCTCGGCGCGCGGCGCGGTCAGATGCTCGACATGGGCGATACCCAAAAGAACAGCGTACGGCTGATCTATCTTGTGCCGACACGCGGGTTGTTGGGATTTCGCTACCAGTTCCTCAATGCGACGCGCGGGGCAGGGGTGATGAACACCCTTTTCCATGGTTATGTCCCCAAGGTGGGGCCGGTACCCACCCGCTCGAGCGGTTCCCTCGTGGCCTGGGAGGCTGGCGTGGCAACGGCCTTCGGGCTCAAGAACGCCGAAGAACGCGGGACGCTCTTCATCATTCCGGGCGTCGAGGTGTACGAAGGCATGGTGGTGGGAGAACAGGCGCGCCCTGGCGATCTGGCCGTAAACGTGAGCAAGAAAAAGCACCTGACTAATATGCGATCATCCAACAAAGACATCGAGGTGCGGCTTGCCGCGCCACGCCAGATGAGCCTGGATGAGGCCGTCGAATTCCTGGCCGAAGACGAACGTTTGGAAGTCACGCCGCTCGGCTATCGCCTGCGCAAGAAGTTGCTCGACACGCAAGAACGCGGGAAAAACGCCAAGCGAGCCAAAGAAGAAGCACTGGAAGCCTGAGTCGCGAGTCGGCCACACGCCGCTTGCCGCGCCTTCGCCCGATCGGGCCCTGGCCCTTCAGTGAGCCTCGAACCGTGTGCGCCCTCGGCTTGTGTCGTCGGCGATCCACGACCCTCGGTTGCACTCTTGCCAACATGCGGCAGCGCCACATCTCGCCACTGGCAACCCCGAAGCGCACTTTCCCTGCAGCCCAGCACCACCTACCCCCACAGCTGGGGCGCTGTCTACGATGCGCTCGGATGCGAGTGCGGCGGCACCATGGGCCACGTGGGTCACTGAGGGCGCGAAGGAATGGCTTCTACCGCCGCGGAGCGTTGGCTCTCGCACCCGCTCTTGTGCAAGCCGTCTGTCGAACGACCGCCTCTCTCGCCATCGTCGGTGAATCGTTCAGTAATTCACCCGGGCCGTATGCTATAATCGCAATCTGTTCCCCTCTCATCGATAATTCATGAACGGGTGGTGTCGCGGCGATGTCCTTTGTCCATCTGCACGTGCATTCTGAGTATTCACTGCTCGATGGGCAAGGCAAGGTTAAGCGCCTGGTGGCGCGGGCCAAGGAACTTGGAATGCCCGCGCTGGCACTCACCGACCACGGCACGCTGTTTGGCGTGGTGGAGTTCTTCAACGCCGCCACTGCCGCGGGAGTCCGTCCGGTCATCGGGGTGGAGGCCTACCTTGCCACCCGCGGGATGACCGAGAGGGACTCACGCATCGACCGCGATCCCTTCCATCTGCTGCTCCTGGCCGAAAACGATACCGGCTACCGCAATCTCCTCCAGATTGCCACCGCGGCACAACTCGAGGGCTTCTACTACAAACCCCGCATCGACCACGACTTCCTCGCGTCGCATTCTGAGGGTCTGATTTGCACCTCCGGCTGCCTGGCGGCCGAGGTGCCGCGCGCGCTGAATGACGGCCGCGATAGCGAAGCCTCACGCCTGCTGGATTGGTATTTCGAAGTCTTCGGGCGCGATAGGTTCTTCCTCGAGCTGCAGCATCACGAGATCCCCGAGCTGCACGCGGTCAACCGGCGCCTGGTGGAACTGGCCCCGCGCTACCAGGCGAAGCTGGTGGCCACCAATGATGTGCATTACGTGATGCCCGAAGATAGCGCCGCCCACGACATCCTGCTCTGCATCCAAACGGGCGCTTTGGTCACCGAGCCCAACCGCATGCGCATGTCCGACGGCAGCTACTTCATGCGCAGCGAGGAGGAAATGCTGCGCCTCTTCGCAGAGGTCCCGCAGGCGGTCCATCAGACGCAGCTCATTGCCGAGCGCTGCCAGGTGGACCTTTCGTTCAAGGGCTATCACCTGCCATCCTTCCCCGTGCCCGCGGATCTCACGCCGGCCAGTTATCTGCGCGCCTTGTGCGACCAGGGCCTGCGCGGACGCTTCGGGGCACGAGCGGACGAGCCCGCCTTTGGCGAGCGGCTGGCCTACGAACTCGACATCATCCACACCATGGGCTTCGACACCTACTTCCTTATTGTGTGGGACTTATGCCGCTTCGCTCGGGAGCAGGGCATTTGGTATAACGCGCGCGGTTCGGCGGCCGGCTCGCTGGTGGCCTACGCGCTGAGTATTACTCTGGTCGATCCTATCGAGCACGGGTTGATCTTCGAGCGCTTCCTCAACCCGGGGCGCGTCTCGATGCCCGATATCGACCTCGACTTCCAGGACGATCAGCGGGCGCGTGTGCTGCAATACGCGGCCGATCGCTACGGGCACGACAAGGTCGCACAGATCATCACCTTCGGCACGATGGCCGCGCGCGCCGCTGTGCGCGACGTCGGGCGCGTGCTCGACATCCCGCTGTCGGAGGTCGACAAGATCGCGAAGCTGATCCCGGCCATCCCGGGCAAGCCGGTCTCGCTGGGTGAGGCGTTGGAGGACGTGGCGGCGCTGAAGGAGCTGTACCAGAAGACCGACTACGTCCGCAACCTGGTGGATACGGCGGCCAAGCTGGAGGGCGTGGTGCGCAACGCCGGCACGCATGCCGCCGGTGTGGTGATTGCCGACCGCCCGCTCGTGGAGTACCTGCCGCTTCATCGCCCGACTCACGGCAGCCTGGAGGAAGGCCCGATCACCGTGGTGACCCAGTTCGAGATGCAAGTCCTCGAACAACTAGGGCTGCTCAAAGTGGATTTCCTCGGCCTGGCCACCCTCACGCTGATGCAGCGCGCCTGTGCGCTGATCAGCGAACGCCAGGGCATTGACCTCAATCTCGACTGCATCCCCACCGACGATCCAGCGATCTACGAACTCCTCGGACGCGGGGAGGTGGCGGGCGTGTTCCAGGTTGAAGGGTCGGGCATTCGCCGCTACTTGATGGAGATGAAGCCGACCGGGCTCGACAACGTCATTGCCATGATCGCCCTCTACCGCCCGGGCCCGATTGATTTCATTCCAACCTACATCCGCCGCATGCACGGCGAGGAGAAAATCGAATACCGGCACCCGGCGCTCGAACCGATCTTGCGCGAAACCTACGGCATCCCGATCTACCAAGAGCAATTGATGCGCGCGGCGATCGAGATGGCCGGCTACAAACCGAGCGAAGCCGACGACCTGCGCAAGGCCGTGGCCAAGAAGAAGGCCGAGTCCCTGCAAGCCCACCGCCAGCGGTTTGTGGCAGGCTGTGAGCAGCGCAGCATTCCGCGCGCAACCGCCCAGGCCATCTATGACGACTGGGAAGGTTTCGCGCGCTATGGGTTCAACAAGGCCCATGCCGCCGACTACGGCGTGATCTGCGTCCAGACGGCCTATCTTAAAGCGCACTTCCCCGTGGAATTCATGACCGCGCTGTTGTGCGTAAACCGCGGCGACAGCGAGAAGGTGGCCCTTTACATTGCCGATTGCCGGCGTATGGGCATCGACGTTCTGCCTCCGGACATCAATCACGGCCAATGGGATTTCTCAATTGAAGAGCGCCCGGGCAGCCCGACGGCTATTCGCTTTGGGTTGGGGGGGGTCAAGAACGTCGGCGAAGGCCCGGTGCTAGCGATCATCGAAGCGCGCGGATCGGAGCGGGCATTTACGGGCGTGGACGACTTCGCGCGGCGGGTCGACTTGCGGCGGGTTGGGCGACGCGCGCTGGAATCGCTCATCCGCGTCGGCGCACTGGATGCATTGGGCGATCGCCTCTCTCTGCTGGACGCGCTCGACCAATTGCTCTCGGTCTCAGCCCAGCACTTCCGTGCAGCGGAAAGCGGCCAGTTGAGTCTGTTTGCCGCCGGGCCCAGCGGTCCGATCGAGGTTCTGCAGCTCCAGCCGTCGCGCAACCCGGTGCCGCAGCGCACGGTGCTCGAGTGGGAGCGCGAGCTCTTGGGGCTGTATATCAGCGATCATCCGCTCTCGCCTTACCTGGTGCAGTTGCAGCAGGCGGTTACGCATTTCTCTGCGGAATGGAGCGAGGAACTGAATGGACAGCCGGTGCGGGTGGCCGGCCTGGTCACCCATATCCGCGGACACCAGACACGAACGGGCAAGCCGATGGCCTTTGTGACATTGGAGGATCTGCAGGGGGCGATCGAAATCACGGTCTTTCCGAACTTATGGAACAAGGTCAAAGGCTGGCTGAAAACGAATGCCATCGCGCTGGTCGAGGGTAAAGCGGAGTACGTCGGAACCACGCCGCGCGTGTTGGCCGACGCGATCTCCCCCGAACTCACGCCGAGCGGATCGGTCAAACTAATGCGTCCGGCGGGTCGTGCAACACTCCCATCGCCACCGGCCGTGCCCGTCGCTGCACCCAGCGCGACGCTTGAGCCAGCCGGGGCGGCGATGGACCCTACGGGCGAACCGGATCCCGACTGGGACAACGCCCCGCCGCCTGAACCGTTGGTTGAGGCCCTGCCCGGCACAGTCGCGGAGGGCCTCGCCTCACCCTCTGCCTCGCGGACTCCGGTCGTCCACGCCTCTGGCACCGTGCTGGCCGTAGCAAACGTTGAAGCCGCGATGCTGGCCGGCGCGCCGCTGCTGGCCCCGGCGCCCGCGCTTCGCCCGGGCCCCGCGCCGGCCACGCCGCGCATGATCACCATTACTCTGCGCGAGACGGGCGACCGCCCACGTGACGTTCGCCGCCTGCGGCACGTGCATGGTTTGTTGGCCAGCTACCCGGGTCAGGATCACTTTGCGCTGAATGTTTACGAGGGCAGCCGGGCATGGCGGGTCGAGTTTCCAAACGAAACCACCGGGTTCGGCGCCGAACTTGAATTGCGCCTGCGCGAGTTGCTGGGGCCGGATTCGATCGAGATCTCTCCCTGGCGAGTCCAGTAGCTCGGTTGCCGAGAATCCAGGATGCGCCCACTCCCCGCAAGGGGAGTTCTTCGCGCGGCTGCGATAGGCTGCCTCTGCCAGGTATAATCACGACGCATTCGCGCGTGCCTCGCAGCCGCCATCTTCCATTCATTCGAGGAGGACTCTCATGCGCATTGGCATTCTTACCGGTGGAGGCGATGTCCCGGGGTTGAATGTCGCCATCAAGGCCGTGGTGCTGGCGGCCGAGGAGATGGGCTGGGACGTTTTGGGGGTCCGCCGTGGGTGGGGTGGTCTTCTTCATTACAACCCGGCGGCTGACTCGCACACCAACACGGGGCTGGTGCTGCCCCTCACGCGCGAAACGGTCCGCACGGTCGATCGCGACGGGGGAACCTTCCTGCACACCTCGCGCACCAACCCGCAGAAGGTCAAACCCAAGGACCTGCCCGAATTCCTCAAGAGCCAGTATCCGCTCGAGGAGGGCAAGACCACCGTGGACTGCACCGACCACACGCTGCGCGTGCTTTCCCATCTCAAGGTGGATGCATTGATCCCGATTGGCGGCGACGATACGCTTTCGTTTGCGGCCCGGCTGCACAAGGAAGGCGTCAAGGTCGTGGCAATCCCCAAGACGATGGACAACGACGTCTACGGCACCGACTACTGCATCGGGTTTAGCACGGCCGTCTCGCGCAGTGTTGAATTCATTCATGCATTGCGCACGCCAAGCGGAAGTCACGAGCGGGTGCTGATGGTGGAGCTCTTTGGGCGCAACAGCGGCGAGACGGCCCTCATCGCCGCTTATCTGGCGGATGCTGACCGCGCACTCATCAGCGAAGTGCCGTTCGACGTCCAGCGCCTGGCGCCGATGGTCGTGGCGGACCGGCAACGCAACCCCAGCCGCTATGCCGTGGTGGTCGTTTCCGAAGGGGCAAGCATGCTGGGGGGCGAGATCGTCGAAGCCGGCCAGGAGGACGCGTTCGGTCACAAGAAGCTGGGCGGCATCGGTCCGATGACGAGCGAAGCGCTCAAGAAGCTGACCGGCCTCGAATTCTTAAACCAGACACTGGCCTACCTGATGCGCGCAGGGCCGCCCGACTCTCTCGACCGCATGGTCGCCATCTCGTACGGCAACCTGGCGATGCAGCAAATGGCGCAGGGCAATTTCGGGCGCATGGTGGCCGTGCAGAAGGGCTGCTTCACCACCGTGCCCGTCGACACGGCCATTCAGGGAAAGCGCCAAGTGGACGTGAAGGAATTCTACGACGAGAAGGAATACCGCCCGAAAGTGAAAACGGTTGTTGGTAAGCCGATGTTCTTGTACTAATCCAAATCGCGGAATGGCCGGCCAGCCCGGAACCCGAGGCAGGTTATGAGATTCCCAGCGGCACTCTCTTCCGCACGAGGTGGGCCATGACACCGACGCAGGCCGTCGCCAGCCGCGAACGCCCGACCCTCAGCCTGGTGGCCATTGTGATTCTTGGGTTTGTAGCCGGCATGTGGATGGCTTGGCAAGGATTGGCCACTCGCCTGACGGGCAGTGTGCCCTTCGCGGTTGGGGGGCAGGAACTATGGGTCACGCTGGTTGCCGCAGCGGGTCTTTCTCCCGCCGCGTTCGACTGGCCGCTCGTGATTGTCGGCACCTCGTGGTGGGGCGCCACGTTGGGGTTGTGGATGCGCAACAAGTGGGGCTGGCCGGTGACACTCATCCTGGGGTTGCTCTCGCTCTTGCATCTGTGGGTGGTCACCCTCATGGCCGCCGCCGTGCTCGTGCTGCTGTTCTTGCCTGCGGTGCGCCGATGGGGACGCGGCGAATAGCTTCTCCTCGGGCTCTGCCCACTTCGTTCAGCGTCGCCATTCTCGTCGGCGCGCTCATCGCAGGCTGCGGCCGGCCCGGCGCGAGCGGGCCCGCAACGGAGACCCTGGCACACCCCGCCACCTTGACGGCCACCCGCGCATCGCCCACCCCGAGCGCCGTTCCCACTTCCACAGCTACGCCCCGGCCCACCGCGGTGCCGACGCCAAGCGCGACTCCGCCGGTTCTCACCACCTTCACCACATCACGCTTGTTGCGCGGCGTGCAGCCGGCCGGGTATATCGCCAACACCTGCGTTTACTTGCGCGCGCGGTGGGATCCGGCCCGCAGCGCACCCGGAACGCTCATCGTGCCGGTGGCTTTCCATGGGGTGAGCTCCGCCGGCAACCGCGGGCCGGGCGATACCACTACGCCGGTGGAAGACTTGCAGGCCAGCGTCTACTGGGCTAACCAGCTGGGCTTTACCACGGTCACCATGACCCAGGCCGCCGACTTCCTCGAAAGCAACGCCTCCATCCCGCGCCTGTCGATGGTGTGGATCGTCGATGACCGCAATGCCGGCACGGTCGAGGACCACATGATGCCGGTCATGATCGCCAACAACTGGACCATGTCGATGGCCTGGCCGATCGGCGACACGGACCGACGTGAGGGATTGTGGCAACGGGCCGAGGCGTTGGCGGCGACGGGACGGGTCGAGTTTCAGGCCCATGGCTATGAGCACAACCTGACGATCCATCCGAATTCCTCCGATGAGTACGTCCACAACGAGATCTTCGGCCCGCTTCCAATTCTCGAGAAGCATTTCGGGCGTTTGCCGGTGGCGTTTGTCTGGCCGGGCGGCAACTTCACGACACCTGCCGCACGGCTCGTGCGAGAGGCTGGCTACCGCCTGGCCTTCACCTTCAGCGCGCGCGGCCCACTTATGTTCAATTGGATTCCTCTGAACGACAAGGAGCGCGAGGTGGAAGATCCGCTGATGGTCCTGCCGCGCGAATGGGGCTACCCTGGGCTTGTCGCCCAGATGCGCAAGGCGGCCGAGATCAGCCAGGCGGCGCACGAATTCGCCCTCGCCAACTACGACATTGAGGCCGCCTACTACCGATCCGCGTGCGGCGGCGAGCTTCCCCAACCCGCGCCATAACCTTCGTCGCCCGCGCATCATCCGATGGCGAGTTTTCGAGTTCGGACAGGAAGGGCCATGTCCGAACAGCTCGGCGTTGCCCTCGTTGACACCCTCAGTACAAAAAGATAGACTGCGCCGGAGTTGGCCGAATACTCATCTGAAATCCGCGCCGGTCATCTGCGCCTCTTGAGCAACGGAGCCAAGGCGGAGGAGTCTCTCCGGCACGCCAGGTGTGGCTCTATAGCCTGCAGATGGCGGCCATGACGCTGGTCCCGGCCGCGCTCGGTCTGCTGGGGGGCTTGTATGTGCTGCTCGCGCTCGTACTGGGAGCTTACTTCTTGCGTTTGGCGTGGGGCCTGCGCCGCACGGCGGAGCGCGCACTTGCCCGGCGCGTCCACAAATTCTCCCATGTCTACTTGGCGCTGGTGATGCTGGCCATGGTGGGCGACCGGCTGCTGTAAGCCAGCGCGTGCAACCCCTCCGCGGCCGAAGCGTATATCCTCTGTGGAAGCGGCCGGGAAGGCACACATGGGTTGCGCTTCACCGCGACTGCCATATAATTGCCTACACGACCTGCGCCGCCGTGGCGCCGGGCCACATGGCAAGGAGATGAAGCATGACTGATCTCGTTTCTAAAATCAAGGGCGCCCGCAACTTCTTCGAGAAGATCGTCGCCGTGATCCCTGGTTTCAAGGGCTACGTCGAGCGCTCGAACCGGCGCGATGCCGATAAGCTGCTGCGCACGACGGTGGCCAGCCGCTATGAGGAGCAGTGGTCGCGCATTTCGGAACTGCAGCGCCAGCTCGTGGCCCAAGGGCAGATCGAGTCGCTCGACGACCTGGAAGCCTCTGTCATGAAGCTGCGCGCGCTCGTCGATCGTGTGCGCCATGCGGCCTATGGCTACTCGGGTTTCTTCGATGCGGTCAAGGTGAACGAGGCCGAGCTCGACAAGCTGTATCAATACGACAGCACGCTGCTCGACAAGGTGGCCCTGGTCTCCGGTGCGGTCGACAACGTGGCCTCCTCCATCGGGGGCGAGGGGCTGCCGGCGGCCGTTCGCAATCTGACGGCCTTGGCCCAGGAATGCATCGATCTGTTCGACCGCCGGGGCGAGGTGATCCTGACCTCCGGCTAACGGCCGGCCAGGCGCCATCCGCCACAGCGCGCCGCCCGTTCAGGCGCCGCTCAGCATCACGGAGAGAAACACATGGCTAGAATCTTCGATGTTATCGAATACCCGAACGAAATGAAGGATGAGATCGTCCATCGCTTTCCCGAGACCGGGTTCGGCGATTTCCGCATCGGCTCGCAGGTGATCGTGCGCGAGTCGCAGGCGGCGGTGTTCTTCCGCGACGGCAAGGCGCTGGATGTCTTCCTCGCCGGGCGGCACACCATTTCCACTGCCAACATTCCGTATCTGATCGACCTGATCGGCAAAGCCTTCAACGAGCGCACGCCGTTCACCGCCGAGGTGTACTTCGTCTCGTTGCGCGAGTTCACCAACGAGAAATGGGGCACCCCTCAGCCGATCATCGTGCGCAACCCCGGCATGGGCCTGGGCGTGGCGCTGATGCAGGGCTTCGGCTCTTACTCCTACCAGGTCCACGACCCGCAGCAGTTCGTCACCCAAATCGTGGGCGCCACCGGCGCCTATGCCACGAGTGAGATCCAGGGCCGGCTGCGCGCCATCCTGCTCTCGAAGCTGCAAGACATGCTCGGCGAGGTGGGTGCCAAGAAGTCGGTGCCGGAACTCATCGGGCTGACCGAGGAGCTCGGCGCCGGCGTGCGCGCCAAGGGACAGGACGACTTCCGCGCAGTGGGCCTGACGCTGAAGACCTTCTACATCGAAAACCTCAAGCCCTCGGAGAAGAGCGCCGAAGAATTGCGGGCGATGGGCATGCTCGACATGGGCACCTACACTCAGTTGCAGGCAGCCGATGCGATGCGCGAAGCGGCGCGCAACCCGCAGGGCGGGGCCGGGCTTACCGCCGGCATCGGAGCCGGCATGTCGATCGGCCAGGTGATGGGCCAGGCACTACAGGGTGGGGCGGCCGGCGCCGCCGGTGGCGCGGCGGGAGCCATGCCGGATGTGATGACGGTTTCGGACGCAGCCGGGCTGCTCAAGGTGGGCGAAGAAGATGTGCTTGCACTGATCACCGCCGGCGAGCTCAAGGCCAAGAAGATCGGGACGACCTACCGCATTGCCAAGGCCGCGCTCGAAGAGTATCTGAAGAAGTAACCGCTCCACGCAACCCACGGTCAAGGGGCCTCGCGGCCCCTTGACTTTCCGGCTATATATCGTATAATTACGATATAGAGGCGAGGCCAATGAAGGACGTGCGTTTGAAATCGGATGAGGCACGGCTGGTGCGCATGGCGCGTGCACTGGGCAACCCGCTGCGGCTTCGCCTGCTGCGCTACATGGTCGCCAACCCGCAATGCATCACCGGCGACTTGGTGCAGTTCAGCGGGCTGGCGCAATCCACGGTCAGCCAACACCTCAAGGTGTTGCGCCAGGCCGGCTGGGTGACCGGCGAGGTGGAAGGCCCGGCCACGTGCTACTGCCTGGATGCTCAAGCCATGGCGTGGTTCGCCGATGAGATGCAACGCCTATCCAAGGGCTGGTCGCAAATCTGTTGTCCACCGCGTCCGGCGGTGAAATTGAATTTGGAGGTCGCGAGATGAGTGAGATCGTTGAGAAAGAGGGCCAGGCCACTCACGCCGCAGTGCGCGAGCATTACGCCCGCAGTGCGCGCGAGGCGGCGGAGCTGAGTTCTGCGAGCGGCTGCGGCTGTGGAGCCGGGAGCGCGGGCAATGCCTGCTGCGGGGCGGGGGCCGTGACCAGCGAAGCCAACCTCGCCCAGGGCGAGGCTGCTCCCGTCCTGGCATCCTGGGGATGCGGCAGCCCCACCGCCATTGCCGCGTTGCGCCCGGGGCAGGTGGTGCTCGACCTGGGAAGTGGCGGGGGTTACGATGCCTTCCTTGCCGCGCGTGCGGTTGCGCCCGAAGGGGGCGCGACGGGGCGAGTCATCGGGGTCGATATGACGCCGGAGATGCTTGAGCTCGCGCGCGCCAACGCCCAACGGCTGGGCCTCGACCGGCACGTTGAATTCCGTCAAGGGTACATCGAAGCCCTGCCGGTGGAGGCACACTCGGTGGATGTGATCCTCTCCAACTGCGTCATCAACCTGGCGCCCGACAAGGCGGCCGTCTTCCGCGAAGCCTTCCGCGTGCTGCGCCCGGGCGGGTGGCTCTCGCTCTCGGATATCGTCTCCGATCGACCGCTGCCCGAAGCGCAGCGGCGCGACTTGGCCAGTTGGGCGGGTTGCGTATCCGGCGCGCTGACTGAGGGCGAGTACTTGGGGGCCATCCGCGACGCCGGGTTCGCGCCGATTGAGGTGACCTCGCGCGAGGCGTGGCACCACGATGGGGAGGTTGAACTCTTCAGCCTGACGCTGCGCGCGTTCAAGCCGGCTTAGGGCGTTGACCGCTAAGGCTCTTGTGGGGAGAGGGCATAGCATGCCTTGCGATTACCTGGTTGCGGATGGCATGCGCACGGAGGCCCGCGCACGCGCGACGCAGAGGGTGTGTGGCCGATGGGTTGCAGGCCGCGTCTGCAGGCGAGAGCCGGTCAGGGTTGCGACCCCCTCGGAATGACCCACAGGCTCCCCTTGGTGGGCCACGCTATGGCGCGCCCGCGGCGTGGCGTGAGTTGCCGGCCTCCGACATCATGACGGCGTGACGCAGGAGCCGGGAGTTCTCGGGGCACTGCCCCTCGGAATGACAATCTCTCAATACACGAACCAGCGCACCCGAGAGGGTGCGCTGGTCTTACTGTCGAGCGTGCGCGGCATGGCATGCGCAGGACTTGCTGGCGCGGGCATGCGAAACGCGTGCAATGTCCTCTTCAGTATCGGTCCGATGGGTCGTCGGCGCGGAGGCTACTCACCGATCGCGGCCAGGACCTTGGCGACTTGCTCCGGACGCAGTGTGGCCGATCGCGGCATTCGCCGCACATACTCCTTGAGCTTCTCGGCGTGCATCGCCGGAGTGGGCGAGCCCTCCGCATCCACTTTCCCCTCGGCCGCGGTGAAGACAATGACGGACTTAATCGGCGGGAGCTCCTCGCCGGGCAGGATCTTGCGCAACTTGCCGGTCAGCCCGGCCACTTCGGCCTCGGCCTCAAGGGACGGGTTGCCGAGCGATTCCTGAGCGAAGAAGCGGCGCATCCAGGTCACGCCTGCGTGGCGCCACTTGTTGCCTTCGTAGCGGATCTGGCCGCCCTGGAACTTGGGCACCAGCGCCACGAGCCCTGAGGGCCCGATGAGCGCATGGGGCGTGCCCAGGCGATAGTGGACGAGCAGGTACTGGTCGTCGAGGCCCTTGAGCGCGGCGTCGAGCGCCTCGTCGGGCCGCGGGCGGCGACCCCAGCGGTTGGTGAAGAAGATGCCCACATTGGCCAGCACGAACCCGGTCATGAGGGCCAGCAGCGAGAGGTCGCTGCGCGTGGGCATGAGAAACGTGACCACCATGCCGGCGATGAGCACCGCCAGCCCGCTCAGATGAGCGACCACGCCAATGCGCGCATTGCGTTTGATGAGGGGTGCGTTGGTGACCAGTTTCATGTGGACTCCCAGCGGCGCAGGACGAGGCAAGCATTTTGCCCGCCCAGGCCGAACGAGTTGGACATCACCACCCGCGGCGAGGCCTCCCGCGCGCGATTGGGCACCACATCCAGCTCGCATTGCGGGTCGGGCGTGGTGTAGTTGATGGTGGGATGGATGTGACCGGTGTGCAGGGAGAGCGCGCAGACCAGCGCTTCGATGGCTCCCGCCGCGCCCATGGCGTGGCCGATCATCGATTTGGTCGAGCTGACCGCCAGGTGCCGCGCATGTTCGCCGAACAAGGTCTTGATGGCCAGCGTCTCGGTTTGATCGTTGGCCTCGGTGGAGGTGCCGTGGGCGTTGATGTAATCCACCGCCTCGGGTGGCACACCGGCGTCCGCGAGCGCCCAGCGCATGGTGCGCACCGCGCCGGCGGCATCCGGACGTGGGATCGCGAGATGGTACGCGTCGGAGGACGAGGCCTGGCCGACGATCTCGGCGTAAATGCGCGCCCCGCGGGCCCGCGCGTGGTCGAGGCGTTCGAGCACGAGGGCGGCCGCGCCCTCCGAAAAGACAAAACCTTCGCGGTCCTTGTCGAACGGCCGCGAGGCAAGCTCGGGCGAGTCGTTGTAGTGGATGGGCAAGGCGCGCATGGCGCAGAACCCGGCGATTGCGAAGTCGCGCACGAAGGCGTCGCAGCCGCCGGCCAAAACCAGGTCGGCGCGTCCGCGGCGAATCCACTCGAAGCCCTCGCCGACCGTTTGCGTTCCGGTGGCGCAGGCAGTGGTGATGGTCAGGTTGGGCCCCAGCGCGCCGATGGTCTCCGTGATATGGAAGGTCGGCATGTTGGGCAGGCCGGAGGGCGCGGCGTACGGGCTGACGCGCGCCAACCCGCGCGTGCGCAGCACCTGTATCTCGTCGTCGATGCGATCGAGCCCGCCGACCGCCGTGCCGAAAACGATTCCGGCGCGCTCGCCGTTCTCCAGCGGCCAGGCCACTCCGGCGTCGCGCAGGGCTTGGTGGGCCGAGGCCACGGCGATCTGTGAGACGCGCGCCATGCGCCTCACTTCCTTCGGTTCGATATAGACGCTCGGGTCGAAGCCTTTGATCTCACCGGCAATCTGGCAGGGCAGGCCGCTGGCATCGAATTGCGTGATGCGGCCAATGCCGGACCGCCCGGCCAGCAGGCCTTCCCAGAGTTGAGGCACGTCCAGCCCGAGGGCGGTAATGGCCCCCAGGCCGGTGATGACAACCCGCGAAGCGGAGGAGGGATCAGACATCGCGCGCCTCATGCGGCGGATGCCGCAGCCGCGATGCCGCGGCGCAGCGCCTCGAGCACGCCCGCCTCGACGGACAGACGTGCCACGCGCACCGCGTTCTTGATGGCGTAAGCGTCGGAGCGCCCATGGCCGATGAACACCAGCCCGTCCACGCCCAAGAGGGGCGCGGCGCCTTCCTCGGTCGGATCGAGCATCTTGCGAATTCCGCTTACGGTCGGTTTGACCAGCAGCCCGCCCAGTTTGACCCACGGCGGAGCCGCTTGAATGCGTTCACGCATGAGTTCGAGGATGAGCTTCGCCACGGCTTCGGAGGATTTGAGCAGGATGTTGCCGGAGAACCCGTCGGTCACCACCACGTCCGCCTCGCCGGCGATGAGCTCTTTGGGCTCGAGGTTGCCGACGAAATTGAGCCCGGAGGCCGCCAGCAGCGGGTAGGTATCCTTGATCAGCTGGTTGCCTTTGCCCGCCTCTTCGCCGTTGGAGAGCAAGCCCACTCGCGGCTGAGGCACTCCGCGCACGCGTTCGGCGTATATGACGCCCATGATGGCAAACTGCAACAGATTCTCGGGTTTGCAGTCCGGGTTGGCGCCGATATCCAGCACAACGCAGCTGCCGCGCTTGGTCGGGAAGACCGGCGCCAGGGCGGGGCGCTCCACGCCGGGCAGAGTCCCCATACGGAAGTAGGCCACCGCAGCCGCGGCACCGGTGTTGCCCGCGGTGACGAAGGCCTGGGCTTCGCCCGAGCGCACCAAATCGATGCCCACTGCCATCGAGTTACGCGCCTCCTTGCGCTTGGCTTTGAGCGCCAGCGCCAGCCCTTTGTCTTCCATGGTCAAGACGTCGGGTGCATGGACGATGCGAACGGGTGCCGCCCCGGGGCGCAACTCGTCGAGCACCGCCCCCAGCGCGCTTTCATTGCCCACCAGCAAAACCTCTACGCCGTATTCGCGTGCGGCTGCCAGCCCGCCCTCCACATCCGGGCGAGGATGGCGGTCGGAGCCCATGGCGTCGAGTGCAATCTTCATCACGCACACCTCGTCGAAATTGGGAGAAGTTGGCCTGGATGATAGCACAATTGAGAACACCGCCGGCTCGCGACCCGACGCGGCACGTGCAGTGCAGATTGCGCGCGGGCCGTCACCTGCGGTTGACAGCCCCGGAGGCCCAGATATAATTCACACGCACACCCTCGCGCGCTGGTGCTGGAACTGGCAGACAGGCATGGTTGAGGGCCATGTGCCGCAAGGCGTGGGGGTTCAACTCCCCCCCAGCGCACAACTCCGCCGCAGATTTCGCGGCGGAGTCTTTGTTTGCAGCACGCAGCGCTCTCAGTGGACTTTCTGCAGGAAGCGCGCGGTGCGCGGGTCGGTCGGCTTGGAGAAGATCTGTTCAGGCGGCCCGTCTTCCACAAAAACGCCCTGATCCATGTACACCACCCGGTCCGCCACGTCGCGCGCAAAGCCCATTTCGTGCGAGACGACGATCATGGTCGTGCCTTCGCTCGCCAGGTTTTTCATCACGTCGAGCACCTCGCCGATGAGTTCCGGGTCGAGGGCCGAGGTGGGCTCGTCGAAGAGCATCACCTTGGGTTCCATGGCCAGTGCGCGGGCGATCGCCACGCGCTGCTTCTGCCCGCCCGAAAGGCGGGAGGGGTACTCGTCACGCTTGGAGAGCAACCCCACTTTTTCGAGAAGCGTCTCGCCGACGCGCGCCGCCTGTTCGCGGGGGCGGTTCTTGACCGTGATCGGGGCTTCGGTCACGTTCTCGAGCGCGGTCAGATGGGGGAACAGGTTGAAATCCTGAAAGACCATTCCCGTGCGCAGTCGAATGTCGCGCACGGCATCCCGGAATTCGCGCGCCACGTGCCCGTTCTCGGCGCAAACGCGGATTCCGTCGACGGTGATCTCGCCCGAGGAGGGTTCCTCCAGGCAGTTGAGGCAGCGCAGCAAGGTGGATTTGCCCGATCCGCTGCGCCCGATGATCACCACCACCTCGCGCGGGTACACGTCGAACGAGACGTCGCGCAGCACGTGCAGCCGCCCGAAGAACTTATGCAGATTGCGGACGTGAATAACGGGTTCGCTCATCGTTCGCCTCGCGCCATGCGCCGCTCCAGGCGTTCCTGGAAGGCCGAGAAAACCATGGTCAGCATCCAATAGAAGACGGCCGCCACGAACAAGGTTTCCATGCTGTGGAAGTACTGCCGGCCGATCTTTTGGGCGCGGAAGAGAACCTCCCACACACCCATGATGTAGACCAGCGATGAATCCTTGAGCATGGCGATGAACTCATTGCCGACCGGCGGGATGATCAGCCGCACCGCCTGGGGCAGGATCACGCGCTGCATGGTCTGGCGTCCGGTCATGCCCAAGGCATAGGCGGCCTCGGTCTGCCCCTTGCCGATAGACTGTATCCCGGCGCGGAAGATCTCGGTCATGTAGGCGCCGTAGTTGAGCGACAGGGCGAAGATGCCCGAGGGCACCGGGTCCCACGTCAGCCAGGTGACGTGCAGAGCCTGGCCGATCTGCGGCAACGCGAGGAAGACGAAGAAGATCTGCACCACCAGCGGCGTGCCGCGGATAAGTGAGATGTAAAAGGTAGCCAGGGCGTAAAAGGGAGGGAAACGCGAGAGCCGCCCCAACGCGCCCACCAGCGCCAGGCCCATGGCGAATAGGATTGAAAGCAGTGAGATGCCGATGGTCAGGCCCACGCCTTCAACGAAGGGGATGGGCACCGAGAGCAGCGGGTGAAACGAGGTGTTCACCGACAGAGACTGCGAGCCCAGGCCGACGACGAAGACTATGCCGCCCAGCACCAGCAGCGGCAGCATGATGCGCCGCCGCCGCTTGGGTTCGCCGCGTGCGATGTAAGCCAGACCCGCGCCGGCCAGCATCAGCACGCCGGCCACGATCAATCGCCTTGCGGAATCCGCGCGGCCCAGAACTGCTGCGCTTTCGGCATTCACTCCCAGGATGGTGTTGGGCGTGGTGAGCAAGACCACGCCGCCCACCAACATCCACACGGAAGTGAAGCCGAGCAGCAGGGTCGCGCCGACGGCCATCCAGCGGCGGGCCGGAAAGCCGATGGCCGCCGTGCCCAGCAACAGGATGCCCATCGGCACCAGCACCGAGGTGATGGTGGTGTAGCCGGCGATGAACGGCACCCACTTGAGCATGAAGCTCAAGTCGAGGCGGATGGCGCTCATCAATCCGGCCAATGCCAGGAGCAGTACGACCCACGAGCCGAAGTTGCCGGCCGAAAACCGCGCGGCGCGCCTTCGTACGTGCTCGGCTACCTGCTTTTCGACCTTCTGACCTTCAAGTGCAGGATCAGTTGAGTTGTCCATTGTTGGCTGGGCCCACGGGAGCGATCAGCAGCGGGGGATGGTCCAGGAGCCGGGAGGTAAACCCGGCTCCTGGAAAGGCTATGCGGTTCGTCGGTAAGACAGGGTCACTGTCCAACTTTGCGGGCAAGATCGACCTTGTACCACTTCATCGAAAGAGCGGTAAGGGTGCCGTCATTGCGCATGGCCGTGATGATTTCGCTCAGCTTGGCCACCAGGGAGGCGGGATCCTTGCTGGCCGACTTGTCGATAGCCACCGCCAGCGCCTCGTAGTACACCGGGTCGCCGAGTTTCTTGACCTGGATGCCGCCCTCTTGCGCGCCAAAAATGGTCGTGGAGTTGGTCAGCCAGGCCTCGAAATCCATGCGGCCAGAAGCCCACGCCTGCGCGCACTCCTGGTCGGTGGGGTAGGTGACGACCTGGGCCCCGGTCACCTGGTAGATGATGCTTTCCCCAATCAGGCTCAGGCTGCCATTGTTCTGCAAGTAGGATTCATAGGTGGTGGCGGCCGCAGCGCAGATCGATTTGCCGTTGAGCTCTTGCACCGTGGCCAAGGTCGAACTGTTGAGCACGGCGAACTGTGCGGGCGAATAGTAGTAAGGTTCGGTGAACGACAGGACCTGGGCACGTTCTTCGGTAGGCGTCATCGAGCCGATGGAGATGTCCCAGCGGTCGCCCCAGTGGCCGGCGGTGATGGTATCCCAGTCGGGAGTTACAAACTCGACGGTGACCCCCAGGCGCTTGGCGACTTCCTTGGCCACATCGACATCGAAGCCGTCGAGCTGGCCCTGGTCGTTGAGAAATGACTGCGGCGCATAGTTGGGATCGGTCGAGACGCGCAAGATACCACGCGATAAGACATCGGCCAGGAGATCAGGCGCCGCGGTGGGAGCCGCGGTCTGGCAGGCAGCCACCATCAGGCTGAGTGCGAGGAGCGCGGTCGTAATCCGGATCAGGCGTTTCATTCTCTTCCTCCCTCACAAAGGTCAGATGCATACGCTGGCGATACGGAATCGACGCTGTGATTGCGCTGAGGACTCACCTCCCTCCAGAGGTCAGTTCAATGGGGTTTGAAGGATTATAGCATAGCACTGATACAGGGCAAGCGGCACTTCGCGGGGCGTCAGGCGGCGGGTTCGGCTCAATACGCCGGCCGCGCGTGCATCTGATCCAGATGCATCATATCGTGGCGGGCGATAAACGAGACCTGCTCGGCCAAGGTGGTCGGGCCGAAGATGGCGTGCCGCCCGGGTCGCTGCCAGGCCTGCGGCGGCAGGCCGAGCAGCAGGTCCACCGTCCGGTTGCGCGCCTCGACAAACGCCTGCAGTGCGGCCGGGCCGTTTTGCGCCCGATAGCTACGCTGTTCGGCCCACAGGTCGGATTCGACCGCCGGAAGGAACGGATTCTCGCCGCCGGTGAGCATTTCGATGCGCGGCTGGGTAATCTCGCGTTCGACATCGCGCAGGTGGCAGGCAATCTCGGTGGGTCCCCAACCGGCATCGAGCGGACCAATGGACCAACCCGTCAACTCGGCAAAAGCGGTGAGCACCGCGCCCAGATGACCCCGCAGCACGTGCGGCAGCGCCATCGGGTCGGGCGGGTTGATCTGCCCGCACTTGTCCGCGTCTTCGAGCAGCGCCTGATACAAATCGGCCAGCGAGCCGGCACTCAGCCTCCCGTCGCCGCTGCGGTGCGTTTCACCGGTCACCCAGAACGTGCGCAGCCCGAGGCGCTGCGCCGGGCGGATGTCCATCTCCAGGTCGTCGCCCACGAGCAGTGTTTCTTCCGGCTGCGAGCCCAGGAGGGCCAAGGCCTCAGCAAAGTACTCGGGATGCGGCTTGGCGAAGTGCGACTCCTCGTAAGAGGTGATCAGATCGAAGGGGTTGGCCTGCGGCGAAAGGCCCGCCCAATCCAGGCGTTGCTCGATGGCGGTGCGTGGAAAGAGCGGGTTGGTCACCACCGCCACCTTCCACTTGCGCTCGAAGGCCATGCGGACCAGCTCGGGAGCCATGGCCACGGGTTGGGTCTGAAGGCGCAGCTCTGGAAAGTGCCGCACGTAGAAGTCTTCGATGGCCCCGCGCACGGCCTGGGGGTCGAGGTGCAGCGAAGGGTAGAAGACCTCGTCGAACACCTGGCGCAGCGATTGCTCGGGGCGCTCATTGGCCAGCATGGCTTGCGTACCCGCCATGAGCGCTGCGACCATCCCTTCCGGTTCGGCGAAGGCCGCCAAGTGCTCGCCCAGCAGCGCCAGGTACGCCCTGATGAAGCGCCGCATATCGTTGGCCAGCAGCGTGTTGTCCAGGTCGCACAGCAGCGTCGAGATCATGGGTGGGAGTCCGGCCCCAGGCGCATCTTCTCGAATTCGAGGTGACATTGGCCGCAACCGATTTCCGGTTCGCGCACCGCGTCACCGCTCTTGCGGCAACGGGCGGTGATTTCCATGCGGCGCCCCAGGCCCAGCCAGGTCGTGCGCACGCCGGCCGCGAGCACGAGATTCGGGCAGGCATTCGCCAGCAGAATGCGCGGCACCGGGCAGCGGCCGCACAATTCCGGGCGCCATTCATGAGCCGACGCGGCCGGCAGCAGGCGGCACTCGCGCCGCTCGCGGCCGCGGAAGTAGTCCTCGAAGTAGTAACGGCATTCAGTGCCGGCAGGGGTGCGCATCGCGTAGAGGGTTGGCTCGTGCGGCCTTCGTGGGCCTCAGCTGTCCGCCTGGGCCGTTCCCGGCAGTCACACGCGGGTCAGGTAGGCCCCGTTGCGAGTGTCCACCCGGATCGAATCACCGGCGTTGACGAACAACGGGACCGACACCTTGAGGCCTGTTTCGGTGGTCACCAACTTGGTGGCCCCGGTTGCGGTATCGCCCCTCACCCCCGCGTCGGCCTGGACCACCTTCAGGTCGACCGAGGCCGGCAGTTCGACATCCAGGTGTTCGCCGTTGAAGAAGGTGAGCTTGACTTCCAGCCCTTCCTTAATGAAGCCTTGTCCCTCGCCGATCACCGCCCGGGCGATGGGCGATTGCTCGTAGGTCTGGCTGTCCATGAAGTACAGGAAGTTATCGTCGGCGTACAGGAAGGAGGCCATGTGGTGGTCGAGGCGGATGTCCTGCACGCGATCGCCGGATTGGAAGGTGCGGTCCATCGTGCCGCCGGTGCGCAGATCGCGCACGCGGGTGCGAATAGTGGCATTGCCGCGGCCGGGCTTGTTGTGCGAGTATTCGAGAACTTTGTACAGGTGCCCGTCCAACTCGAAGGTAACCCCTTTGCGCAAATCGTTGACGTCGATCATTCAGGTGGCCAAGGTCCTTTCTGCGAGATCGCCGGCGATTATACCGCCTGGGCGGGGTGGGAGGCTGGCAGGCTCAGCCGATCGGGTAGCGCATGTGCTGGCCGCCGATGAGATGCAGGTGTAGATGGAGGACGATTTGTCCGGAGTCGGCGCCGGTGTTGATGATCACGCGGTACCCGCTCTCGTGCACGCCCTCCCGGCGGGCGACATCCGCGGCAGCCAGCAGCAACCGCGCGGCGAGGTCGGCGCCCGCCTCGCCCAGCTCGTTCAACCCCGTCACGTGACGGTTGGGGACGATCAGTACGTGAACCGGGGCCGCGGGGTGGATGTCGCGGAAGGCGGTGACCCATTCGTCGTGATAGATGATCTGCGCCGGCGCGGCGCGAGTCACGATCTTGCAGAAGAGGCACTCGGGATGGGAGTTCATGGTCCGTCCTGACAAACGGTTGGCTCGCTCGAGTCTGTGGCGGGGAGGCTGAGAAAGACGCCGTTCTCCAGCGCGGCGAGGCGGGTCGGGAGGATGCGGTTAGCCAGGCCGGCTCGCGCCGCGCATTGCACGCGCTGGAAATTGTGGGTCAGCCCGTGCCATTGCAGGCCGTTGGGGGTGGAGTGGGGCTCACGTTCCCACAACACGGGCAGGGTCCGCCCGAGCAGCGCGCTGCGAAAGGCCTCGGACGAGGCCTGAGTGACCTCGCGCAGCATGGCCATGCGCGCGCGCACCTGGTTGGGTACCGGGCGATCGCCGAAGCGGGCTGCGGCGGTGCCCGCGCGCGGCGAAAACCGAAAGGCATGCACGTCGGCGAATCGCATTTCCTCAACCAGGCGCAGGCTCTCTTCAAACTCGAGGCGGCTCTCACCCGGGAAGCCGACGATCACGTCGGTCGTGATGGCTACATCGGGGATGGCCCGCCGCGCACCCTCGACCATTCGGGCGTACCCCTCGGGCGTGATGCGCCGGCCCATGCGGCGCAGCGTGCCCGAGGCGCCGGATTGCAGCGGAAGATGAAGATGCGGGCATAGCCGCGGATTGGCCCACAGTTCAAAGAAAGAGGCGGCCAGGTCCCATGGCTCGAGCGATGACAGGCGCAGGCGGGGCACCTCCGTATGCTCGAGTAACGCGCGCAACAGGCCCTCCAGCGCCGGTCCGCGCCCCCATTCCCGGCCGTACGCGCCGAGCTGGACACCGGTGAGCACGATCTCTTGGGCGCCGCGGGCATGCAGCTCGCGCGCGTCCGCCAGGACATCGAGCAGGGGCCGGCTGCGGCTGGCGCCGCGCGCCAGACGCGTGACGCAGAAGGTGCAGCAGTTGTCGCAGCCGTCCTGCACTTTAAGGAAGGCGCGCGTGCGCCGGCGCGGAGCGGGGGGCGCCGCGCGGCCAATAAGGGCATCTCTTTGCGCCCCGGTGAGGCTCTCGCGCAGTGCCGCTTTGCCCGCATTCGCGACCACCCGGCTGACGCCCGGCAACGCGTGCGCTTCGCCCGCCGCGAGTGTGGCCCAACAGCCGGTGAGCACGAGGCGTGCCTGAGGCGCCAGAGCATGCAGGCGGCGGGCGGCGCTGCGCGAATCGCGCTCAGCCTCCCGCGTCACGGCGCAGGTATTGAGCACAACCACTTCGGCCTGGGCCGGGCGCGCGAGGATCTCGTCGCCCGCAGCGTGGAACTCGGCGGCAAGAGAATCCATCTCGCTTTGGTTGAGCCGGCAGCCGACCGTATCGAAGAAGACGCGCATCGCTCACCTGGGCCTCGCGCGAGAATCCGCGGCCACGCCGGATTATATCCGCCGCGCAACGGACAGCGCCCGCCAGAGGCGGGCGCTGTGAGATGTACGGCCGAGCGGCGATCGCCGCTGCAAGGCACTGAGGGCACGGGCCGGCTTACGGCGCGCGCACGACGAAATTGTCGAATTGGATGTCGGTGCCCGGAGTATCGTACGTCCCCGCCATCAGACCCACGTCGCCTTTGGCAAAGTCGGAGTCGGTCGCCGTGATAACCTGGGTGCCGTTGACCAGCAGTGAGAGCGAACTGCCCAGGCAGTCGAGGCGAATGGTGTTCTTGCTGTTGCCCTTGTTGATAGCATCCGTCGGCGAGAGGTTGTCGCCCGTCAGTAGCGTCTGCTGCCCGGCCTTGGTCTTGCCGATGCCGGCAAAGCCATCGCTCGAGACCAGGGCGAAGTAGAAGTTCTCGGTGTCCTGGTAGCGGCAGATGACCCCTAAGTCGTTGTCGTCCGGCCCGCCGACTTTGGTCGCTTCAACCTCGATCCGCACGTCGGTGAAGCTCAGGCCGGGGTTTGCCCAATAATCGCTGTTGGTGTCGTTGACCCAGATGCGGTACGCGCCGCTGGCGTAGTCGGTCAACGCGCTGTCGGTGGTGGTGCTATCCCACCCGCTGCCCGTGTCGGAGAAATCATCCTGGAACAAGATGCTGGTATCGCCGCCACTTGAGGCGGCACCGCTGGTCAGGCTGCATCCCAGCGTGAGTGCAGTGGCAAGCACAAGAATAACAGCGAACCTCGACATTTCTCGTCTCCTCCAGTACTGAGTTGATTTGTGGCCGACCCGCCTCGTTATGCGAGATCGCGCGAGACAACCCCGCGCGACCGTATCGGCTCACCGCAGGCCCGAGGATACCCCGAAACTGGGCGGCCTTCAAGGCACCAATGCAATGTCTAAGGGAGAAGGCTGGGCAGGGCCGCTACGATCGAGGCGGGCGCAAAGAGGGGCAGGCCGCGAAGTCTGGCGCGAGATTGCGGTTTGGGTCAGGCTAAAGGAACACACACGCCGTGCGTTCTTGATGGGGTCGGGGAATGGCACTATGAGGTTGGCTCATGCCTTGTCTTCGATTGCCCTCCTGGATCCCCGCTTCGAGCACGCGGGGATGACGAGCCGAAATAACGGCCGGCCAGCACCACGCTCCGTGCCGGTCATGACGCTCGGTCGACACCCCGAATGTCATTCCCACGAAAGCGGGAATCCGGGCGCATCACCGACCCCGAGCCTCGGATGCTGCGCCGGACCGGCGATTGGCCAAGCGCTTGTGTATCACCTCTTCGCGCGTCTCATTCCTGTAGCATGCGTATTCGTCCTGGGTCTCCGCTTTCGCGGGGATGACGATCTTGTCCCGCCGCGGACTTGACGGTCTTTGCCCGACGCGGAGCGAGCGAGGCAAGCCGGGCCGCCACGCGGAGGAGAACCAGCGCCAGACAAGTCCCAAGACCACCGCATAGATAGTTGCGCCAACGTACGACTTGCCGAACGAGGTTGCAGTCTTTACCGTCCCTCGTCAATATGGATTGAAGCATGCGCTGGCACGCCGGTTGCAGCCCTCAGCCGAAGCGCGCCGATGTCTGGAGGTGCCGCATGCAGCCAAGCGCGACCGGGCATTTGTGCTATTATCCCGTCGGGAGTGCCAGCCAGCAGCCTATGGCCCAGGAAATCCAAGCGTATTGCGTGCGCTGCAAGGCCCAACGCCCGATGGTGGAGGTGGAATACCTCAACACCCGCAACGGGCGGCCGGCAGCGCGGGGCAAATGCGCAAAGTGCGGAACGGTGACGATGAAGTTTCTCAAGTCGCTGCCGCCTCCGGCGCCCATGCTCGAGCCCCCCGCAGAAGACAAGGCCGAGGACCGGGCGGCGGCCGACAGCCGTTAGCCCGGGGCGCCCGCCGTTGGGCGCCGCCCTGCAAGCCCGCCTGCGTCGCGTGCGTCGGGTGCAGACTGCTCGAAGCGCACAAGCCAATCGTTGAATAAGGCGCGCGCTGTGCGCCGCGCCGATGGATGGATGATGATGAAACGATCTGGAATAACACACTGGCAACTGAAGGCCCGGCGATGGCTGACGCGCGCCGGGCTGGGTGCGGTTGCTGCAACGCTGCTGGTGGGATGCGGCGGCGTTCCCGGGATCGGTGGCGGTCCGGCACCCACGCGCTATCCCTTTCCCACCACCACCCCCGCCGCCCGCTTGCCAGTGACCTTCATTGTCACGGTGCCCGAGGGCACGGACTCGGAGTCTCAGGTTGTGCTCAACCTGCTGGATGAAGTCACCAGCTTGGCGCTCAACTCGACGGTGATCGCGATGGAGGCGATCGGCGAGGGTAAGTGGGAGGCACGCGCAGATCTGCCTCGCGGGCGGCTTGTCTTCTACCGCTACTCGCTGCGCGGTGAGGGCGAAACGCTGGAGGCTTTGCCCAACGGCGAAGGCGTCGATTACCGCCTGTTCCTCGTGACCGGTGCGAATACCGTCGATGACCAGATTTCGCGGTGGCTGACCACAACCTACACGCGTCCCTCCGGCCGGGTGCACGGCCTGGTGCGCGACCAGGCCACCGGCCTGGCCATTCCCGGCCTGATGGTCTCGGTGGCGGGCATGCGCACCTGGACCGATTCGGCGGGCGCCTACAAGTTCGATTCGGTGCCGGCCGGCAAGCATATGCTGGTCTACTTCGACCCGGACGGCAACTATCGCGTGTTCCAACAAGAAGCCATCGTGGCCGACGGCGCGGAGACTCCGGCCGATGTCCAGCTTGTGCCGGCACCGCGGGTGTCGGTGACCCTGCACGTCTACCTGCCGGCCGATACGCCGGCCGGCGCGCCGGTGCGGTTGGTCGGCAACCTGCTTTCGCTGGGCAGCACCTTCCAGCCCGCGGCCGCAGGTTCGCTCATCGAACCCACACGCGCCCTCACACTCACCCCGTTGCCGGACGGAACCTCGGTGGCGGTGGTCTCACTCCCGGTGGGGTACCACCTGCGTTACAAGTTCAGCCTGGGCGACGGTTTCTGGAATGCGGAGCGAGACGGCACGAGCGCACTGGTGGTGCGCGAGCTGGACGTGCCGCAGATGGACGTGCTGCAAACCGACGGCGTGATCACCTGGCATTCGGCAGGCGGTGCGGTGAGCTTCGACGCCAGCGTGCCAACCGGCACGCCGACGACAGAGAGCGTCTCGATACAATTCGCGCCCTTCCCGGGCATCTGGATGAATCCGGTGCCGATGTGGAGCGCCGGGCCACAGCGCTGGAGTTACACGCTGTTCAGCCCCCTCGAATGGCCGGGGCCGGTGGCGTACCGCTACTGCCGCAACGGCGACTGCGGCGTGGCCGACGACACGGCCACGGCCGGCGCCAACCCGGCGGGGCGGCAGTTCACACCCTCGGCTCAAGCCCAATCGCTGGCCGACACGGTGCAAGCCTGGGTTGCCTGGAGCGATGCCCCCGCGCCGGCACTGGTCCTCGCGTCACCGGCTGCGCGGCCGGACTTCCGCAGCGGTGTGGTATTGACCTCTGCGCCATGGCGCCGCCCGTTCGACCCGACCTTGGTGGACCTGGTGGGCCTGCGCCTCAACTCGCTCGTGCTCAGCCCTGCGTGGTATGCGGCCGCGGTCACTCCGCTGCCGGACCTTGTCTATCTGCCTGGATTGAACTCGCCGCTGCGGCAGGACCTCTTGGCGCAGCTCGGCTCGGCGCGCTCGGCCGGCTTGCGCACCGTGCTGGCGCCGGACCTGCTCCCGCTGAGTGGTTCGCTCGGCGATTGGTGGGCCGCAGCGCCGAAGAGCACCGAATGGTGGAATGCGTGGTTCACCGCCTACCGCACTTTCCTGGTGGGCTATGCCGATCTCGCGCAGCAAGCCGGCGTGGAAGAACTGGTAGTGGCGCGCACATCGGTGGTCCCGGCTATGCCGGGCGCCGCCGGGGCACCGGCGGACGCCGAGATCCGCTGGCGGGTGCTGATTCGCGATTTACGCAATCACTTCGGCGGGCGGATGGCCGTGGAGCTCTTGCTCACCGACCAACTGCAAATGCCGCCGCTCTTCCTGGACGAGGTGGATGAGATCTACGTTCAAGTGCGGTCGCCGCTGGGCGCGAATGATGGGGCCAGCCTGGAGGAGATGTCCGCCTCCGCCGGGGCACTCTTGGATGGCAAGGTGGCCGTGTTGCGCGCGCTGGGCAAGCCGATTGTCATTTCCGCAGCCTGGGCCTCGGCCAACGGCGGCGCCAGCGGCTGCCCGAACGACACCAGCGGCGCGTGTCTGGCGCTGGAGGCGCTGACCTCCGGCTCGCCACTGGCGCTTGCCATCGCCCCCAACCTGAACGTCCAAGCCAACGCCTATCAGGCGCTGCTGGCCAACGCGGCCGCACGGGATTGGGTGAGCGGGTTCGTCGCCTGGGGCTACTATCCGGCTGTGGGGTTGCGCGACGCCTCGCCTTCGGTGCACGGCAAGCCGGCCGAGACCGTGCTGCAGGTTTACTTCCAGGCGCTCTCCGGCCGATAAGAGCTCGGCACGACGCAGGCGGGGAGAAGTGACGGACAGTCCGCGACTCGCCCTACATCATGCGCGCACCAACGCCTATGGTAGGTTGTGGCACGCCTGCCGCGGGGGTGTTCATCCTCAAACCGACTAACCGGCCGCGGCCCGCACGAAGGGGGCGCGGCCGGTGTGCTTACGCGGGAGCCGAGGCGCAGCACGCGCCCCGAGGAGTTCGGCCCGCGATGGGAGAGGCAAACCATGGAGATGCTTGAGCAAGGGAGGGGCGAACTCATCGGCTGGCACGACCCGGACGAGAACCGGCGCTGGGTGCTCGAGAACAAGTCGCGCGAGCTGCGTGACAAGCGCATGAGCGTGCCGCAGGCGGTGCGCGAATTCGTTCACGATGGCGATTACCTGGCGATGGGCGGCTTCGGCCACATCCGCGTTGCCATGGCGGTGGTGTATGAGATCATCCGCCAGCGCCGCCAGCACCTCGTGCTCGCGGGGAAAACGGCGGTGCACGATGCAGACCTGCTCATCGGTTCGGGCTGTGTCGATCGCATCGAGGTCGCCTACGCTTTCGCCCAGGAGCTGCGCGGCCTCTCGCCTGCAAGTCGCCGCGCGGTGGAGAGCGGCGCGTGCCGCGTGGTCGGTGAGATCTCCAATGCCGGGTATCAGTGGCGCTTCTTGGCCGGCATGCTGGGCGTCCCATTCATCCCTTCCCGCAACATGCTCGGCTCCGATACGTTCACCCACAGTGCCTGCAAAGTGGCGCGCGACCCGTGGAGCGGCAAACCGGTCTGCCTGATCCCGGCCGCCTACCCGGACGTGGCCGTGTTCCATGTGCCGCGCTGCGACATGTACGGCAACGCGCAGATCGACGGCATACTGATCATGGATTGGGAGCTGGCGCGCGCGGCACGGCGGGTCATCATCACCGCCGAAGAGATCGTCGCGCATGAGGTCATCCAGGAACGGCCGTGGCTCACCGCCATTCCCTTCTATGTGGTGGATGCCGTGTGCGAGGTGCCCTTCGGAGCGCATCCGACCACCATGCCTTACCTGTACTACTTCGACGAGGAACACATCGGCGAGTGGCTCGACGTGTCGAAGACGCCGGAAGGCACGCGCGACTATCTTGATCGATACGTTTACAACATGTCCGACTTCGCTGCCTACCTCGAGCACATCGGCGGTGCAACCAAGCGAGCCTACCTCGAGGATGTCGAGCATCTGCGGCAGCCGCTGCGCGCCCCCTGGCTGCAAAAGAAGTGAGGCCGTCATGACCGCATCCCAACCTGCATACACCGCGATGGAACTGATGGCCTGCGTGGCCGCGCGTATGCTGGAGGACCGGCGCACGGTGCTGGTGGGCACCGGGTTGCCGATGATCGGGGCCATCCTCGCCCAGCGCATGCATGCGCCGGGGCTGGTGATCATTTTCGAGGCGGGCGGGGTGGGGCCGCGTGTGCCCACCCTGCCGGTCTCGGTCGGCGATTCGCGGACCTTCTATCATGCCTCGGCCGCCTCCAGCATGCACAACGTGATGAGCGCCTGCCAGGCGGGCTACGTGGATTTCGGTTTCCTGGGCGGGGCGATGATGGACCGCTACGGCAACCTCAACACCACGGTCATCGGCCCGTGGGAGGCGCCCGAGGTGCGTTTGCCCGGCTCCGGGGGCGCCAATGACGTGGGCTCGCTGGCCCAGCGGACCATGATCATCATTCGCCAGGATACGCGCCGCTTTGTCGAGCGGGTCAACTTCATCACCACGCCTGGGTACATCGACGGCCCGGGGGCGCGCGAACGGGCCGGGCTACCGGCCGGGACGGGACCGTACCGGGTACTCACTCAGCTCGCGGTTTTCGATTTCGATGAGAGCACCAAGCAACTGCGGCTGCGCGCGACGCATCCGGGCGTATCGGTGGCCGAGGTGCAGGCCGCGAGTGGTTTCAAGATCCAGGTGGCCGATACGCTGGAGGTTAACGCCCCGCCGACTGAGGAGGAGCGCCGACTGCTGCATGAGATTGACCCGGCGGGTATGGTCATCGGCAAGTAACGCGAGAGGTCAACCGGCCGCGCTCCTCAGCGCGGCCGGTTTGTTGTCCGGGTGCGCAGGCTGGTACAATCCGCGCCTGTGAGGCCCATCATCGCCACGCTAACGATCAATCGACGCGTGCGGCATCGCCTGCAGCCGTTGGCGCTCGGTGTAGCGCTTCTGACGGCCGCCGGCGCGCTGGCCGCGTGCAACGGCGGTGTGCCGATCTTCAGCTCGGCCACGCCCAGCTTGCCTGCGCCGCAGGTGACGATTATCGCCGGCCAGGATCCCAACGAGGTGGCCGGGCAGTTCCTGGCCGCGTGGAACGAGCGCGCCTTCGATGCCATGTATGCCCTGGTTTCGGCCGGAAGCCGGAGCGCGATCAGCGCCGAGGACTTCACTGCGCGCTACGAAGATTTCCGCCGCAAAGCAGCGATCACGCAGGTGCGCGCCGAAATCCTTGCCACGCAGGTCAACTCGCCCAACGCCGAGGTCAGCACGCGCATCAGCTACACCTCCGGCATGGCGGGCGAATTCTCGCGCGAGATGACCTTGCCGCTGGTGATGGAAGGCGATGCCTGGCGCATCGTCTGGGATGACGGGTTGATCCTGCCGGAACTCAAAGGCGGCGGGCGGCTGGTCCTCGAAGCAGACATCCCTGCACGCGGCACGATCTACGATCGCTATGGCGACCCGCTGGCCTACGAATCCGAAACCCTGTCGCTGGGCATCGTCCCGGGCGAAATCGTTGATGAAGAAAGCCTGCTGCGTGAACTCAGCCGGCTGCTCCTCATGAATACCGAGACCATTCGCCTCAAATACGCCAACGCCCTGCCGGACTGGTATGTTCCCTTGGGGGAGGTCTCACGCGAAGAAGTGGGCAAGCGCTACGGCGTGTTGAGCGGCATGGGCGGCATCCGCATCTCGAGCAACGAGGGCCGCACCTATTACGGCGGCGGCATCGCCTCGCACGTGATCGGCTACGTGGCGCAGGTGCCCAAAGAGCAGCTCGACGATTACCTGGCGAAGGGATACCTGGGCGACGAACTGGTGGGCGTGCAGGGCCTCGAGCAGTGGGGTGAGGCCTCCCTGGCCGGGACGCACGGGGGCACATTGTACGTGGTGGCGGCGGATGGGCGCGTGCTCTCGACCCTGGCCCAACGGCAAAGCCAGCCGGCCTACGACATCAACACCACCCTCGACCGATCGCTGCAAGCGCGTGTCGAACGCTACGCCTTCGGCCATCTCACCGGCGCCGCAGTGGTGCTCAGCCGGGATACGGGCGAAGTGCTGGCCATGGTCTCCAGCCCGGGCTTCGATTCGAATCTGTTCATCCTGGGAAACTTCAACAGCCAGTATCTCCTGCCGGAGATTCTCAACGACCAGCGCGTGCCGCTACTCAACCGGGCCGCCCAGGGACAGTATGCGCTGGGTTCGGTCTTCAAGCTCATCACCATTGGTGGTGCACTTCAGTCGGGAGCCTATACCGCGGCTTCCACCTACACGTGCGATGGCTACTTCCGCGAACTGCCGGGCCTCACGCTTACCGATTGGACGGTGGAGAAGGAGAAGCCGCCGCACGGAACGCTCAACCTGGTGCAGGGATTGATTCGATCGTGCAATCCTTTCTTCTGGCACATCGGGCTGGATCTCTTCAACCGCGATCCGTGGATCATCCCCAACATGGCGCGCGGGTACGGGCTGGGCAAACTCACCGGCATCGGGGTCATCGAGGAAGAACCGGGGTTCATCCCGGACCCGGCCTGGAAAGCCGAACAAGGTGAGCCGTGGCTCGCGGGCGATGCGGTGAACATGGCCATCGGGCAAGTGCTGCAAGTTACGCCGCTGCAAGTGGCGGATTTCGCGGCCGCGCTGGGCAATGGCGGCACGCTCTACCGGCCGCAGCTGGTGCAGTCGATCCAACACGCTGAGGACGAGCCCGTCTTTGCTTTGGCGCCCGAGGTTCGCGGCACGCTTCCGCTCAGTGCCGAAAACCTGGCTGTCATTCAGGAGGGCATGCGCGGTGTGACTAATGCCCCAGGCGGAACGGCGCGGCCCACCTTTTATGGTTGGCCGGCCGTGGCGGGCAAGACCGGAACGGCGCAAGACCTGCCGCGCCTGCCACATGCCTGGTTCACGGGTTACACCTTCCTGCAACGCACCGACAAGCCCGACATCGCCATTGCCGTCATTGTCGAGAACGCCGGTGAGGGGTCGGAGTATGCCGCGCCCATCTTCCGTCGCATCCTGGAGATCTACTTCTACGGTTCACCGCAGACACTCTACAGGTGGGAATCGGCCGTCGGCGGGCCGACGGTGACCCCCACACTTCCGGTCACCGAGACGCCCTGAGCAGGCTGAACGCGCACTACAGACCTCATCGGCCGCGGAGTACCCGCGGCCGTTTGCGTTCTTGGGGAGGTCACGCGTCACTCGCTTGTGCGCCATGCCCTGCCCCTCGAGGCCACAGGCTCAGTGCGACTCGCGTCGGGCTGGCGCGCGGTGTATCATCCACGCACTACGGAGTGGCCCGGCGGGCGTGAACCTTACGGGCCGGCATGCTGCACCAGGCTCTCCCTAATCCTGCGCGGTGCAACAATCGTCGAGGGGAGTCGGGCCGACCCCGCGCCCCAAGTCTCCATCTTTCTGCCGCGTGCGCGTTACCCTCACTTCTGCCTTGGGTTCACCTCGCCGCGGTCACCACCCATCTGCCTGTGGAGGGCGCCATGGATTTCAACCTCACCGATGAACAACGCATGTGGCGTGATTCGATCCGCACCTTCTGCGAGCGAATGGTCAAACCGCGCGCTCGGCACGTGGATGAAACCGGCGAGTTCAACTGGGAAGCCGTGTCCATGATGGGACCGTTGGGCTTGCTAGGATTGAACGTACCGGAGGAATTCGGCGGTTCCGGTGTTGATGCTGTCAGTGCCGCGATCGCCATCGAAGAGTTGGGCAGGGCTTGCGGCAGCACGGCCCTCTCTATTGCCGCTCACAACGGGCTCGGGTGCGGCGCGCTGGCGCTCTTCGGCACGCCGGCTCAAAAGGAAAAGTGGCTTCGGCCGCTCGCCACTGGAGCAGGGCACCTGGCCTCGCTCGCGCTCACCGAGCCCGGCGCCGGCTCCGATTTGGCGGGAGGCGTGAAGACCCGCGCCCATCTGGATGGAAAGCAATGGGTCATCCAGGGCAGCAAGATGTGGGTGACCAATGCCAGCGTGGCGGATGTGATCGTGACCCTGGTGCGCACCGATCCGGCGGGTGGGACGCGGTCGATGAGCATGATCATCGTGCCGACCAATGCTCCCGGGTTGAACATTGCCGCGCCGGAGAAGAAAATGGGTTTGCACGGCTCGCCAACGCACGCCGTCGCCTACGATGAAGTCCGCGTGCCGCAGGAGAACCTGCTCGGCGAAACTGGCCGCGGACTGGCGCAGGCGCTGCAGATACTTGACGGTGGGCGCATCGGCATCGGTGCTCTCGGCGTGGGGCTCGCCCAGGCGGCGTTCGAAGAGGGAATCAAGTACGCCAAGGAACGATCCGCCTTCGGTCGTCCAATTGCCGAGTTCGAGGCCATCCAGTGGATGTTGGCCGATGCTGCCACGGAGATCGAGGCCGCACGGCTGATGGTTTATCGCGCGGCATGGCTCAAACAGGGCGCCCAGCCGTTCGCCTTACAGGCGGCCATGGGTAAGTTGCTCGCCACCGAGGTGGCGGAGCGAGTCTGCCGGAATGCGATTCAGATTCACGGCGGCTACGGGTACTCGTCGGAGTACCCGGTGGAGCGCATCTATCGCGACGCGCGGTTGATGACCATCGGCGAGGGGACGAGCGAGGTGCAGCGCATGGTCATCGCCCGGCATATTCTGACCGGCGCGTGAGGATATCCGCGCGTGAATGAGCTACAGCCGCCCGGCAATCCCCAGGCGGTTCCTCTCTGATCTGTGTTCTCATGTTCGTCATTCCCGCGTGTACCTAGCGGGAAACCAGAGCGCCTTGCGTGAGCGAGTGGGCTGCGCGCGATCCGGCCTACTTCCTGTTCCCCATTACCCCGTGGTCGCGAAATTCGCCGCTCCAACATTGCTTCACCCCGGAACCCGCCGAGGCCGACAATGACATCTTCCCCTCATCCCTGTTGGGGCACGCCATGGCGTGCCCCTACGCGGGAGAGGCTACGCCTTGCCCGCAATCCTCTCTCCTATCGCCAGTCGAGATTTCCCGGGGCTTTGCCCCTCGGAATGACATGGAGGAGGCATGGAATGGCCGAAACGCCGGAGCAGCTCGCGAGGCTGCGCCGCGCGCATCCTTCGTGCGCGGGGATTTGGGCGTGTGCCGTCCGCGGGCGGCCAAGTGTAAGGCGTGCTATGCCCTCTCGCACATGATCGCTTGGCCTCAGGTCACGCCCTCGAACAAATCACGCTCGCGGCGTCCCGGCACAGGCGCAGGAACTGCGCGCATGTAGTGCTCGCTGGCAGCGAGCCAGCGCTGCAGGAAAGCCAGCGGCCCCAACATGCGTCCGCCGCCCTGGCTGGAATGGCAGGCGGAGGCTTCTTCTTTGAGCTTCATGACTCGCCGGATCGATACCGAGGCGTGCACCGGAAAATCAACACCCGCGAATGAGGTCAGATCGATATCGCCGTTCTTGCCGAAATGATGTGGGTCTCGGCCGAAGAGTGGCAGCAATCGCACGGCCAGGCGCAGGAAGCCGCGCCCAAAGGTGTGGAAGTACAGCTTCTGCGGTGCAAAGGCGGGCAGCCCGTCGAGCACGATCTTATCGTCGCCGGCGATGCGAAAGGCGGCGACCGTCGCGTTATGAATCGCGATGTGATCGGGGTGCCGATAACCGCCGATCGGGTCGAAAGTAATCACAACTTGCGGGCGGATTCGGCGGATGAGCGCCGCGACCTCGCGCGCCACCTTTTCGAGGGGCGCGGCAGCCAGCGCCTGTGGGTGGAGATTGTCAGGCGAGCCGGGCATTCCCGAATCGCGATAACCCAGGAAGTGCACCTGGGTCAGGCCGAGCGTCTGGGCCGCACAACGCAGCTCTGATTTTCGCATCTCGCCGACCGAGGCAAAGCCTTTGAGGTCCGGGGGAGCCTCGCCCACCTCGCCGGCCGTGGCGCAGGCAAGATGCACTTCCACGCCCAAGCGCGCGTAAAGGGCCAGCGTGCCCCCGGTGCCGAAGGTTTCGTCGTCCGGATGGGCCAGCACGGCCAACAACCGTTTCGGATTCGTGGTCATAGTTCCTCATTCCCTCGCTCACCGGTCTTACGTGCCGCGAGACATGGCGCATTGCGAACGCTAGGCACGCGGCATTCTACCGCGCGCCGGGTCCTCTACAAAGAGCGACCCACCGAGAGTGTCGGTGGGCGTGTGGAATGACCACCCGGCGTGCGGGGATCACGCGAAGCGGGTGAGGCCGGCGGCTTCGGCGGCCGACCGTGCCCGCGCATACTCTTCCTGGGTCAGCGGGCGGCAGATGTCGGCGTGCTGGCCCGCGCGATAGTCCGGGCGGTACTGGTCCATCAGGTTCAGATACGTCGCGCGGGAGATCGAGTGCGCGAGAAAGCGTGCGATCTGACGAGTCCCCGCCAGATTGTTGGGTAGGACAAGATGCCGAACCAGCAGCCCACGCACGGCCAGGCCCTCGGGATCCAGCACCAAATCCCCAACCTGGCGATGCATCTCTTTCACGGCGCCCCGATTGACGGCCGGATAATCGGCGGCGTGCGAGTAAGCCAGCCCGACCCGCGCGTCGGAATACTTCATATCCGGCATGTAGATATCAATCACGCCCTCGAGCAGGTGCAGCGCCTCGAGGCAATCGTATCCGCCACTGTTGTAGACCAGCGGGAGGCGCAGCCCCTGGTGCGCGGCCAGGTGCACCGCTTCGAGTATCTGCGCCACCACGTGGCTCGGCGAGACCAGGTTGATGTTGTGGCAACCGAGCTCCTGCATGTGAAGCATCATCGCGGCCAGTTCGCCGGCATCGACTTCCGGCGCATCGGGGCTCTGGCTGATGGTGTGGTTCTGGCAGAACTGGCAGCGCAGGTTGCAGCCGGAAAAGAAAATCGTGCCCGAGCCATGATGCCCGGTGAGAGGGGCTTCCTCGCCGAAGTGAGGCGCAAAGGAGGCGACGCGCGCCCAGCGCCCGATGCGGCAGGTGCCGGCGTGCGTTGTGCGATCCACCCGGCAGCGGCGCGGGCACAGATCGCAGGAGGTGAGACGGCCGGCGGCCTCCCGGGCGCGCGCGCCCAGTTCTCCAGAGCGGTGCAGAGTGAGATACGCGGGGGTTTTGGTCATGGGCGGCTGCCGCCCGGTGCGCCGCTTACACGGCAATCGTTGGGCCGCGCTCGATGTGCGCGATGCGTCCGAACCGATGCAAGCCCGCTTCGCTGGCCAAGGTCTTAGCGCTCTCTAATTCGCGCGGCGTGATCTTGCGATACAAATCGCCAAGTCCCTTGGCGCTGCGCGTGGGCCGGAAGTCGTCGACCAGATGGAGATACGTATGGGGTGATATCTGGCGCGCCAGAAAGCGGACAACGTAGGATGTGCCAGCCAGGCGGTTAGGCAGCACCACGTGGCGCACAAGCAGCCCGCGTATGGCGGAGCCGTCATCGCTCACCACCAGATCGCCCACCTGGCGGTGCATCTCACGCAGTGCGGCGCGGTTGATAAGTGGGTAGTCGCGCACGTCGAGGAAGCGGCGCGCCTCGCGTGTATAACCGAAGCGCATCTCCGGGGCGTAGATGTCGACAACCCCCTCGAGCAAGGCCAGGGCCTGCGCTGCGTCGTATCCGTTTGAGTTGTATACCAGCGGCACAGTCAGACCTTGGCGGGCGGCGATTGCCAAGGCCTCGAGGATCTGTGCCACGACATGGCTGGGGTTGACCAGATTGATGTTGTGGCAGCCAGCGGTTTGCAGCTCAAGCATGCACGCTGCCAGTTCGGCGGGTGTTACCTCGCGCTCTGAGCTTTCATGGCTGAAGGCCATCGGGCGCTGTTCGTTAAGCGGCGCGCCGGGTTTGCGCAATTCGCCGCCGGCGAAGAGAATCGCGCCCGAGCCGCGCGATCCGACGATGGTCGCCTCTTCGTGGAAGTTGGGGATGTAGGCCAGCATGCGCGCGGCGCGTCCGGTGCGGCATGTGCCGGCTTCGCGAGTGCGATCGGCGCCGCAATTGCGCGGGCATAGGTCGCACGCCGAAAGGTGCGCGCGGGCGCGCTTGGCCCGCTCGGCGAGAGCCGTCTTGCGCCCGAGGCGCAGGTAGGCGGGGGCTGGGTTAGAAGATGACATGCGGCAACGGGGCGGTTGGCATGGGCATCATAACGAATCTCGCGGACGGCACCTGGCAAATTTGCGCCGCCCCCCTTGATTGTACCTAAGGTTGGATTGACGGCCCAGCGCGGGGTATGGTATGATGCGCGGCACTCGGGGGCGTGGTGTAGCTGGCCTAACACGCGGCCCTGTCAAGGCCGAGACCGCGGGTTCGAATCCCGTCGCTCCCGCCACGAACGAATGGAGGCTCCAGCCGGACCTTTTCGGCTGCGGCCTCCTTTCTGTTATCGGGCGGCCGCCTCTGGGCGTGCATCGCACGAGGGACCCCCAACGGTCCAATCCGAGCCACCCGCGAGGTCATTGGCCCCCCCGAATCCTTCCGTACGAGGGTCCGGCCTCGATCTTTCGAACGTCGGCGCCCCGGCCTCCGTCACATCAGCAACCCGATTACGGACACTTTGCCCGCATCCGCGGTTAGGCCACCACGTCCTGGTGCGAATCGCTCGAATCCTTTCAACCACTCGTACGGAGAGGGAACCTGTGAGGCAGATCGCCCCTCGGCAGGGTGTTGAACCGTGCCGGCGAGAACCAGGGTGGATGCGCACGAAGTGCGAAGGGGCGAAGAGAAAAGCGCGGCCCCATCGATCTGGCTCAGCGGGATTCGAAGACACAAAGTTCGCGCTCGTCGGAGAAACGCGACGACTCGCCGCCCGAGAGAGGGGGCGGGATCAGTGAGTTGACACAGAAGTCCACCCATGCTATCCTGTCCCCGAGATTGGTATATACCACCAGACCAATTAGTTCCAAGAGACACAAATGGCTTCTCCAAAGGCCGAATACACCTCGCTCAATCCTCTCCAGCTCAAACCGGTCAACCGCCTGGTGGCCGGCGTGCCTCTCTACATTCAAATCGCAGAAGGACTTCTAACCTGGGTCGATTCGGGTCGCCTCGCTCCTGGCGATCGCTTGCCGCCCGAGCGCGATCTGAGCCAGATGCTTGGGGTGAACCGCATGACGTTGCGCCGTGCTTTGGAGATGCTCGAGGCGCAGGGGCTGCTCGCGCGCCGCCAGGGTGCCGGTACGTACATCGCCGACCGCAAGATCGAGCGCCAGGCCGGGCAACTCGTCTCGTTCACCAAACGCATGCGCGAGCAAGGCTTCACGCCGGGAGCGAAGGTGGTCTCGTTTGAGGAGCGGCCGTGCGGCGCAGCTCTAGCGGCGGCGCTGCGCCTGCCGGCATTTGCACCCATCTACGACATCCGCCGGCTGCGATTCCTCAACGGTCAGCCGGTGCTGCTCGAGCACTATACGCTTCCGATCATGCGCTTTGCGCGCCTGGCGCGATACGATCTCGAGCAGCACTCGTTGTACGAGGTGCTGCATGAGCACTACGGGGTCGATGTGCATCGCGCGCGCCTCAGCCTGGAGGCGGTGCTGGCCACCGCGTACGAGTCGGAGCAATTGCTCGTGCCGTTGAGCGCACCGCTGATGCTTGAGCGCCGGCTTTCATATGATGTTCTGGGCGCGCCGGTGGACCACGGCGAGGACCACTACCGGGGGGACCGTTTTCAATTCGTCACCGAGACGGCGGCGCTGGCTCTATAGACCTGCGCCGCGGGAGGCGAGCACTCCGCGCGGTGAGAGAGGGACGAGGCGATGACCCAACACTACGAATTGCTGAGCCGCGAGCAGGTGCTACGCGTTCACGAGGCCTCGCTGGAGATTCTCGACGAGGTGGGGCTGCTCATCCGCAATGCCCAAGCGCGTGAGATTCTTGCTGCGCATGGTTGCCGGCCGCAGCCCGGGACGGAGATCATGCACTTCCCACGTGCCGTGGTTGAAGAGTTCCGCGCCTCGATCCCGCCCACCTTCACCTTTGGCGGCCGCGATCCGCGCTTCGACCGGACGATCCCGGACGACAGCCCAGTGATGGTCACCGGCAGTTCGGCGCCGAACATTATCGACCCGCTGACCGGGCAGGAACGACGCGCGCGCTCGGAAGACCTGGCGCGCATCGCCCACCTGGTGAACGAACTCCCGGGGTACGACGTCTTTTCCATTTCGACTCTAGCCGAAGACGCCCCGGCGGGCATGTTCAGCCTTACCCGCTTCTATGCCGCGCTCAAGAACTGCGCCAAGCCGGTGCGCGGCAGCGGACCGCCTGAGGACACCGAGAAGATCCTGCAACTGGCGTTCACCATCGCCGGAAGCGAAGCTGCCTACCGTGCACATCCTTTCGTGACACATCACTACTGCCCGGTGGTTTCGCCGCTGACAATGGATTTCGATTCGACGCAGATGCTCATCTATTACACCGAGCAAGGATTGCCGTGCTACCCGACCATTGTTCCTAACGCCGGGCTCACCTCCCCGCTGACTCTCCTGGGGTCTTTGGCCCAGGGCAATGCGGAATTCCTGGCCGCGGCGGTTCTCGAGCAAATGGTGCGACCCGGCAAAGCCACGATCTACGCCACATTGCCTACCGTGGCCGATATGCGCAGCGGGGCCTACGCCCCGGGCGCGATCGAGACCGGCGTGCTCTTCGTGGGGCACGCGCAGATGGCGCGCTTCTACAATGTGCCCAACGGCGGCTACATTGGGCTGACCAACTCCAAACTCAACGACGCCCAGTCTGGCTACGAGACCGGCATGTCGCTGGCGCTTGGCCTGGCGGCCGGCGTGGATATGTTCAATACCGGCGGGTTGCTCGACGCGTTGATGGCATTCGATTATGCCAAGGCGGCCATCGACGACGAAATCTTCATGATGGCCAAGCGGGCCAAGCGCGGGCTTGAATTCAGCGAGGACAACCTGGCGCTCGATCTGATTCGCGAGGTGGGGCCGGCGGGCATGTTCATGGACAACGTGCACACATTGGAGCGCATGAAGACGGCCGCCTTCCTGCCCGAGATTTCGGATCGCGACGCACGCGCCCAGTGGATCGAGCGCGGCGCCTTGGATTCACAGGCGCGCGCGATGCGCAAAGTGCAAGAGATCCTGACCCGCGACAACCCGGCGGTATTTGCTCCGGAGGTCGAGGCGCGCGTGCGCGCCAAATTCGCGGGTCTGGTGGCCGGGGACTCGCGCCCGCCCGAAGGCTGGACGCGCGCCGCGCCGACCGCCCGGCGTGAGCGCACTGAACGGCGGCGACGTGAAGCGGCCGGCCAGAGCAGCTGACAGATGCCGCGAGGCCGTGAGTGGGGGAGGGGCAGGCCCGGCCCTCAACGCATACCCATCGATATGGGACGGATGACACTGTGACCGACAAGCCAACCTCAACCCGCGAACACCAGCTCGTGCTCGTGCCTTCTGGGCGGCGCGGGCTCATCGCCGAGGGGACCGACCTGCTCACCGCCTGCCGCTCACTGGGGGTGGATCTCGAATCGATTTGCGGCGGCAAGCAGACCTGCGGCAAGTGCCAGGTCGTTGTGGAAGAAGGGCGCTACGAGAAGCACGGCCTCACCTCCGCCGCACGTCACCTCTCGCCGCCCGAGGCGCAAGAGATCGCCTGCGCGGCCAAATTCGATATACACGGCCGACGGCTGGCCTGTGCCGCCCGCGTGCAGGGCGAAGTGCTGGTCAGCGTGCCGGAGGAAAGCCAGGCGCGCAAACAGGTCATCGCCAAAGAGGCCACCGAGCGCACGATAACCATTCAGCCCGCAGTGCGGCTCATCTATATAGAAGTGACCCCGGCCAGCCTGGGCGACCATCGCGGGGATTGGCAAAGGGTGGAGCAGGCGCTGCGTGAACAATGGCAGATCGCGTCGCCGGTGCTCGACACGGCCGTGCTGCCCAGCCTGCAACCGGCGCTGCGCCGCGGCGGAAGCACGCTGACCCTCACCCTGTGGGACGAGCGCGAGGTGCTGCGCATCGAGCCCGGTTATGTGGAGCGGCTGGTCGGCCTGGCGGTGGATGTAGGATCGACGACCATTGCAGCCCACCTGTGCGATTTGCGCACCGGCGCCGTGCTTGCCAGCGAATCGATGATGAATCCTCAGGTGCGCTTCGGCGAAGACCTGATGAGCCGGGTGTCGTACGGCATGAGCGAGCCGCAAGGCGTGGCGCGTATGCACCGTGCGGTCATCCGCGCGATCAACGAATTGGCCGAGAAGGCCGCCGTGCGGGCCGGCTTCACCGCGGGCGAGATCGTCGACAGCGTGCTGGTGGGCAACAGCATCATGCATCACCTGCTGCTCGGCCTCGACCCGGTTGAGCTGGGCGGTGCGCCGTTCGCGCTGGCTACCTCCGGACCGCTCGACATGAAGGCGCGCGACCTGGGGCTGGCGTTCCATCGCGGCGCGCGCGTGCATGTGCTGCCGTGTATCGCCGGGCATGTGGGAGCCGATCACGTGGCGGCCCTTTTGGCCGAGGCGCCGCACAAGCAAGATGAAGCGATGCTGCTCATCGACGTGGGGACCAACGCCGAGATCTCGCTCGGCAACCGCACGCGAATGATGTGCGCCTCAAGCCCGACCGGGCCGGCATTCGAGGGTGCGCAAATCACCCATGGCCAGCGCGCTGCGCCGGGCGCCATCGAGCGCGTGCGCATCGACCGCGCCACGCTCGAGCCGCGCTTCAAGGTCATCGGCCATGAGGCCTGGGTGGAGCCGCAGGCCGCGGACGAAGTGCCTGGCCAGGCGCGCGCTACCGGCATCTGCGGCAGCGGCATCATCGAGGCCGTGGCGGAAATGTTCCTGGCCGGCATTATCACCTCCGACGGCCGCTTCGACGAACAGGCCGCCGAGCGTTCGCCGCGCGTGCAATTCGAAGGCCGCACCGGGCGCTACGTGCTCGCGGACGCCGCGCAAACCGCTACCGGCGCGCCGATCGTGGTCACCCAAAGCGACGTCCGCGCGATTCAATTGGCCAAGGCGGCGCTGTATGCCGGCGTGCGGCTGCTCATGGAACATCAGGGTGTCGCACACGTCGATCGTATCGCGCTGGCCGGGGCCTTTGGCAGTTACATCAGCCCGCGCCATGCGATGATCCTGGGCATGATCCCAGACTGCGAGTTGGAGCGCGTTCAGGCCGTGGGCAATTCGGCGGGCGACGGAGCGCGCATTGCCCTGCTGGACCGCGAGCAGCGAGTGGAGGCGGAGCGGCTGGCGAGCTGGGTGGAGCACGTGCAGACGGCCACCGAGCCCACCTTTCAAGATCAGTTCGTCGCGGCACTCGCCATGCCGCACGCAAGCGACGCCTTCCCTCATTTGCAGGGCGAGCTTCCTGCCCCGCGAACCGCCGCACGGGCGCGGCCGCGGCAAAGCCACACTAACCCATCCCACCTGGAGATTGCGGAATGAGCGAGGAACTGGATCTGACCAAGCTGCCGACTGAGGAGATCGTCCTGCAGATCAAGGACGACCTGTATGATGGACTGGCGGCTGAAGTTGCGGCCGCGGTGCGGGAACTGCTACGTCGCGGCCTGACTCCCTACGAGGTCCTAACCGGGTCGCTCGTGGCCGGCATGGATGTGGTAGGTGCGGATTTCCGCGACGGGGTGCTCTTCGTGCCCGAAGTTCTCATGGCCGCCAAGTCGATGAAGGCCGGCATGGAAATCCTGCGCCCGTTGCTGGTGGAGACCGGTGCGCCGCAGATCGGCACGCTCGTCATCGGGACGGTGAAGGGCGACATTCACGACATCGGCAAGAACCTGGTGGCGATGATGATGGAGGGGGCCGGGTTCAAGGTGGTGAACCTGGGCATCAACGTGGACGCGGAGAAGTTCATCGGCGCGGTGAAGGAGCACAAGCCCACTCTCTTCGGCATGAGCGCGCTGCTGACCACGACCATGCCCTACATGGGGGTGGTGATCAAGGCTCTCAAGGAAGCCGGTTTGCGCGACGACCTGATCGTCTTGGTCGGGGGCGCGCCGCTCAACGCCGCCTTTGCCGAGGAGATCGAGGCCGACGCCTACTGTCGCGATGCGGCCATCGCGGTCGAAACGGCCAAGAAACTGGTCGCGCTCAAGCGCGGGGGCTAGCGTGGCCGCAGCGGCAGGAGTGCGCGGACGAGGCGGGACGGCGGCCAGGTGCTTGGGCGGGCCGACCATAGGCCTCCGCTACCCACCTCGATCGGTGAGATTGACATCGGGCCAAACAACGACGCTAACAAGGAGGCCGAATGACAACCTGGAGTGAGTTGCTAGCGCAGCCAGGGGTGATTCTCGCCGATGGTGCGATGGGCACGATGTTGATGGCCAACGGACTGGCGTTCGGCAATTCCCCTGAACTATGGAACGTCGACGAGCCGCATCGCGTGGGAGAGATTCACGCGGCTTACGTCCAAGCGGGTGCGCGCATCCTCCTGACCAACACATTCGGCGGGAACCGCTTCCGCCTGCAGCTCCACAACTTGCAGGAGCGTGCCGCCGAACTGAACCGCGCTGCCGCGCGCTTGGCGCGCGAAGCCGCGGGAGGCGCCGCCCTGGTGGCAGGCGACATTGGCCCCAGCGGCGGCATCCTGGCGCCTCTCGGCGAATTGGAGCCTGAGGCAGCCGTGGCCGGGTTCGCCGAGCAGGCGGCGGCGCTGGTCGAGGGCGGGGTCGACGTGATCTGGCTCGAGACGATGTCGAGCCTGGAAGAGATGCGGGCGGCTTTCGACGGAGTGCGACGCGCGTCGGCGGATATCCCGATCATCACCACGATGACGTTCGACACGCGCGGGCGGACGATGATGGGCGTGACGCCCGAGCGCGCGGCGCAGACCCTGAGCGGATGGGGGGCCGTGGCGGTGGGGGGCAACTGCGGCAATGGGCCGGAGGAGATTCTCGAGGTCGTGGCCAAGATGCGGGCGATGGCGCCCGCCGCCACGCTCGTGGCCAAAGCCAACGCCGGCGTGCCGCACCTCCTCGCCGGGCGTCCGGTATACGGCGCCGGCCCGGACGACATGGCGCGCTACGCCATCGCGGCCGCCGAGGCCGGCGCGCGCGTGATCGGCGCGTGCTGCGGAAGCACACCAGACCATTTGCGAGCCATGCGCAATGCGCTCGCAGCCAAAGGCCTGCTCTAAAGGGAGTGGTCGAGTTGCGAACTGCCCTGATTGCGTGTGGCGCATTGGCGCGCGAAGTGCTGGCCCTCAACGCCAAACATGGCTGGCGGGCGGAAGTGCTGGCCGTGCCGTCCTTGTTGCACAACACACCCGACCGCATCCCGCAGGCCGTGGCGCGGCGCATCCGCGAAGCGCGTGCCGACTTCGAGCGGGTCATCGTGGTTTACGGCGATTGCGGCACGGGCGGCCGCCTGGATGCGCTGCTCGCCGCCGAAGGCGTTGAACGTGTGGCGGGGCCTCACTGTTACGAGATGTATGCCAATGGACAGTTCCAGACGATGATGGACCGCGAGCCGGGCACGTTCTTCCTCACCGACTACCTGGCGCGCTCGTTCGATCACCTGGTGGTCGAACGATTGGGTCTCGCTCGCCACCCGGAGCTGCGCGAGGACTACTTCGCCAATTACACCAAGGTGGTGTATCTGGCGCAGGAGGACAAGCCGGAGCTGGTGGCCAAGGCAGAATGGGCTGCGCGCGCCCTGGGGCTGCCGCTGGAAGTGGTGCAGGTGGGCTACGGTGCGCTCGAATCACGGCTGGTGGAGATGATGAAAGCATGAGCGTCGTCATACAAATCGTTTCGTGGCGCGAAATCCCGGCGCAGGTGAGGGTGCGCGCCGGGCGCACGCGCATATCGCGTCCGCTCGCCGAGCGCTTTCAGCACGCGATCGACGAGGCGGCGATGCGCGCCGGAAAGAGCGGCAGCGACGAATACCTCACCGAGTGGCGCACGTCCGACCCCGAGACCCGCGAAGGGGAACCTGAATCGGTGGCCGCGGAACTCGTGGCGGAGATCGAGGCCGCGTACCCCGAGGCGCGGCTGCAGGCCTTGGTGGCTCAGCGCGGGTTAGAGGCCGGATAGTCTTCGCTGCACGACCGGCAGGGGAAAAGGTAGAGCGCATGTCGTTCCTGCAAAACTATCCAGCGCTGCTCGAGACGGCCTACGACGCAACCACGCGCTTGCTGCGTCCATGGCGGCGCTGGCTGCGCCGCGGCGGGGCGACCGAGAAGCTTCTGGTCGTTGCCGAGCAGGTGGGCAAAGGCGCCGTCTTCGATTGCCGCATGTGCGGTGAGTGTGTGTTGCACAACACCGGCATGACCTGCCCGATGACCTGCCCCAAGAACATGCGCAACGGGCCGTGCGGCGGAGTGCGCCCCGACGGCCGCTGCGAAGTCCTTCCCGACCAGCCGTGCATTTGGACAGAGGCCTGGCAGCGCGCGGCGCGCATGCCCAAGTACGGCGGCGAAATCCGCCTCATCCTGCCGCCGCTCGATCGCCGGCAGCAGGATCGCTCGGCTTGGTTGAACGATCTGCTCGGCCTGCCGGATTCGGTCCCCCAGGGATGGAACGAATGAAGAGCGGCTCCCGGCTCGAGCGCGTGTTGCACTCGGGGCGATTCGCGGTGACGGCCGAGCTGAACCCGCCCGACAGCGCCGATGCCCAGGCGGTTTACGACCGCGCGTTGGTGCTGGCCTCGGTGTGCGATGCGATCAATGCCACCGATGCCTCGGGCGCCAACGTCCACATGTCGAGCGTTGGCGTGTGCGCATTGCTCACACGGGCCGGCTACGAGGCCGTGCTGCAGGTAAGCTGCCGCGACCGCAATCGCATCGCCATCCAGGGGGATCTGCTGGGAGCGGCCGCCATGGGCGTGCGCAACGTGCTGTTCCTCACCGGCGATGGTGTCCAGGCTGGTGATCAGCCGCAGGCTAAGCCGGTGTTCGATCTGGATTCGATCGCTGCGCTGCGTATGGCGCGCCTGATGCGCGACAAGGGGCGCTTCCTCAGCGGGCGGTCGCTCGAGGTGCCGCCGCGCATCTTCATGGGGGCGGCTGCCAACCCGTTTGTGCCGCCGGTGGAGTTTCGCGCGCAGCACCTGGCTAAGAAAGTAGAAGCCGGGGCCGATTTCATTCAAACCCAGTATGTTTTTGACCTGGCGCGCATGCGCCAGTTCATGCGCGAAGTGTGCGATTTGGGGCTCGACCGCCGCGTCCATATTCTGGCCGGCGTGGGCCCGCTGCGCTCGGCCAAGGCTGCCGAGTGGATGCGCAGCCACGTGCCGGGAGTGGTGGTGCCGGATGAGGCGGTGCTCCGACTGCGCGGCGTGCCGGCCGACCGCCAGCGCGAGGAGGGCAAACGTCTGTGCATCGAGATCATTCGCGAACTGCGCGAGATGCCCGGCATCCATGGAGTGCATGTGATGGCCTATCGCCAGGAGGAGCTGGTGGCGGAAATCATCGAAGAGGCCGGCCTGCTCCCGCGACGGGCGGAGCCCGAGGCGGCGAGGCGAGTTGAGGAAAAAGTGCCCTGATGGAGACCATTCTTCGTTCGCCGGCGCGCGAAGTGCGCATTGGCCCTGCGCGGCCCTTCGTCATCATCGGTGAACGGATCAACCCGACCAACCGCGCGCGGCTGGCGGCGGAAATGGCGGCTGGCGATTTCTCGCGCGTGCGCGCGGAGGCGATTGCCCAGGTGCAAGCCGGGGCGCAGGTGCTGGATGTCAACGCGGGCATTCCGCTGGCCGATGAACCGGCGATCCTGGCCGAGGCCATCCGCGTCATCCAGGAGGCCGTCGACGTACCGCTGTCCATCGACTCATCGGTTGTCAAAGCGTTGGAAGCTGGGTTGGCGGCCTATCGCGGCAAACCGCTGGTCAATTCGGTGACCGGCGAGAGCGAGCGCCTGGAGGCGGTGCTGCCGCTGGTGAAGAAACACGGTGCGGCGGTGATCGGCGTGGCCAACGACGAGGGCGGCATCTCGGAAGACATACACGTGCGTTTCGCCGTGGCACAGAAGATCGTCGCGCGCGCGGAAGCGTTCGGCATCCCGCGCGAGGATGTGCTCATCGACCCGCTGGCCATGCCCATTGGCGCGGTTGCTTCCGCCGGCGTCTCGCTGTTTGCCTTAGTGCGCCGCCTGCGCGAGGAACTTGGGGTCAACACCGTGTGTGGGGCATCCAACATCTCGTTCGGCCTGCCGGACCGGGTTATGCTGAACGGCGCCTTTCTCACCATGGCCATCGGCGCGGGCATGACCTGTGCCATCACTAATCCGCTGGAGGAGGACTTGCGCAAGTTGATCCTTGCAGCGGATGTGATGATGGCCCACGACGAGAACTGCGCGTCGTGGCTCGCGGCGCAGCGGCCGGCCGGCGACGGTGCGCGCGAGGAGCGTCTGGCAAGGCGCGAACGGCGCCGGACGCTGCAGGGCGTGTAGCCCGCGGCAAGTCGTCCTCGACCGCCAATCTGGAAGAGGGCATAGCACGCCTTACGCTTGACCGCGCGCGAATGCTATGCGCACGAGTCCCGCGTGCGTTACATGCTGCCCGGGTGGCTGCGTTGGCTCGCGGGCCCCGCGGCGCGACAGGCGCGCAAGTGCCTGTGCTACACTAACCCTCGATGTCCGTCGAGTACCTGCTCGGCCCCGCCGCCTCGGGCAAAACCCGCGCCTGCATTGAGCGTGTGCAATCGCTTCTGGCCAAGAAAAAGCTCGCCTCGGCCTGGGTCGTTGTGCCCACGCGAACCAGCGCCACCTCTTTGCGCCGCCGGCTGGCCCAGTCCGGGGGCGCACTCGGCGCTACCGTCCTCAGATTCAGCGGCCTGTACGATGAGATCCTCGCCCGCGCCGGCCAGTTCATCCCGGTCGCCGATGAGGCCGTCGTTCTGCGCATGGTGCGCGCAGCGATCGATGCGCTGCACGCCGACGGCATCCTTCCCTACTACGCCCCCATCCGGCGCTCGCCGGGATTCATCCGCGCCATGGCCGAGCACATCGCCGAATTCAAGCGGGCGATGCTGACCCCCGAGCAGCTTCAGGCGGCGCTCGGGCACGCCGCGCCGCGACTGAAGGAGATGGCCGACATCTACCGCGTCTACCAGGAGCGGTTGCAGGCCCTGAGCTGGGTTGATCGCGAGGGAGCCGGCTGGCTGGCGGTGCGCGCGCTCCAGCGGCAGGCCGGCCTCCTGCGTTCTGTTGACCTCCTGATCGTGGACGGGTTCGATTCCTTCAGCCCGCTGCAACTCGAGGCGCTCACCGCGCTCGGCCAGCAGGTAGGCGTGCTGGTCATCACGCTGTGCGGCGAGCCGGATATGAGTCGCGCCGCCTACCGGCGGTTCGAGCGCACACACCGCACCCTCACCGAACGCCTGCATCTCTCGCCCGCGACGCTCACGCCGGGCGGCCAACGGCCGAAGGCGCTTGGGCATCTTGAGCGTTACCTCTTTTCGGCGGAGGCGCCGCAAGTCGATGGCGGGGCGGAGGTCACGCTACTCGAGGCGCAAACCCAAGCGCTGGAGGCGCGCGAGGCGCTGCGCTGGATCAAGGCACGCCTCCAGCGCGATGATCTTAAGCCCTTCGAATGCGCGATCATCGCGCCCGACCTGCGCCCGTACCAGGCATACCTGCGCGAGGCCGCGCGCGAGTTCGACCTGCCGGTGCGCTTCGTGCAGGGCGACGTGCTCGAACACAACCCGGCCATCGCCTCGATCCTGAACCTTCTGCAACTACCGTTGCTCGAATGGCCGCGGCGGTTGCTGCTGAACGTCGTCTCCAGCCCGTACTTCGATCTGGGCAGTTGCGGATTGGCGCGCGACGACGCCTGGCCGCTCGAGGAAGCCGCCCGCGCGGCACAGGTCATACGCGGTCTCGACCAGTGGCGGGAGGGGCTGGCATTGCTCGCGGATGCCGCGCCGCCTCCAGCCGCGGATGACGAAGATACGCCGCTGCGCGCCCCATCCGGCGGGCAAGTGCGGCGCCTGGCCGCGGCGCTCGAACGGCTGGCCGAGCGCCTTCGCCCCGCGCCGGAGGCGGCGCTCGCCGAGCATGCACGCTGGGCGCTCGAGCGGCTCGACGACGCCGAAGGATTTGCCGTCGAGCGCCAAGTGCGCGCCGTGCCCGAGAATTCGGAGCGGGACCTGGCGGCGCTGGAGGCGCTGCGGCAGGTGCTCGACGCGCTCGTGCTCAGCGAAAAGGCGCTGCCCAACCCGCCGCGTGTGGCCTATCGCGAATTCATCGACGAGTTGCGCGAGGCGGTGGGTGCTGCCACCTACCAGCCCGAGGGCGATGAGGCTTGGCGCGGTTCGCGCATCTACGTGGCGGACCTGACCCAGGCGCGCGGCGTGCCCTTCCCGGCCGTGGCCCTGCTCGGCGTGGCGGAAGGCATCTTCCCCAGGCGGCTGAGTGAGGACCCGTTCCTCACCGACAGCGACCGTGGGCAGTTGATCGAGCGCGGCCTGCGGCTCGAGCCGCGCCTGCGCAGCGATCAGCAAACCGTCTTCTACGAGGCCGTCACGCGCGCCGAGCGCTTCTTGCTACTCACGCGGCCATACCTCTCGCCGGAAGGCGAGGCCTGGGAGCCCTCGCCCTACTGGCACGCGCTGCGCGAGGTGGTGCGCGTCGTGCCGCATCGCGTGCGCAGCGAGGGCCGCCTCCCGCTCTCCGAGGCCGCCTCGCGCTCCGAACTCCTGGCGCAGGCGCTACTGCGCGGCGACCTGCCCGAAGAGTACGCGGAACTCGGCAGCGAGTGGCGCGAAGCACAACATGCCCGCCGCATACTTCAGGCGCGCCTGGCGCGCGAGGCGCAGGGCGAGTTCGATGGGCAAACGGCGGACCTCGCGCCGGTGCTGGGCAAGGCCTACGGCCCGCGGCACGTCTTCAGCCCTGGCCGGCTCGAGACCTACGCCGGCTGCAAATTCCACTTCTTTATCCAGAAGGCGCTCGCGCTCGAAGAACTGGCCGACCCCGAAATAGGATTCGATCCGGCGCAGTTGGGGACGATGCTGCACGAGATCCTCGAGCAAGTTTATGCAAGCGCTATGGACGTTTCCAACCTTGAGCTGCTCCTCGAGTCACTTGAGCCTGTGGCCGAACGAGTTTTCGCCGACGCGCCGCGGCGGCTTGGTTTTCGCCGCTCCCCATTATGGGAAGCCGAACGGGCCGGCCTGCTCGACGACCTGCGCCAGACGCTGCATGCGTTGCATGCATACTCGACCGGATATCGCCCGGCGCGGCTCGAGGCGCAGTTCGGGATGGAGGGCGACCCGCTGCGGCTGGAGACCGAGGCCGGCGAAATTCTGTTGCACGGGGTCATCGACCGTGTGGACGTGGACGCGCTGGGCCAGCTGCGAGTGATCGACTACAAGACCGGGTCGAGCCGGCTCGAGATGCGCGATCTTGAAGAGGGGCGCCGGCTGCAGATCACGGTTTACGGGCTTGCGGCCGAAGGCATGCTGAAGCTGGGCCGGCTGACCGAGGGCGTTTATTGGAAGATACGCCAGGCCGGACCCAGCGCGCTCAAGTTGGAGGCACTCAACTACGTTTCGGAGGCGGGCAAGCACTACGCCGGCGTGAACGGCGCGGCGGACCTGGTCCGCGATTACATCGGGAATTACGTTGCCGGCATTCGCGAGGGCGACTTCCGCCCGAGGCCGCCCGAGGGCGGGTGTCCGGCGTACTGCCCGGCGCGCCTGTTCTGCTGGCGCTATCAGCCCGCGTGAGCGCATGCTGAAGCGCGCATCCATTCTCGAGACGTTCGACCTGACACCCGTGCAGCGCAGCGCGCTCGAGGCGCGCGGCCGCGATGTGGTGCTCATTGCCGGCGCCGGCTCGGGCAAGACGCGCACGCTCACCGCGCGCTACCTCTCGCTGCTCGAGGAGGGCCTCGCGCCACGATCCGTCGTGGCTGTGACCTTCACCGAGAAGGCCGCGCGCGAGATGCGCAATCGCATCCGCACTCGCGTGAACGCATGGGTGCGCGATGCACGCTCGGGCACGGAGCGCGCGCGCTGGGCGGCGATCGAGGCGGATATCGACACCGCCCGCATCGGCACCATTCACAGCTTGTGCGCCGAGATTATCCGCGCCCATCCGGTGGAAGCCGCAGTCGACCCGGGATTCGAGGTGCTCGAAGAGGGCCTGGCCGCGGCCTGGAAGTCGCAGGCCGTGGAGGATGCGCTGACCTGGGCCTCGGGTGAAGCCGATCTCGTGCCCGTGTTGCGCGCATTCACACCCATGCAGCTGCGCGCCGGGCTGGCCAAACTGATCGGGTTTCGGCTCGAGTCGGCCGAAGCGTTCGACGGAGTAAACCTCGTTGCTCGCTGGGACGATGCATTGAATGCAAGAGTGCGCGAATTCGCAGAGGGCTCAGAGGCTGTCGACGCGATCAGGCGGCTGGAGGAGCTGGAGACAGAGGGCAGGCTGGAGGCCGACGCTGGCCCGAAGCTGAACGAGCAGGTGCAGCTGTTGCTCGCTGAATGGCATGCCATGGGTGAGGCGCTCGCGCGCTCGAGCCTGACGGAGGCCGTGGGGCACCTGGCGCGCATCCGCGAGGAATGCCTCAATCTCACGGTCGGAAGGAAGGCCGGCCAGGCGAAGCCTCTTGTGCGCCTGATTCGCGATCGCTACGAGGCGCAGGTGGAGCGCTGGCTGGGTCGGGTCAAGGACGTCCAGGCGCTGGAAAATGCAGAGGGCTCGCTTCGCGCGCTCGTCCCAGGACTGCGTGCGCTCTTCGCCAAGGCGGCCGAGTTCTACAGGCGCGCCAGGGAGCAGAAACACGCGCTCGACTTCGATGACCTGGAAGATGGGGCCGCCCGCCTGCTCGACCGCGACGACGTGCGCCGGCGCTGGCGCGGCGAGATCCGTGCCGTACTGGTGGATGAATTCCAAGATACGAACGCGCGGCAGCGCCGCATCGTCGAGGCGCTCTCCGGCTCGCGCGACGAGGAGCACGGCGGGCTGTTCGTCGTTGGCGATGCTAAGCAGTCCATCTATCGCTTCCGCGGCGCGGATGTGACGGTCTTTGTCGAAGTCGAACAGGCAGCCGCGAAGGCCGGCGGCGAGGTGTTGCACCTTGCCGAAACGTTTCGCGCTCACGCCGGGCTGGTGGACGTGCTCAACGGGCTGCTGGCGCCGGCCATGAGTTCAGCCTTGCCTCGCCGTCCCTACCAGGTTCCGTACGAACGATTGGAGGCCAGGCGCTCTGAACCCCGCGCCGAGACGCGTCCCCCGTTCGTCGAAATGATCTTCGCGGAGGGAGGCGAGGCGGAGGCATCGCGCCGGTTGGCAGCCGCGGTGCTGGCGCATCGGCTCAGCGAACTGGCCCGGGCCGGCGTGCCGTGGGACGACATGGCGCTGCTCTTCCGCGCTTCGACCTCCTTCCCCGATTTCGAACGCGCGCTGGAAGATGCCGGCATCCCCTTCGTCACCGTCGCCGGGCGAGGCTTTTACGACCGCCCGGAGATCCGCGACCTGCTCAACTTGCTGCGGGCGGTGGCCAACCCGTGGGACGACCTGGCGATGGCCGGGCTGTTGCGCTCGCCGGCATTCGGCCTGAGCGACGCCGCCCTCTACCAGTTGCGCCGCCCCATTGCCGAGGGCGAGCCGGTGAGCTTCAAGCACGCGCTGCGGGGCGATCTGAGTGCGCTCGGGGAGACCGATCGGCCGCGCGCCGAGCGCGCGCGGGCCGCGCTCGATCGGCTTGCGCCGAGGGCCAACCGCATCTCGGTGGCAGAGCTGCTCAAGGATTTGCTCGACAGTACTCGCCTCGGCGCGGCATTGCGCGCGGCGCCCTCCGGCGAGCGCCTGCAGCGCAACGTCGATAAGCTGCTGCAGGACGCGCACGCCAGCGGCATCGCCCGCGTCGAGGATTTCCTCGACTACATCGAAACCCTGAAGGCCGCGGGCGCGCGCGAGGGCGAGGCGCCCAGCGAGGCTCAGGGCGCCGTGCGTCTGATGACCGTGCACAAGGCGAAGGGGCTCGAGTTCCCGGTCGTTGTGCTGGCAGACGCCTCGCGCCAGGCGCCCAACGACTACGCGCGCATCATTCTTTCGCGCGAACTGGGCGTTGTGGCCCGGCCGGGGCGGCGTACCGACGAAGAACCCGTGTCGTACCGGCTGGCCAAGGCTATGGAACGCGAGGAGGAGCAGGCGGAGGAGCAGCGCCTGCTCTACGTCGGCGCTACGCGCGCCCAGGAGCGGCTGATCGTCATCGGCTACCGAGGCGGGCAGCGCGGCAGCTCGTGGTTCTCGCAGCTCGTTGAGGCGCTGCCGGAGGAGAGCGCCTCCGAGGCGGGCGCTGCGACCGAACCGGTACTCAGACTCCCGGACACCGGCGGCCTGATTGCGCTGCGCACGGTGCGCGACCTCCCCTCGCCGGTGCGCCAACCTGCCTCCGTGCACCCGTTGCCGCGTGAGGAGGCAGCCCTCACGCCTCTCTACCAGGTTGTGCCCGAGCACGAGTTCGAGATCAGCGACGACAAACTGCCCTTCCTGGAGGCCGCCCGCAAACGGCGGCAGGATATCTTCGCAGCGCACGCGCGCGAGGGCGCGAGGCTGGTGGGCAACCTGGTGCACCTGGCCATACGCCGCGGGTGCTTCCAGGGCGACGTGCGCCTTGGGGCGATGCTGGGCGCGGCGGTTCGCGAAGCGGGCGTGCTCGACGAGGCCGAAGCCGGGCAGCACATCGCGCACGTCGAGCGGCTGCTCGAGCGGCTGCGTGGCGACCCGCACTGGGCCGCGTTCGAGCGCGCGCGGCGCTACCATGAGGTGCCCTTCAGCGTTTCCAAGGGCGAGGGCGTCTCGAGCGGCTACATCGACATGCTGGTCGAGGATGGACCCCAGGCCTGGCAGGTCGTTGACTTCAAGACGACTCGCATCGAGACTGAATCCGAACTCGAGCGCCTTATGCAAACGGATTTCCTGCCCCAGCTTGCACGCTACCGCGAGGCTGTGGAACGCCAGCTCGGCGGCACGGTGCAGACCCGGGTCTGCTTGCTCGACTTTCAGGGCCGCCTTGAATGGCGCCCGAGACCCTAGTCCTGATGGAGGGACGCATGAAGAAGACCGAAATCCTGAAGACGCTCAAGGGGAGCCGCGAGGCATTCCTGGCGGCGATTGAAGGGCTCTCGGATGAGGCTATGCTCGAGCCGGGCGTGGTCGGCGAGTGGTCTGTGTGCGATCTCCTGGTACATCTCACCTTGTGGGAAGCTGGATTGGTGACGCTGCTCTTTCATGTCAAAGAGGGACACAAGCCGCCCCCGGACGAGAATGCCGCAGAAACAATGGATCAGAAGAATGCGCGTTGGCATGCCGAGAACAAGGGCCGCCCGCTGGATTTGGCCCGCGCGGATTTCGTCGCCGTGCGAAAGCAAACACTTCGCCGCGTGCGGGCGCTGACCCAGGCCGAGTTTGAGCAGGCGGACAAACTAGCGTGGTTGGAGGGCGCGCCTCTATCGAAGTGGATCGCCAGCGACACCTTCGAGCACGAAGCCGAGCACCTCCAGCAGATACGCGAGTGGCGCTCGCGGCGAGGGGCCTAATCGCGATTGGGGGGTGAGCAGACTGGGAGTAGAATAACAGTTTGCAACGCGGGCCGGGCGCCGTTCCCGGCCCTGCGATTGCCTGGCGGCGACTTTCGCCGCCCACCGACATGTACCCAGGGGAGTGGCAGGCGTGAACCCGCATCCCGAACAATATCTGCAGGGCACCTACTCGAAAACGCGCGCGATGTTCGAGTCTCAGCCGGCCATCGTCCAGCGATTTCTGGAGGCCCAGGCCAACCAGTTGGCGGCCGGGCTGATCGAGGGCAGCTCGCACGTGCGTTTTACGCTGCCCGACCGGGTGGTCGTCGACGGCACTAGCTTGGTGCTGCCCGGCGGAGCCCGGCGGCACACGGTGGGATCGCTGCGCGAGAGGCTTCTGGGCGGCGACCTGCGAGTCTCGGCGCGCCAACACCTGACGGACCTAGAGGCGTCGCCCGACCGGGGGTTGGCCTCGGCGGCACGTTTGATGCGCTTTGCGTGCGCATTCCAGATGATCCATGCCATCCTGCCCGAAGGCCGGCGCGTCACGTACACCGTTCTGGAGGGCGAGGAAATCCCAACCCAGCCGGTGCGCGATGAGCTGGAACCCGACTCCGCGATCACCGCCGCTTCCGATGCCATTGTAGAGGACGGCCGCTCGGAGGAAGGCCGCGGGCAGCTGATCGTTCCGTACGTGCCCGCGGCGCGGCGCTTCTTCCTGCCGCAGTGGGTGGCTTTCGATGATGAGGGACGGCTGCTGGTCGGTTCGGTGGAGGAGGCCGAGGCGCATCTGGCCTCGATGCAGCGCTACCTGTTTGTGCTGCATGCGGCCGTGGCATTGACCCCCTACATCGTGGCCGACGAAGAATACGGGCGCAAGCGCTACGGCATGCTCGGGCAACTGGTCAATCAGGGGCGTGCTCTGGCGCGCTACCACTCCGGCCAGGTCGTTGACACGATTCGCCACCGCGCCGGCGCGGGCGAGCTCAACCGCGGGCTGAGCCTGACCTTGCCCTTCTTCGATGACCAGCAGCTCGAGATGCGTCGCTTCCACTTCGAGGTCATCCCAGCCGGGCGCATCATGTTCGTGCCGGCCTTTGTGGTGCGCGCCGTGCGTGAGGAGCAGGGCAAGATTGCGCAGGATACACGCCTGAGCCCATCCACCCGCAAGTACCTCCTCAGCCAACTCGAATTGCTCGAGGCGGCCTTCGACACCTCAGCCCCCCGATCTTAGAAGGACTCAGGCAACATCCATGCTCTCCGTATTGTTACTGATTGCATTCTTCTTCATCGCCTGGAAGGCAGCACCCCGCGAGCGCCAAGCGGACGCGCACGTCCACGGTGCGGGGCAGGTTGGGTTGCTGGCGGCCGTCGCGCTCTTTGGCGTCGACTACTTTACCTCCTACTTCTACGCCTCCGGGGAGATGTTGAGCGCCCTTCATCCGTATGGTCTGCAGCGTTATGCCTACGTCGCGGTGATAGCCATCGCCCTGGCTAACTTCGTTTTTGGCGCGCTATACATGTATTCCTTGGGGGTGTTCAACGAAGGCGGTGGTTCGTTTACCGCCGCCATGCGCTATCTTGGCCCTTCGCTGAGTCTGATTGTGGCGGTCGTGCTCATCCAAGACTACGTTCTGACAATCGTCGTCTCAACGCTCTCGGGTGTCGATCAACTGTTGTCGATCACCGGAGCCTATGGCATTCCATGGTTTTGGCATTTCACGATCGGCGCCGCCCTGGCCATGGTCACATGGGTGCTGACAATCCGCGGGCGTGGCGAATCCGCTCAGGTGGTCTTCACGCTTCTGGGGGTCTTCTTGTTGCTCACGGTGCTCATGGCCGGCGGTCTGGTGGCCGCCGTGGTGCGGAAGGTCCCGGCGGAGATTGCAGCGACAGCCGTGCAGACCCCAACTTTGAGCCAGGCTCTCTACCACATGCTGACCGCTTCGATGAAGGGCATGGTCGCGTTGACTGGGCTGGAGGCCATGTCGAATGGACTGCAATTCGTCAAGGACGAGGATGCACAGTTCGTGCGCTGGGGGAAGAAGCACCTGCGCCGCCTGGTATGGCTATGGACTTTCTACAGCGGGAAGACCGGGATTGGACGATTCGTGCAGACGTCGTTCTTGTTCTATGGTGGTCTAACAACATCGCTGCTGACCGTTTTTGGAATCCACTTCAACGTGTTCGACGGTACGCTGGGACGGACGCTGGTCGGTAACCTAGCCTTCATTGGATTTGGCCAACTGCCGAGCGGCGTCGTACTCTATTGGGCCTATCAAATCCTGGCAGTGGCGCTCCTAGCGGCCGCCTCTATGACAGCCTATCAGGACCTACAGGCCATGGCCTGGCGAAATGTGGCTATCGGCGAAATTCCGGAGATCGTGGTCTACCGAAACCCCAAAGGCACGTTCACGCGGCCAGTGACTGCCGCTTTCCTTGCGGCCGTGTTCATACAATTCTTGGTGCGCGGCCGCACCTCTCTGGCCATGCCCTACTACGGAGTTGGCGTCTTCTTGCCGATCATGGCAATGGCGTTGGCTATCTTCCGCCATGTGAGCCGGTCCTACGCGGGGCGAAAACGATGCTGGGCGAGGGCTGCAGCAGGCTTCGCGGTAGGGTTAGCGGGTGCCGTCTTCGTCGGTCAGGTCGCAGGCAAGTGGGAAGAAGGGGGATTGCTGGTCCTGATCTCTTTGCTTGTCCTAGTTTTGATGGGGCATGCGATCCTTATTTCTCCCATAGGCTACCGCAATCCAGATCAGATCCATCGAATCATTCGCGATAAGGCACGTGTCACGGGCCCGATGGGTTCAATTGTTGAGTGGCAGGCCTTGAAGACGCAAGAGTATCGCTACGCCCTGCTGGTTGGTGTGGCCAGATTCTGGGAACTCTTCGGCGTGAGGCGACCGATGCGTTTTGAGCCTCCCCTGGCCGCCGGCGAGTATGATGAGGCTGTGCACGTCGACCATCCCGGAGCGCGTTCTCTTCTGGAGGACTATCTGGCGGCCCACCCGGCGGAACCGAAGCTGGGCGGCGCACCCAAAGAAACGGCCTCGACGGATGAGGAGGGCCAACGGTGAGAGTGGCTTGGCACTCCTCCGGAGATTGACGCGGGGCGAAGGCGCCCACTCGCGCCGCAGGTCCATGGCCGCACTGGCCGCCGCGGGCCTTCATCTGAGGAGCGTGGTCCTCGTGCACGCCCATTGCATCCACCCATGAGCACAACCCCGATTCATGCGCAGCGTGTGGCCGAGGTCTTCTCAAGCCTGGAGACCGCGCCTCAAGGGCTTTCCACATCAGAAGCCCTCGCGCGCCTCTCGCTGTACGGGCCCAACTTGATCTCCGAAGCTCCGCCGCCGCCGTTTGCCAGGCGCTTGTTGCCACACTTGGTGCATGTGATGGCGCTGCTCTTGTGGGTAGCGGGGGGTGTGGCGCTCGTGGGGGGCCGGCCGCTGGTCGGTTTGCTGATTTGGGTGGTGGTGCTGGTCAACGCCGGATTCTCACTGTGGCAGGAATACCGCGCCCAGCGAGCCGTCAGCGCGTTGCGCAAGGTGTTGCCGGCCTTTGCCCGCGTCTTGCGCGATGGGCGGGAGTGCGAAATCGCCTCCAGCGAGGTGGTGCCCGGCGATGTGCTCGTCCTGGCCGAAGGCGACAATATCCCGGCCGATGCGCGGGTCATCGAGGAGTACGGCCTGCGCACCAACCATGCGACCCTTACCGGCGACGCGGTCCCGCTGCGGCGCACCGCCGAAGCCTCACTGGTGGAAGGCATCTCGGAGGTGGAACGGCCCAACTTGCTCTTCGCCGGCACCTCCGTGGCCTCCGGCACGGGCCGGGCCGTGGTGTTTGCCACAGGCATGCTCAGCCAGTTTGGGCGCATCGCGCATCTCACGCAGGAAGTACACGAGGGGCCCAGCCCGCTGCAGCGTGAGATGCGACGTATCACCCGTGTGATCTCGGTCATCGCCCTCGGCGTCGGCACGCTGGTCTTCTTCTCGGGCATCTTCTACCTGCGCTGGCCAGTGGCCGAGGCTTTCATCTTCGGGGTTGGCATCATCGTCGCCGCCATTCCGGAAGGGTTGCTGCCGACGGTGACCCTCACTTTGGCCATGGCCGTGCAGCGGCTGGCGCGGCGCGGGGTGATTGTCAAAAAGCTGGCGATGGTGGAAACGCTCGCCAAGGTATCGGTCATCTGCTCCGATAAGAGTGGCACACTCACCCAGAATCAGATGACCGTGAGGGAGGTGTGGTGCGGCGGCCGCATGCGCAGCCTGAGCGGCGTGGGCTATGAGCCGGTTGGCGAATTCCATCCTGCGGCCGACTCGGATGGTGCGCGCCAGGACTTGACGGATCTGCTCACGGCGGGGCTGGTGTGCAACAACGCGCGCTTGATTGCCCCCACACCCGAGCATCCGCGCTGGGCGTCGCTCGGCGACCAGACCGAAGCCGCGCTGCGTGTGGCGGCGGCCAAGGGCGGGCTCAACGAGGCGCAGGTGACCGGCGCCATGCCGCGTATCCACGAGATCCCCTTCGATGCTCGGCGCAAGCGCATGACCACCATACACCGCGGACCCGAGGGCGAG
>DATEAT010000051.1:0-3049 GCA_035288225.1 Anaerolineales bacterium | reverse complement strand
TTCAAGCCTCTGCACCGGATTCTGCATCAGACCGAGTTCAGAAACAAGGGGGAAAACCGGGAGTGGGAAGCCCCAAAACGCCGAATTGCCAAGCGTCCCGCCCCTGGGTTAGGAGAGTACCTTGCTGCAAATCAGGTGAGCCGCAGGCGACTCGAACGCCTAACCAAGTGCTTAAAAGGCACCTGCTCTGCCACTTGAGCTAGCGGCCCACGCCGGGAATTCTAGCACGCGGGGTGGGGCGCGTCAACGATTCCGGCCTCGCCCTCGTGGCGCCTTCTTTGCTTGTCCGCCCCCCGCGCCTGGCTTATACTTGCCTCAGTCTCGCGACCGCGCGCCTCACTCGAAAACCACTCGGAAATCACTCGGAAAGCACTCGGAGTTCACTCGGAGTTCACTCGGAGCACCTGCGATGGCCTCGCCAACTTACTCGATCGTCGTCCCGGTCTTCAACGAAGCCGAGAGTCTGCCCGAACTCCACCGCCGCCTGACCACGGTGATGGAGAAGTTGGGCGAGCCGTGGGAGCTCATCCTCGTCAACGACGGCTCGAGCGATGCCTCGCCCACAGTGATGCGCGACCTCGCCGCGCGCGACCCGCACGTGCGCGTGCTGCGCTTTGCACGCAACTTCGGCCACCAAATCGCCGTCACCGCCGGGCTCGACGCCTCGAAGGGGCGGGCCGTCATCGTGATCGACGCCGACCTGCAGGACCCGCCTGAAGTCATCCCCGATCTCGTCGCCAAATGGAAGGAAGGCTTCGAGCTGGTCTACGGCGTGCGCCGCGGGCGCGAGGGCGAGACCTGGTTCAAGAAAACGAGCGCATCGATCTTCTATCGGCTGATATTTCGCATAACCGACGTGCGCATCCCACTGGATACGGGCGATTTCCGGCTCTTGGACCGCAAAGTGGTGGACGTGCTCGGGCGCATGCGCGAGCGGCACCGCTTCTTGCGGGGGATGGGCGCGTGGGTCGGCTTCCGCCAGATTGGCGTGCCCTACGACCGCCAGGCGCGCTTTGCCGGCGAAACGAAGTACCCCTTCCGCAAGATGCTGCGCTTGGCGCTCAACGCCATCACCGGCTTCTCGTACCTGCCGCTGCAAATGGCCACCTATTTCGGTTTCGTCAGCGCCGGCCTGGCTGCGCTGGCCATCCCGCTGGTGATCGTTCTGCGCATCGCGGGCGTGCATGCCTTCGAAGGCCAGGCGACCACGCTGCTCGCGGTCCTCTTCCTGGGCGGCGTGCAGCTCATCAGCCTGGGGATCTTGGGCGAGTACGTCGGCCGCATTTACGACGAAGTCAAAGGACGCCCGCTCTACATATTGGATGAACCTGCGGCGGCGGACGACGCCTGGCAGGGTGTTGGTACTCATTTCGAATAGCGGAGGCATTGCGTGACCAAGCTCGTGATCGGCCCCACCTTTGAAGAGATGCTCCACCCGGACCGCGTGGATCCGGCCACCCGCAAGCGGGCGCAGGCCATGCGCAAAAAGGATCCGCTCGACCCGATCAACCTGTACAACATCACCTGGCGCGACCCGGCCAACAAGATCATGTACGAGGTCATCCCGCCCGAGCTCACGGGGGTCGAGGCGCCGATCGTCGTCTTGTATGGCCGCGACTTTCCGACCGGCTCGCACAAGGTGGGCGCCGCGTACTCGTGCCTGATCGAGAAGGAAATCTTCGGCGAGGTGGACCCCGCGGTGCACACGCTGGTGTGGCCTTCTACCGGCAACTACGGCATCGGCGGCGCGTACGTCGGCTGCCGCATGGCCTTCGACAGCGTGGTGGTCCTGCCGGAGCTCATGAGCAAGGAGCGCTTCGTGCAAATCGCCGCCTACGGGGCGCGCGTGATCAAGACGCCCGGGTCGGAATCGAACGTCAAGGAAATCTACGACAAGACCTGGGAGCTGCGCCGCGACCCGAAGGTGCGCATCCTCAACCAGTTTGAGGAGATGGGCAACTACCGCTTCCATTATTACGTCACCGGCAACACCATCGTGGATCTCGCGGCGGAGCTCAAGAAGCAGCGCATCGGCGCCGGGCGCATCGCGGCCTATTGCTCGGCCATGGGCTCGGCCGGCACCATCGCCGCGGGCGACCGCATCAAGCAAGTCTGGCCGGAGGCGCGCGTGGTGGGCCTCGAACCCACCCAGTGCCCTACCCTCTACAACAACGGCTACGGCGCGCACGACATCCAGGGCATCGGCGACAAGCACGCGACCTGGATCCATCACGTGACCGAGATGGACGCCATCGCCTGCCTGGACGATATCGAGTGCAAGAAGGGCCTGCAGATGCTCACCGAAGAGGCGGGCTGGAAGGTGATGGCGCGCACGCTTAAGATCCCTTCAGCCAAGATCAAATCGCTGGCCTCCATCTTCGGCATCTCCGGCGTGTGCAACGTGCTGGGCGCGATCAAGACCGCCAAGCACTACAACATGGGTGCGGACGATGTGATCGTCACCATCTGCACCGATACCATCGATCGCTACCGCTCGACGATGAGGGACATGACCCGCACCTACGGCCGTATGGACGAACGCGAGGCGTACGCCCGCATGGTTTCGATCTTCCACGGCCAGGGCACGGATTGGATGAAGGACGGCACGCCCGACATGCGCCGCCAGTGGCACAACCTGAAGTACTACACCTGGGTCGAGCAGCAGGGCAAGACGGTCAAGGAGCTCGATGCCCAGCTCAGCCGCGAATGGTGGACCATGCACCAGGCACGGGTCAGCGAGATCGACAAGCGCATCAAGGAGACGCGTGGCTCCTAGCCCGGCACCAACGGATACGCTGGCCGCGGTCAAGAAGGAATTGCGCGCACTGGCACAGTCGCGGCGGGAGGCGATGGGCGAGTCGCAGCGCCTGGCCGCGAGCCAGGCTATCGCTGCCGCGCTGGAGGGGTTTCCGGCGTTTCGGGCGGCCAAGGTCGTGCTGGGCTTCATGCCCATGCGCGGCGAGGTGGACCTGCGCCCGCTGATCGAGCGTCACCCGGAAAAGGAGTGGGGCATCCCGCGCATCGTGCGCACGCCGGGCCCACACATCGA
>DATEAT010000050.1:0-48806 GCA_035288225.1 Anaerolineales bacterium | reverse complement strand
CCGGTCGGGCTGAAGTAATCCGGCGGGACTCCAGCAACATGAGTCGGCGCTCCGTGCGCATCGAGCCGGAAGAGTTCGGGGTTGGCCCACACTTCGGCGCTGTCGTACGCCAGGTACAGCGGGACGTCGCCGATGATCTGTGTTCCCTGTTCGCGCGCCCTCGCTCGCACCTGCTCCCACTGGGTACGGAAGAGCATTTGCTCGAAGGTGACTCGGTCGATCTCATCCGCCAGGCGCTCACGCGCGCCGGCTAACGATTTGGCCGCGCGGAGAGCCAGATCGCGCGGCCACTCAATCCACGCCTGGCCGGCGTGGTCGGCCTTGAGCGCGGCGAACAGGGCGAAGTCGTCCAGCCAGTCGCGCTCGGCCTCGCGGAAGGCCTGCACGCGTGCCCTCCACGGTGAACGGCCCATGCTGCGGTATCGTTCAAAGGCGCGCGCAAGGAGGCGCTGCTTGTAGTCGATGACCTGTGCGAACTGGATGCGCCGCGAAGAGGTTGCGGGCAGCGGATCGAGATCGGCGCGTGTGAGCAGGCCGGCCTCGACCAGGCGTTCGGGGCTGATGAGCAAAGGATTTCCGGCGAAGGAAGAAAGCGACTGGTAGGGCGAATCGCCAAACCCCGTGGGTCCGAGCGGTAGCACCTGCCAGAGAGTCTGCCGCGCCTGGGCCAGCCAGCTTATCCACGCCTCAGCCGCCGGACCCAGATCGCCAATGCCGAACGGTCCGGGTAGCGAGCTGGGATGCAGCAGTACACCCGCGCGGCGGGTCAGATCGATCACCGCCTCACGTCTCCGCAATCCACACTTCCTGTTGGCGATCGACTCTCGCGGGCACGCGATCTGCCGGCACCTCCGTGCCGATGACTGCGCCGGCGCCGATCACCGCGCCCAGAGGAATGGCGCTGCCCTTGCCAACGGTCACGATGCTTCCGACCGGGTCGTCCAGCCGCTCGCCGACCCTCGAGCGCACCCCGATTTGAGCTCGCTTGTCGATCACCGCCCGCTCGACGACGGCTCCCTGACCGACCTGCGTATCGGTCATGATCACCGAATCGCGCACCACCGCTCCTTCGCCCACGCGCACGCCGGGTGAGAGCACCGAGCGTTCGATCACCGCGCCTTTTCCAATAACCGTCCCATCTGCCAGCAGGCTATCCACGATGTGAGCGCTGTCGCGCACCAGCACCGGCGGGCGTTCTTCCGAACGGGTGTGAATGACCCACGAACGGTTGCGCATGTCGATCGAGGGCGGAGTGGCCAACAGGTCCATGTGCGCCTTCCAATAAGAATCGATGGTGCCCACATCCACCCAGTAGCCGGTGTACGGGAAGGCGAACAAACGCGCGCCGGCGGCCACGATGCCGGGCAGGATGTCTCGCCCGAAATCGTGCCGCGATTCTTCGCGCAGGCTGTCCGCACGCAACACCCGGTCGAGGAAATCCACATTGAACAGATAGACGCCCATGTTGGCCAGCGTGCCCTTCGGCTGCGCGGGTTTCTCTTCGAACGACACCACGCGAAAGTGGTCGTCGGTGGCCAGAATGCCGAAGCGCGAAGCCTCCTCCGGCGCCACGCGTATCGTCGCCAGGGTGGCATCCGCCTCGTGATCCATGTGGAAGGCAATCAGCGGGTCGTAATCCATGGCGTAGATATGGTCGCCGGAAAGCACGAGCACAAGATCGGGACGCGTGCTCTCGACGAACGACAGGTTCTGCCACACCGCGTCGGCCGTGCCGCGGTACCACTCGGTGGAGCCTCGCCCGGTATACGGCGGGTAGAGTTTGATCCCTCCCGTGAAGCTGCGATCGAGATCCCACGGGCCGCCGTCGCCGATATGCTCGATGAGCGAGTGCGGACGGTACTGGGCCAGCATCATGACGTCGAAGATCTCCGAGTTGACGCAATTGGAGAGGGCAAAGTCGATAATCCGGTACTTGCCCCCGAAGGGCACGGCCGGTTTCGTGCGCTTGACCGTGAGCACGCCCAACCGCGAGCCTTCCCCACCCGCCAGGACGACCGCACGCACCCTCATCGTGCCTCCTGTGTCATCCGGGCCGAGCGCGCACGGGCGCGCACGGCGTGCTGGTAAACCTGCTTGTAGCGTCGGGCCGAATTCGCCCAGCCGAATTCCTTTTTCATCGCCCGCAGCTGAAGCGCCCGCCACCGTCGCGGTTGGGCAAACAGGCTCAAGGCACGCGCCAAAGTCTGCGCCAAGGCTTCGGGCGTGGCCGCATCGAATACGAATCCCGTGCCCCCTGGCCATTCGGCATCGCGCACCGTGTCTTTCAACCCGCCGGCCGAGCGAACGAGCGGCAAGCAGCCGTAGCGCATGGCGATCATCTGACTCAGCCCGCACGGTTCATATCGCGAAGGCATCACCAAGAGATGTGCGCCTGCGTAGATGCGTGCGGCCAGCTCCGGGTCGTAGCCGATGCGCACCCCCACCTGGCCAGGATGCCGTTCGCCGAATTCCACGTAGGCGCGCTGCAGTTCGAGATCCCCCGCAGCCAGAACGACCAGCTGCCCGCCCGCGGCCAGCCACCCTTCAAGGGCCGGCAACGCGTAGTCCAACCCCTTCTGGCGGTCGAGGCGCGAGACGATGCCCGCCAGGGGGCGCTCGCCGTGGCCGCCCAGCCCGAAGCTCACACACAGTGCAGCCGTGTTTCTCGCGCGTCGATCGATCCGGCTTGCATCGAATCGCGCCGCGAGCCGCGAATCGCGGGCCGGGTCCCAGCGACGCAGGTCTAGTCCGTTCAGGATTCCATCCAGGGCTGCAGCCCGCGCCTGGAGCAAACCGTGCAGGCCGCTGCCATATTCGGGCGTGAGGATTTCACGGGCGTACGCCGGGCTGACAGCCACGATCCTTTCTGCCGACGCAATGCCCAAGGCGAGCAACGCATCGCGAGCCCACTCCGGCACGTGCGCGTACGGCGTTCCGGGGCCGACGGCCGGCCCGTCGGGTTCGCCCGGCGGCGGCAGGCCGTACTCTCGCAGCGCCGCCCCGGCATTCTGCCCGAGATACGGAAGGTTATGGATGGTGAGGACTCCGGCGCTGGTCGAGAGGGTGCTCCCAGCGGAGGCATTCATCCGCATCCAATACAGCGCGGCCGCCGTGTGCCAATCGTGGGCGTGGACAACCTGAGGCACCCAGCCGGAGTGCACAGCATAGCGGAGAGCCGCAATCGAGGCAAAGACGAGCTTGCCGGCGTCCTCTTCCGGGCGCGTGTTGTAGATACGATCCGCCTCGCGCAGGGGCGGGCCGTCGATGAGCCACAGCGGCACTCGGCCCAGGCGGCTGGTGTAGATGCTCGCAGTTTGCGGCGCCCGCGCCCCGGGGATGCTGAGCGCCGCGGACGGGCGCTCGCCTTTGATGAGCGGCCGCAGTGTAGGATGCAAGGGCAGGGCGAGGCGAACATCCAGGCCCATCTCACGCAACGCAGCCGGCAAGCTGCCACCCACATCCGCCAGCCCGCCGACTTTGACCAGGGGCTCGGCCTCGTTGATGAGAAACAGGACGCGCAGGCGCGCCGCCGCGCTCCCGCCGGGGTTTCGGCGAGGCGCGGGCGCCACCGAGGCTCGCGGGCCGCGACGCTGGCTCACGGCCCGAACCACGTGTAGTCGATGTTCTCGAAGACCTTGTCTTTCTGCCACAGTTCTTCGGCCAACGCCGCATCCGGCGCCCGGCTCTCGAGTGATGCGGCCAATCCATTGAAACGGTCGAGGTGACTGCGGAAACGCTGGAGGGCATACTCGCCCGCCTGGCCCGTGGTCACCAAAAAGGGCCAATCAGAAGATTGCAGCAGCAACAACTCGCGCGCGGCTTGGTTGAGCAGCGTGCGCTCGAGCGCGCCGGGATGCGCAAAGCGTGCAGCCAGGCCGGCCATCCGATCCTCCGCCTGATGGATCGGCGCCCACATCCAATGCGTATCAGGATTGTCCCAGACAAAATGTTGTCCGCCCGCGCCCCACGAACTCTCGGGCAGCTGGAGCGCCTCGCGCGGCGGGTGGCTTTCGAGGAAGTCGCTGGCCGTGGTGAGATCCACGTGCGGGTTGGGCGCCACGCGGGCGATCACTTCCCGCAGCCAATCCACGCCTTCAAACCACCAATGACCGAAGAGCTCCGTATCGTAGTTGGCGGCCAGCAGCCCATAGCGGCCGCTGGATGCCGTGTAGGAGGCCAACTCGCGCTCGATCAGCGCCGCAAAATGATCGGCATGCGAGCGCACCCGTTCCTGCGCTGTGCCCGGATCGTACAAGTCCTTGGACCCAAGGTCCACGCGCGGGCCGGTGACGCGCCAGTACTGTAGACCGGACGTGCCATCCTTCTTGTGGAATTCGCGATAGGCCGCCTCGCCCGGGTAGCCCCATTCTGCACTCCAAACTTGCAGCCCGGTTTGTTTATTGCGCGCAATGACCGCCACGGTGGAGGAACCCACGTAGTACGGCTGGAAGGTGGAGGCCGGCTGGGACGGATCGCCCGGACGCATCGGGATGGTGTAGCGCCGGGCCACCTGCCCGTACGGGCCGATGGCCTGCCCGGCGGCGGGGCCGGAAAGCTCGCCGCCCTCGACGGCGTGCGTGTCGCTGAAGAAAGCGCGCAGCCCGCTGCGCATGAGGAATTCTTCCAAGCCCGGCCGAGACAAACCGCTTTCGGCGGTGTAACCCGGTCGGTAGGCGCATTCGGGCAGCCAGATGGCGCGCGGATCGCGCCCAAACAGGCGGCGATAAGAGGCCACCGCCGTCTTCACCTGCAGCGAGATGGATTCATCGCGGCCGAGCAGCGGCAAGTAGCCATGGGTTGCGCCGCAGGTGATGATTTCGATCAGGCCTTCATCCTGCAGACGGCGGAAAGCGGCGATCACATCACCCGAAAACCGCTCCTCGTAACTCCTTCGGATGCGTGCATACCACTCACGATAGAAACTCGCGAGGTGCTGCAGGTGCACATCCCCGGACGCCTCGTGGCGACGTTCGTCAGCTTGCGCGACGTCTATCTTCTCGCGCAGATACTCTACGAAATTGGCGCGAATATCTGCATCGTTGAGTTGTTCCGCAAGGACTGGAGACAGGCTGATCGTCAGGCGAAACCGCAGTCCTTGTTCGCGCAGGTCGTACAGCGCGTTGAGCAGTGGGACATAGGTTTCGGCGGCCGCTTCGTGGATCCACTCCTCCCCGTGAGGCCAGCGGCCTGCGAGGCGGCAATAGGGGAAGTGGGAGTGCAAAACGAAAGTGAACGCGCCCAGTGCCGGCATGCGGGACCCTCACGAGGTGGGTTGGAGGTCCGTACGATTGACACGGTGAGTATACTACGCGGTCTGCCCCTCTCCTCTCGTAGCAGACGACACCCCAGGGCAAGATTCAAGTCGGCCGTTGCGTCTGGAGGGTCTTCGCAACGGTAACCACCGGGTACGCCCGCGCACACCCGACGTTGGCGAGGTCGCTGCCGACCTGCTCAACGGCAAACCCGAGCACCACCGGTCCGACCGCGGGGCCCGCAAGCATGGGCGCTTGCGGGCCGTGCAGATTCGCGCAGGCAACAACCTATGAGGCGGCCCCGGCCGATCTCACTTGCTCGCCACCACATCATGCTGCGAGAGCAGGAGTCCCTTGCGCATCATCCATGTGGGCAGATGCCCATCGGCGAGTTGATTGAGGTTCCGAATTGCGTTCCCGGCGGGAAGCACAACACCGAACAGTTGGCGAGGCAATAGGGTCGCCCCATGCTCGATGATCTCCACCTCGCGCCATCCCTCGAAGAGGCGCCTTACCTCGTTTCGCGAATAGGCCCGCACCGGGCCATTGCGCGACGAATCCCGCAGCAGATGTTCATACAGCCAGCTCTGCATGCCTTCAGGGTTGGTCAGGTTGGGGAAGCAGGAGGCCAGAATGATCCGGCCGCCGGGTCGGAGCACCCGGTGAAGCTCGCCAAGGACCCGCCGGGTTTCGTCACGCGGCAAGTGCAGCAGCACCGCCGCGCTGATCGCGCAATCAAATGAATCATCACGCAACGGCAGTCGTCCCAACCCGCCGCAGTACAACACCACTCGATCCTCTACGTGGTGATCGCGCGCCAAGTGCAGGTATTCGCGCAGCATGACATAGGAGATATCCACCCCGGCCAGCGCCAGGTGGCCGCACTTCTCCAGGAGCGGGATGCTTACCCGGCCATAGCCGCAGCCCGCATCGAGCGCCAACTCATGCCACGGGTTGATGTACTCAGTGATCCAGGTAGGGTACTTGACGAATGGATCCGAAGAGGGCGAGGCGGCCGCCGCGGAAATGGGGTTGGCGCGGGCCAGGCCCGACCACATGTTCGAGGCCTGAGAGGCATCGCCGGCCTGCGAGGCGAGGATACCCTCCTCGACTTCCCGCACACCCTCGAAGGCAGCCAGTAGCCTGGCTCGTGAACCGCTCACCCTTGCCCTCTCATCGGTGGCCCTGCGTGCGCAGCCAGGATGAGTATATTCGCCCCCCCGCCGCGCCGCAAGACAGCGGCTGCGGCTCTGGCCGGGCCATCTCTCCTCAGCGAACTACGCTTACGGCGGGTCCGAGACGTTGCGCAAGGGCGAGGCGCGCCGCGGGGTCGGCCGATCGAAGCGCGAGACGGGACGGATCAATGATGAAGGCATAGGCCTGCACCCCATGGGCGCCATCGCTTCCCAGCGTGAGGGCCAATGCCGCGCCGCGCCGGGTATCGGGCGGCCCGGCCTGATCGAAGAGCAGGTTGCCCAGGCTGTAGGCAACCAGGGTTGGATACGGCAACGCCCCGCCCTGCACCCATCGCACGGATTGGACGACATGCGGGTGATGACCCCAGATCACACTGGCGCCTGCGTCCGCCAGCACGCGCGCCAGTGCCTCCTGGCGATCCTCCGGCACGGTGAGATATTCGCTGCCCCAATGGATCGATATCACGACCAGACAGCCCTGCTCGCGCGCGCGGCGTACCGCACCTGCGGCCTCATCGACGTTCAGCGGTTGAGACACATCGTCAAATGCCAAGAACGCTAGTGTCACGCCGCCCGCCTGGCGCACGAGCACCACCCCGGCCGGGCCGATGGCACCGATGCCCGCTTCTCGCAGAACGTCCAGGGTCTGCGCCAGGCCTGGCTGTCCGCCATCCAATGTGTGATTGTTGGCCAGCGAGACGAGCGATACCCCGCTACGGCTCAGGGCACGCACCGATTCGGGGGGCGCACGCAGATCGAACCCGGCCAGCGCCGCGCGCGGATGGGAAGTCAGCGGGGATTCGAGGTTGGCAGCGGTGATGTCGGCCAGAGCGGTCAAGGGAACGAGCGCTTCGAGCGCGTGCTCCCAGCTCTCGCCATCGTATGCCTGGGCGACCCCTCGCCCAAGCATGATGTCGCCGAGCAACAAGAGCCGGGCGCCTGTGGGACGTGGGGCACACCCAGCGAGCATCCAGAGAGCCGCAGCCGCCAGCAGCACCCGCGGTGCGGGATGCGCCCGGCTCGGCGGGCGGCTATGAGGCCAGGCCCGGCGGAGCACCGGGCCTGGCCTCCACAATGCAACGTGGCGCCTCCGCCCTGAGTTCACGGAATCAAGAACGTCGACGTCCATTCCGGCAGAGGTGGTGCCTGGCCGCTCTCTTCCTGCGCCTGCCAGGCTTCGTCGGTCATGCGATTCTCCGGTGCCACGGTGAATTCGTAGTAGGTGAAGACCGCGCCTGCGGCGACGCGCCACGGGGTGTCGGGCACGACCACGAAAATCATAGCCGGTTGCCCGATGGCCTCCTCCAGCACCGCCAGCTGGCCGTCGCGGCCGATGCCGGTGGCAACATCCGCCACCAGGGCCGCCTTCTGATCGTGCAGGTCGCGTTGCGAGGGATCGTTTGGATCGCGGTCGGCGGCTGCCAGGGTCAGCGCCTCGATCTCGCCGCCGAAGTAGCGCATGCGGGTGTAGTCGTCCTCCGAGATGATCGCGCCCGCCAGCTCCTTCTCGGCGGATCCTTTCAGGAAGGCCAGCAGGTCCTCCAGATTCTCCAGGTTACTGCGGGTCAGGTCGGTCAACAGGCTGCGCTGGTCGAGGCCGGTGCGCGTCATCTGCGAGAGCGCGAGCAGCCGCGCATAGAGCTCCGGGTTCGGCTCGACGTACGAGCGCGGAGGATTCTCCGGGCCCATTCCGCCCATCTCCGCCATGACTTGCTTGGCATAGAGAATCGTGTCGTGTTTGAGTTCGGTCCACGAGCCGAGCGCGGTGTTCAAGTCCTTGCGCAACCACGCCGTGCTACGCATGAAGGCCGGGTATTGAGCATCCTTAGGCGTGAGCAACGGCTGGAAGGAATACAGCCACGCCCAGTACAGGTTTTGCGTCCACGAATCCTTGCCCAAGGCAGCGATCTCGGTTTGCACCTTCTGCATTTGCGACGGGAAGTTGGCGTAGGCCGTCTCGCCCTGTGCTTCGAGAATGCCCAGGGCTTCCGGTGATCCCATCGCGGCGAAGAAATCCAACCCCTTCGGCAAGCCGCGCGGGTTGTCGGCCGTGCCCACATTGCGCCAGATGAGTTGGCCAAAGACGTAGGCATCCAGGGTGAAGCGCTGGCCCATGACGCGGAACCCGCTGGTGGCTTCCTGCTTATCCTCCCAGATCCAAACCCACATCGAATTGACTTGCGGAGGGGGCAGCTTGGCCGCCGCCTCACGGAACTGATCGAGCTTCGGGCCGTCGGCGAAGGCGGCCGGCGGCGCGCCCACACCGAAGATCTCGTCCGACAGCGCGCCGTACTCCTGCACCGACAGGTCGTCGGCCTTGCCCACGATGAAGACGGTCGGCTCGTAGACCGAGCGCCACAAGCTCTCGGCGCTGCCCGCCTCGGCCGATGACGCGCCACGCAGCGCCTGCACCACCAGCAGAGCCCGCTGAGTCTCGAAGGCGTCGCGCAAGCGGAAGGTTAGCCGCCCGTACCACATCATCGCGCGGAAGTAGCGCTCGAGTTCCTCGCTGCGCGTGTAATGCCCGCGCGGCACGTACTGGCTGTAGTCCTCGACCAGCTTCTTGTCGGGCGCGAGATCCGCCCGGTCCCAGATGGGCGAGACCTGCGGCCCCTGGTGAGCTTGAATGAACACCAGCTCGGCATCGACCAGAGACTTGACCTCGGCTGGGAAGGGATCCGTCAGCCCCAAGAGCTGCGCCGCCACGGCAAAGAACGCGACATTGCGCAGCGCCGGCTCGGCGAGAGCCGTGCCGGCCACAGCCGAGTGCTGATCGATCGACGCGGCCAGCATCGTCCGGGTAAACGCGCGGATCGCCGCGATGAATTTCTCACGCTCGAGATCCCGCAGCATCTTGTCGAAGATGAGATGGTAAACGTGGAAGACTGCGTCGGTCGTGATGAACACCGGCTGGTCTTGTTCATAGCGCAGCGACTCGTAGACCTGATAGAACTCCTGGTACGTTCCTGGCGCGGGCCGTACCACCACGAACCCGTATTGGCTCAGGCGTTGACGCGCCTCCGCCGAGAGGTCGAAAGCACTCAGGTTATTCACCTGAGCCGTGTCCACCGGCAAGGAGTATCCGCCACTAAACTGCACCGGCAGGCTGACACTTACTTCGGGATACTCTGCGAATGCCGGCGAGTAGACGCCTGCGGGTGGAGTGACCTGGCCGGCGGGCGTTGCGGAGCCCGGGGTGAGCGGTGCGGCGGGCGTGCCGGTGACCAAGCCGAGGCCATTGCAGGCGAGCCCCGCCAGCACCAGGACAGCGATGACCGTCTGCCACGGACGAAGTGAGCGAGCGCGCATGATCACCTCCTTGATCCTTGAACGAGAGCTAGCGGATGCCCATCGGCCGAGCGTAGAATCTGGAATTGGGAAAAACCTCCGTTCCAACGGGCATCCAGGTTGAACCCGAATCCATTCCATCGCCAGAGCGTGAGATTGCCTGCGTGGGTGGAGCCTCTGGCGCCGTAGCGCCCCTCCAGGGCCATGAGTTCTTCGATCCCGTCGCCGTCGATATCCGTCGCGGCGAGGTGGAACAGCGGGTCGGCCAAGGCCGAGCCGGCCCACACTTCGCGCCAGCCGCCGTCCTTCCAGCCAATCAGGATGAGATGGCAGCTCGCGCCGGCCTCATCCTGGAAGCCGTTCAGGCGACTGCCATGGGGGACATAGCGGTCGATCGGCCAGGGCGCGTACGGCCGCCACACGAGCAGCGCGAGTTCGCGCCTGCCGTCGTGGTTCAAGTCTGTCACCAGTCCCTCGGTCACACTCCATGCTGCGGGGCTTTGCCAGAGGACGCGCTCGCTGGAGGTGACTCGGGCCAGGCCGCCCGTGATGGAGAGCCTATCGAGAGAACCATCCCCATCGAAATCGGCGGCCGTCGGCTGAGGTAGCGGAGCGGCGGAGCTAGGGCTTGCTGCCCGCGCGAAGTTCTGGCCGCGCCACTCGAGCGCGGAGAGGTTGGCTGGGGAAAGCAGGCTGAGGGCGAGAAAGGAGAGCAGCCCGGCCGGCATGCGCCGGTCGCGGGGCGGAGCTTGGGGCGCCATGGGAGAAGTCGGGGCTGGCATTTGAGCGTTAGAGCGATTATACGTCCGCCGAGCAAGCGGCTTTCGCACCAGCCCACAGCACCGGCGTGCGCTCACTGCGCCGGGTCAATTCGCCATCCAGCATGACGGATGGCCAAATCCGCCTGGCCGAGGCCGGTTGACGGCCTGAAGCGGCGAGTGAGGGATATCTTTCTAAGGAGGGGCCGGGCCGCGTGGGCGTTCTGCCTCAGCTTCGGCGGGCCATGTACATCACTGAGGAGACGCACATTTCAGGTCGCGCGTGCGCCGAATCCGTGCGCATGCTGCCCGCACGCGGCTATTCGTAAGGCGTGATGTGCCCTCTTCCAGATCGGCTCTCGATTGGCTCTGACAGGTTGAGGCGGGGCGGGGCTACTGCGGGCACAAGGCCAGTTGCTCTTCTTCGATGACCATGACTGGGGCGCCGCCCAGGTCCTGTACCGTGCCCTCGATCATCACGCAATCGCCGGGGTTCACTCCGCCGAATTCATAATTCCAATCGTAGCCCATGATGAAGAAGGCTTTGGGCTCATTGGTGAATTTGATGTAGTAGTTCCCGCGCCGGCCATAGCCCACCCGCACCCTGCCCCGCACGCACAGCGACCGGCCAATCTCTGCCTCGCCGATGGTGAGCGCATCGCGGCAGCCGAGCTGCATGGTGGCCACCGCCTGGGCCGTGGGCCAAACACCCGTGGGCAGCGGCTGCATGAGGGACCAGCCTTCATACGGCCAGTTGATGAAGTTGGCGATTGCATCACCGCCGCCGGTCACCGGGATAACCCCGACCGCCAGCGCAAAATCCGCCGCGAGCAGCAGGCCGGCCAGCCCGGGGAAGAGGACCCGCGCCGCAGGCGCCAGGGCCACTCGATTGGCCGCCGTAGCCGCCACGAACCACGAGGCCACTGGCACCAGGGACAGCAAGACCAGGCCCAGAGTGCTGAAGGCGGAGGGCTGCTTAGGGGCGGCGCGTGCTTCAGCTGCCCGCCGGGCGATCATCACTTTGAATAGCAGATAGAGCAGCAGCGTCACTCCGGCGACAACCCAGTGTCCGGGGAAGGGGTTGAGAGTGTAGAGGAGGAGCAGCGGAAGGGCCAGATCCAGGAGCAGCAATGCCCCGAAGACGAGCAAGACCGCACCATGCGGTGCGCTGTTCGCGCGCTGCGGCGCCGGCTTCGAAAGGTCGTGCTGGCACAACGGGCAGTAAAGCGAATCCGCTTTGATCGTGCCGCCGCAGCTCGGGCAGACGACGGTCTTGACCTCTTCCTCGACCGGCTCAGGTTCAAACAGATCGCGAAAGGCCTCGATCGCCCGTCGGTTTTGCGAGGGATGACTCAAGATGGCCTCGAAAAGATAATGTCCCGCGTGCCGGGGACGATGCCTTCATTGTACTCGTCCTGCAGCCGGCGGAAACTGGCAGTTCCGTTGCCGCCCCAAACGAGTGATGGTCTCCACGCCGGACCTGAGGGGGGCAGGCCCGGCAGAAGACCATCGTTGGGCATATTACAGCGCGACTCCCTGCAAGTCAAGCACTCGAAAGACCTCTTTCGGCAGGTCGTGTAACGGGTTGATAATGACGAATGTCCCGCGCGCACCTGGCTTGGGTGTGACGGTGCAATTTCCTTGCCGTATTACAGCAAGCGCGATTCTCGAGGGGGCGGCCAGCTCGGCCGTCCGCCCGCCCGAAGGCCCCCGGCCGGCCGCGGACCCCGCCCGGGAACGTCAATGAAGGGAAGACCTAATTGAAGATTGGACTCGTGTTCCCTCAGACCGAATACGGGAACGATCCGGCCGCTCTGGGCGATTATGCGCAGACGGCCGAGGCACTTGGATACTCCCACCTGCTAGCCTACGATCACGTCCTGGGCGCCAACCCCGACAGGCCGGGCGGTTTTTCCGGCCCTTACACTTATCGCACCCCATTCCTCGAACCGTTCGTTCTGTTCGCCTACATGGCGGGTCTCACTCGCAACCTCGAATTTTGCACGGCCATCCTGATTTTGCCCCAGCGTCAAACGGCGCTGGTGGCCAAACAGGCGGCGACCCTCGACCGCTTGTGCCATGGGCGGCTTCGGCTGGGCGTGGGGCTGGGCTGGAATCCAGTTGAATACCACGCGTTGGGGAAAGACTTTCACACGCGCGGTCGCCGTTTTGAAGAGCAAGTAGAGTTGTTGCGCCGCCTGTGGACCGAGCCGCTGGTGACTTTCGAGGGACGCTGGGAGCGGGTGGACGATGCCGGGCTCAATCCCCTTCCCGTTCAGCAGCCAATCCCGCTTTGGTTTGGAGGCGGCGCTCCGCCGGTGATCAACCGGACGGCACGCCTGGCCGACGGGTGGATCGCCCCGGGGCGCGAACCGGCGGCAGCCAGGCCTCTCATTGAGACGCTGTACGAGGCGCTTGCGGCTTCGGGCCGCGCAACGAGCGCCTTCGGCATCGAAGCGCGAATGCTGTACGCCGAGCCCGATCCATCACGCTGGAGGTCAACGATCGACGCCTGGCAGAAGCTGGGGGCCACTCATCTCTCGCTCAATACGATGGGCTGCGGGTTGGAAAAGCCCAGCGACCACCTGGCCGCGTTACGTCGCTTCGCTGAGGCCCTCGGGCTGAGCCCGGCGGGTGGTTGACCGCCGGCACACAGCCGGGTGAATTAGCCTTGGACCGGAGCCAGAAGAACCGCGGATCGAGGCGGAAGAGCGAACTCGGCAACCGGCTCACTCAGAGGGATGATCCTGCCGCTCAATTCGTCGCGGCATGCGCGCGAAGAGGGCCATCCAACATCCGAACGCGCCAAGTTAAGTGTACGTTGTCCGTCGCCAAGATTGACCAGTAAGAGCAAGGCTTCCTCGCCAAACTCGCGCACCAGCGCCAGGCACGACTCGGCCGGCTCCACAGTCAGCACGCGCAAGCTCCCCTCACGCAGCGCGGGATGCTTCTTGCGCAGCGCGATCAGCCGCTGCACGTGGCGCCGCAAATCAACATCCCAGCGGGCCGTATCCCACGGGAAGGCACGCCGATTGTCGGGATCCTTATCGCCCTCGAGCCCAATTTCGTCGCCGTAATACAGGCCCGGTGCGCCGGGGAAGAAGAACTGCAGGGTGAAGGCCAACTGTTCGAGCGGACGGTCGCCGCGCAATACCGTGCGTAGGCGCGGCACATCATGCGTGCCGAGCGTGACGTAGTGCGCCAGGTTAGCTTGGCCAGGGTAGGCGGCCAGCATCTCCATCAGCCGCGCGCCGAAAGCGGCCGCGTCGAGCGTCTTCTTTCCGAGCAGGTTGAGGCAGGCTTCGCGAAACGGATAGTGGATCAGCCCGTCAAAGACCGCCGGCCCGACCCACTGCGGGGCGACCTCCCAGATTTCCCCGACCAGGTACGCGTCCGGGTTGGCACGCTTCACCCGTTCGCGGAATTCCCCCCAGAAACTCATATCATCGATCTCGTTGGGAACATCCAAGCGCCACCCGTCGATACCCTGCTCGATCCAGTACGCCGCCACGTCGAGCAAGTAACTGCGGGTAGCCGGGTTGCGCACGTTGAATTTGGGCAGGCTCTTGAAGCGCCACCACGCCTGATAATTATGCGCTTCACCCGGGCCGTAGGCATCCAGAGGGAAGCGCTGGATGTGGAACCATTCGCGGTAGGGCGAGTCGGCCTCGTTCTCGAGCACGTCACTGAAGGCGAAGAAACCGCGTCCACAATGGTTGAACACGCCGTCCAGAATCAGCCGCATACCGCGCCCGTGGGCGGCTTCCAGCAATTGACGGAAGTCGCCCGCCGAACCCAGCTTCGGGTCGAAACGGTAGTAATCGGTTGTGTTATAGCGATGGTTCGAGGGTGATAGAAAGACCGGATTGAAATAGAGCGCGTTGACGCCCAGGTCGGCCAGGTAGTCCAGATGGCCGGTCACACCGGCGAAATCGCCGCCCTGGAACCCGCGCAGCGTGGGTGCCGCCCCCCAGGGCAGCACGTTCGGAGGATCGAGTGCCGGATTGCCATTGGCGAACCGGTCGGGGAAGATCTGGTAGAAGACCGCCTCGCTGATCCAGGAAGGGGAGGTCATGCGCCTGCGGCCTCTTGCGGGTGCGGCGGCCAGCCGCCGATCCGCTTCAGCCCTCCGCGCAATAACCCCTGCTCGTGTTCCGAAAGGACCTGCAGACGCAGGGTCAGGGTTTCCGCCTTGCCGGGCCCGAGGTTGAATTCGAAACGTTGAGCCACCTCGACTGCCAGAAGCCCGGGAGTAAAGGCGGGCGGCTCAGACGAGGCGCGCGAGGCCCGGGAGAGGATTGCCGTCCCGCTGAGTATGTTGTGTACGCCAGGCTGTGGGCCGCCGGCCACGACCGGCGCGAGCGTATCGGGCGAGGCGGCCAGCAAGCGATGCCCGTCGGGCGCAATCTCCGACACGATCTCCAGCCGCACCCGGCGTGGCTCATGGTGCGCGTTGTGAAAGCGGTAGCTGACCCGCAACCCGTCGGGCGCCAGGCGCACGTTCTTGGTCATCTCCAGCCGGTAGCCGAAGAATCGCAAGAAGGTGACTCCACCTTCTTCCAACCGGAAATCGAGTTCTGGATCGGCAGGCAGCACCGGTTGATCATCCAGTCGCACGAAGTCGTTCAGCGCGCGGCGGCGCACCGGGCGCCCAACCTGCTGTGGCGCGCCGGCTGGCAACGGCCAATAGGGAAGCAGCGCGCCGAGTTCCGCTGCGAGCCCGTCGGGCAAGAATGCCCCGCGCCGGCCCGGGGCGGTCTCCTCCTGAGGCAGGGGCTGGCCCCACGGGGGCAGTTCGCTCCAGGCTGGCATGGAGGCAGCCCCCTGCATGAACGTCACGTCGGTGCGATAGCGGCCCTCGGGCACCGCCCACGGGTTGCCCACGTGTTGCGCCCCGTCTACCAGATCGAACCAGTACACGACCCGCCCGCCGAAGTGGCTGAGCACGATCAGGTGGCGGTGATCCTCAAGCAAGATCTCATCCTCGCCGTCGCCCGTGACATCTTCGATCGAGGCGCGCGCCGGCGCGCCCGGCTGGCGCTGCCCCTCCGCAATCTCCGCCGCGCGAGCCAGTGCGAAGGTCGCGGCCACGCCTTCCCACTCCGGACGCCCCCGCCCGCCCTGCCCCGGCTGCCCAAAGCGATACTGATGCAGGCAGAACGTGCGAATGGCCGAACGGTACAAGGCGACGCACGCCTCCGGAAGGGACTCGGGTGGCGGCGCCGCCCAGCCGGGATCGGTCCAGGCCGACCCGATTGCGGTCAGCCGGTTGCGAACGGCGTTGTGCAAGCGGCGAAAATGGACGACCGTCGGCGAGCGGCGCATGTAGTCGGGCCAGTCGGCGAAAGGTTGTGCCTCGCCTGCCGGTTCGACGGCCGCTGCGCGATCGAGTGCCGCGCCCCATCCCTCGAGCGACCCTTCGATGAAGAGCGCCGGCTCGGCGAGGTTCTCGAGCCCGACGAGGTCGACGTCGGCGCGCCGCTCGAGCTGCGCCAGGACTTGGTCCATGCCTTCCCAATCGGCACGTGGATCAAGTCCATTCTGATACGCCCAGACTCCGAACGCGTCGGCGTCGAGCGCGAGCAGTGGCAGCAGCTCGTTGGTGCGCGGCAAGGCGGCAATTTCATCGAGCCCGCGCTCGAGCAGCTCCGGGCGGCGGTACCAGGCCGCCCCACACAGACGCGCAGCCAACGACTCCTCGGCCCACAGCAGGCCGAGCGCGTGGTCGCCATGCCGCAGGCCGTAGACGAGGGGCAGCGCCACGCCGGCCTGGCGCAGCATGCGGCCTTCCACAATCGTGGCTGCATACCCGCCGGCCACAAGAAGCGGCGCCATCTGGGGCGAGAAGGCGCCTCCGGGGTTGGCAAAGACCGTGGGCGTCGCGCCGAACTCCTCCAGCATCAGCGCCCGGTGCAGCGCGAGCTGCTGAGCGTTGTCCCATCCGTCGCAGGCGGACAGCAGATTGCTGGCGTACGTGCTGCCCAGCAGTGTGAATTGCCCGGCCCGGACCCCAGCCCGCACGCTCTCCAGCGTTCCCGGGTCGAGCCAGTGCAGCGCGTGGAGGAGGGCCCCACCGAGACTGAGATTGAATTTGAGTTTGGGGTGGCGTTGCAGCACTTCAACTAAGCCGCGGTAGCCCCGCCGGCTGGCTGTGCCCGCGCGCTCGGCCAAAGGTTGGTTGAAGTGGAAACACACCGCCAGTCGAAGTGTCATTGAACGTGGGAAGCGGGAGAAAGGAGCAAAGTGGGGGCCATCCAATCGCGGCTCAAGCGACGAGATTATACCCGAGGGCTCAGGCGGGGCTCAGACCGAACATCCTCTGCCTCGCTCTAGCGCTCTTCGCCCAGTGGCCGGGCCACCTCTCGGAAGGGTAGAATGACCTCAGGGGAGACCGGGCCCTGCATGCAGACTCCATCCGACACCTGGCACTTGATCCGCACCCCGCCTCTGCCGGGCGCAATGAACATGGCCATTGATGAGGCGCTGGTCGAGGCAGTTGAGGCGGGCACGCACCCGCCGACATTGCGCCTGTATGCGTGGGCACCGCCGTGCCTTTCGCTCGGCCATGCGCAGCCGGCGGCGGATGCCAACCCGGATGCGTTGCACCACCTGGGTTGGGATCTTGTGCGGCGAGCCACCGGTGGCCGGGCGATTCTTCACACCGACGAATTGACCTACGCAATCGTGGCTCCCGAAACCCATCCGCTCATGGTGGGCGGCGTGCTGCCCAGTTACCGCCGTCTGAGCCGCGGGTTGGCGGCCGGGCTGCGCGCGCTCGGCGCGCAGGTGAAGGCGGATGCCGAATACCCCGCCGAACCCACGCTCGGGCCGGTGTGTTTTGAGGTGCCTTCAAACTACGAGATCACCAGCGGCGGCCGAAAGCTGATGGGCAGCGCCCAATGGCGGCGGCGCGGGGTCGTCTTGCAGCATGGCTCGCTGCCGCTCACGGGCGATATCGCCCGCATCGTACGCGCCCTGCGTGTCACCCACGGCACGCCGTCCGAGATCGAGGCCCGCGTCCGGAGCCGGGCTCTGACGCTGAGTGAAGCGCTCGGCCGAGAAGTGGAATGGAGCGAGGCGGCGCGCGCGCTAGCCGAGGGCTTCGCCGCGGCGCTCCCCATGCGCTTGGTCGAGGCCGGCCTGGGCGAGGCAGAACGCCGCCGGGCGGAGGCCCTGGCCGTGGAAAAGTACGCACACTCGGCTTGGACCTACCGTCTGTAGTCCATCAGCACGCGGCGCGCCTTCTCCCCCGCCGCGTTTGCCTCGCGCCGGAATCCAATCGCGCGTAACCAGAGTACACGCCCGCGAGAGGCCCTGCGGCAGTGCGGACGGCACGCTTCGCGGGTTGACCGCATGCAGGCAGCATGAGCACGCGTGCGGTTATGGCCGAGTGATTTCATTCAGAGAGTTGACGAGCGGTCGAGGTTGCTGCAGGCGCGCCGCTTACACTTCCTCGAACAGGGCGCCGGCCGTGTCTTCTACATCTCCGTCCTCGCCGGGCTCGACCGGGGGCAGCGCTTCGGCGGCACGCGCCGACACGCCGTGCGTGGAGGGAGCGAAATCGTCGCCGCCTCCCGAGAGGACGAGCAGCAAGCTGGCCACGGTCTTGCCGGCGTTCCGCCAGCGGTGGGAAAGATGCGCAGCGAAGAGCAGGCTGTCGCCCGGGTCGATTATGAAGACCTCTTGCTCAACGATGTATTCGACTTGGCCGCGCAAGCAGAAGATGAACTCGTGACCGCTGTGCACCATTGGATGCGGGCCGCTGGTGGCGCCCGTCTCGAGCGTCAGCAGGAAGGGCTGCACACGGCCGAGGAAAACGTCGCCGCCCAGGCCTTCCCACAGCCCGCGCGGGAAAGGAACGCGCAGGCGTTGATCGGCTTTGCAGAAGACGACCGGCACCTGGCGCGGCTCTTCGCGGAAGAAGGCCGTTACCGGGATGCGCAGGGCATCCGAGAGACGGTAGAGCGTAGAAACGCTGGGGGAGGTCTTGCCGCGTTCGATCAGGCTCAGCGCGTTTGCCGACATACCCGCCGCGCGAGCCAGCGCGCGCAATGAGTAGGCTCGTTCGGCGCGCAACTTGCGCAGCCGTTCGCCCACATCGACCGAAACCGCTGCCGTCGTGGTCATGGTTTCCTCGTCGGGCGTGTGAACGGGATCGCTTCCCTTGCGGGCAAGCGCCCCCGCGGGCGTACACGGACTATCTTCCCCTGAGTGGTCATGTATCATTCCAGTATATCATGGATGGCGCCCCGGCTGCCTCGAGGTGACACTTCGGCCTCCGGCAGGTGCAGAAGCCGGCGGTTGCCCTCTTGTTGGAGAGGCGCGGCCGGCCGTCGCTTGCGGCGGGGGCAGTAGGCCCACGCGTCGCACCCTCAAGCGACAAGGTATCGGCCGCCAGCCAACGCCAAGATAGGCTGCGATCAAGATCCTGAAGAATGCCCTCTATGCGTCGGCAGGACACACACGGCCTTGGTCTGTTGCTTGTCCAACTCCATCGCCAACGCGACTCGCGCATACCCAAGGCTCGTCATTCGTGTTTTTCTCTGTGATAGACTGAACCAATGTCTGCCCTCATTTCGCCGCAGGCTGCTGCGCCTCGCCGATCGACGCTCCTCCTGGCCGCCATCCCAACAGCCTTGGTGGCGGCCTATGCCGTCTGGATACTCGCCGGCCGCTACGACGCCCTGGCCGAGGAGTATGTTTCCACCGGCCTGATGTTGCTTTTATGCCTGGCGGGAACAATCCTTGGGCTGCGCGTGGTGCTGCAGCGCGACGGGCATCGGCGCCTGCGTCTCGGCTGGCTGCTCATCGTCGCGGCGCTGATCTCCTACGCGACGGCCGAGGCCATCTGGTTTGTCGAAGAAACGCTGAGCGGCTTGTCGCCCTTCCCCTCCTGGGCGGACCTGTTTTACCTGCTCTTCTATCCCCTGCTCATCGCCGGCGTGGCAAGCATGCCGTACGCTCCCGTCTCGCGCGTGCGGCGCATTGCGTTGTGGCTCGATCTGGGCATCGTCTTCTGCGTCGCCCTGATGTTCTTCTGGTTCTTCCTGCTCGAACCGACCCAATCCAGCCACGCCGACGCGCCCACCGCGTTCCTGGCCATTGCCTACCCGCTGGCCGACTTGCTCCTGCTGGCCGCCCTGGTTTGGATAGTCGAACGGGACCTGGAGGCCGGCCGGCGTGGGATGCTATTGCTACTGGCGGGCAGCCTGCTGCTCTCGCTCGTTCCCGACAGCCTGTTCGCCTACTTTGAAGTCCACGGCCTTGCGCACGAAGCGCCGCGCCTCAATCTCATCTGGTTGCTCTCGGTCTTGCTCATTGTTTTTGCGGCGGCCTGGCAGTCTCTCGTTCAACCGCGCCGGGTGGCATGGCGCGAGGTGCGCCTCGGGCCGTTCGGTCGTTGGATGCGTTTTATCTTGCCCATCCTTGCCATCGGCATCGGGTATGGGCTTCTCGTCGCCATCGTGTACCGCATGCCTACGGCAGCGGCCGGAGTCGTGGGTGTGGCGCAGCTCGGCCTCGCCCTGACGCTGCTGGTGATGGCGCGCCAGTTCCTGGCGATCCACGAGGCCACTCGCCTGTACGAGGTAGCACGTGGGCAGGCGATTCGCGATTCGCTGACGGGTGCCTTCAACCGGCGCTTCTTCGATGAGGTGCTCGATAGAGAGGTGGAGCGCGCCCACCGTTACGCGCAGCCCCTCTCGGTGATCGTTCTCGACCTCAACGGGTTCAAGGCATACAACGACACGTATGGGCATCCGGCGGGTGATGAAGTGCTGCGAGAGGTGGCCCATAGCCTCACGGGAAGCGTGCGGTCGGCCGACGTCGTCGCCCGCTACGGAGGCGATGAATTCGGGCTCATTCTGCCTCAGGCCGATACTCAGGCCGCGCAACGGGTGACCCAGCGGATCTGCACGGCAATCCACCTGGCGCAGACTGCGGTGCACGGCATTACGCTGAGTGCGGGCATGGCCACGCTTCGCGAGGGCATGACCGCGCGGGACCTGGTCGCGGAGGCAGACCGCGCCATGTACCTTCAACGGGCCGAGCAGCGCAGCCAGGCCGTGGCTCGTCCCGCGGACCGGTAGCTCACGCTCAAGGCACTCACCCTCGCTCTCAGAGGTCAGCCCTTGATCTGGAAGAAACACTACTGGATCCCACCTGAGCACGGCACGTGGTTTATGTGGATCGGCCCCCTGCTCACAGGAATGCTGGCTGCCCGTCATGTCAACCTTGACCTGATCGGGCTCACCGCGCTTCTCCTCTCCGGCTTCCTGGCGCGACAGCCCATGACGATCGTCTTCAAGGCCCTTGTCGGGCGACGCTCGCGCGCCGATGTGCGCCCAGCCAGCGTGGTGATGGCAGCCTTAGGCGGGCTGGCTATTGCGCTGCTGGGGTTGATGCTGGCGCGGGGCCACGCCTACCTGGCATGGCTCGGGTTGGCGGCGCTGCCTGTGGTGGCCTGGCAGTTTGCGCTGGTGGCCAAGCGCGAGGAACGCCAGATGGGGATTGAGCTCGTGGGCGCGGGCGTGCTCGCGCTTGCGGCGCCGGCGGCCTATTGGGTGGCGCTGGGGGAGGCGCGCGCGGCGGGCTGGGGGCTCTGGGCGCTTGCGTGGCTGTACGCCGCAGCGTCGATTGTCTTCATCTATTTGCGGCTCGAGCAGCGGCGCTGGAGCGAGTGGCCTCCCCGCCGCGAACGCCTGCGCCGCGGCGCGCGGGTGTTGCTGTACGCAGTTGTCAACCTGATTGCCGTCGTGGCGCTGACCGCGTTGCGCTGGGCCCCGCCGTGGGCCTGGGTCGGTTTTGCACTTGCGCTGCCACACACCGGGCTGGGCGTCATGGCGCCCGCGGTGGGTGCGCGGCCGGCGCGCATCGGCCTCGAGCAGGCGGCGGCAACTCTGATCTTCAGCGTGGTGCTCGGTATAAGCTACTGGCCGGCGTTGGGCGCTTAGGGAAGTGGGCCGGGCTCGTTGTTGCCTGCCCCGGCGGTTATCTGGGGCCTGCCCCGGCGGCTATCTGGGGCCTGCCCCGGTGGCGTTCAGGGACGAAGCAACCTGGGAGACTATCCAGAGCATCGGAGCATCGGAGCTTCAGGATTGCCTCCTCGCGCTGAGTGCCCCTCGCGATGACCGCGGCGGATCCGCGGGGCACGCCATGGCGCGCCCCAGCAAGAACTACGGTGCACTCATACTTCCGAGCACTGGGCGCTTTTCGCAATGGCAGACTGGCAGCCGCCCGCGCCGTAACCCATAGCGCCAGTCTGCGTCTAACCGTTACCGCCATGGGTGTTTCTTGCCAGCGGCGCAATCCAGCCACACTGTCCACAGGAGCTAGCGATCAATGCAGATGATCATCGACTTCCCGGGGGGTTCTCGGGTCGACGCCCACTTCGGGGCTTACATCGTTCCCACCGATCAGCCGCCGCAGGGCGGCGGCGTGGGCTCGGCGCCCACGCCCTTCGCCACCTTCCTGGCGTCCGTCGGCACGTGCGCCGGAATCTATGTGCTTGGGTTTTGCCGCCAGCGGGGTGTGCCCACCGAGGGCATGCGCATCCTTCAAGAGCCCGTCTACGACCCGCAGACCGGTATGGTCACTTCCATCCATCTCGACATTCAACTCCCCAAGGATTTCCCCGAGAAATACCGGCCGGCCGTTGTACGCGCGGCCGAGCAGTGCTTGGTGAAGAAGCATTTCGAGGCGCCACCGAATTTCGAGATCGCTACTTCGACCGTGGCCGCGTAGCCGCTTCCGCCAGTCGATGGGCGCGGGCCCCTGAGATGAGAAACGTGTGCGCAGCTCGGCACGCAGCCAGGGCGTACACTTCCCAGCACAGCTAGGCCGGGCTCGCAGGCCCGGCCAGCGTGCAGACGTCTTCCCAAGCCAGCACTCGACATCTGCGCCACAAAGCCTCGTCGCGGATTCGGCCGACGAAATCCAGCCACGTCTTCTGTAACGCCGGCCAGCGGCCGCGCGGGACGATTGCCCACACGTGCAGCGTGCTCGCATGGTGCTGCGCAAGCCAACGCCCAAGCAACAGCGTGCGCGCAAGTTGGTAGTGCGTCGCGCAGGGTGGCGCGGCGCCCTCCGGCGTCGGACGATCTCCAAAATCCAGAAATGCCGAGAAACGGCTTGGCTCGATCTCCCAATAGCGGCAGGTCGCCGCACCTTCACTCGGGTCGGGATGGATCTCCGGGCAGCGGCCACGGGCGAAGCGCCCGCAGCGGCCAAAGCCGCTGAGGTGCTTGGCCTCCACCAGCACCAGGTTGTGTGCGCCGGCCAGGAAGAGGTCGACCTGCGTAGGGTGACCTTTCCCGTCTACTGCGGCGAGCGCTCGATCCAGGTCGGGCAGCCGCTCGCCGCTGAGGGCGTGGCCCCAGAAGAACGGCTGCAGCGCGTCCTCCTCTCGTTCGAGCGCGGGGGTGCCCCACATTGGCGGCAGGCCGAGGAGCCGTGCGAGCGAAAGGCTCGGCCGGGCCAGCGGGTAGATCAAGTTCCACAACAGGGCGTTCTCGGAGGCGGGTCGGCGCAGATTATCGAGCACGGTCTCAGGCAGAACGCCAAAGACCGGCTCCATCGTTCCGTTGAATATGCGGGCTATATGTCGCGCACGCTTGGGCAATGTCCGCTCGAATCTTTTCGCAGGTGCAGGCGCAGCCTCTCCTGCCGTCCGGGCGCGATGTCCGTCGAATTATCGATCATAGGCTGTGCCGAGCCAGCGTAACCCAAATCGCGATCGGCGACATCCCCTGCCCTCCCACGCCGGGCCGCATTGACACACAGCGGGCCGGCCGATATTATCGCCGCATGCCTATTCGCTTGTGGCGCACGGCCTCCCGCGCATTCAACCTCGCGGCCGCGCTGACCGTGCTGGCTGTATTGGCCGGTGGCGCAACCTGGTTCCCGCGTTCAATCCCCGATCGCGCCGCATTCCTCGTTGCCGGCGACCAATTCGATTTCTCTCGTTGGACGCTGGAGGCATTGGGCCTCAAGTTCACCCAAGCGGCGCTCGCCCCGCAGGATTATCTTCCCCCGGCCGAGCGCACGCAGCTGGTCGAGGAATACGTCGCCTTGGAGGGGCAAGCCGAGCACCTGCAGGAGACGGTGCGCGAGATCTTTGCCGACCCAGCCGTGGCCGAGCCTCTGGCCGCGAGCACCGCGCAGCGCGAGAGCCTCGCCCGGGTGCAGGCGAGGCAGACCGCACTCCGTCCGCACGTGGAGGCCATACTCGAGGAACAGGTGGCCTCACTCATCGCCGAAGAGGGGTTCGCTTTGGGCGGCCAGGTGTTGCCGCCGGTGTCGTTCCATTTCAGCGCCATTCCGCTCGCCCTGATCCTCTCGCCGCGTCAGGTGATTCGCCAGGACGCCAGCATCCAGATGAGCCCGGACCTGCCGCTCGAGCAGCAAATCGCCCTCGAGCAGAAGGTCGAACCCCAGTTGGGCCTCTCTGCGCTGGTCGTCCCGCTCGGCGGAATCGGCACCTACCCGACGATGATTCAGGAGACGACGAGCCTCAATTGGATTGTTGACACGATTGCCCACGAGTGGACCCACAACTACCTGTCCTTTCGCCCGCTCGGTGCACACTACGACCTCACCCCGGAAGCACGGACCATGAACGAGACCGTTGCCTCGATCGTGGGACGCGAGATCGGCGCGCGGGTGATCGCCCGCTTCTATCCCGATCGAGTTCCGCTGCCGGCGCCGCCGGCCGCCGCGCCGGGCGACACACCTCCTGCCGCAGCGGTGTTCGATTTTCGTGCGGCGATGCGCGAAACGCGCGTGACCGTGGACAGCCTGCTACACGAGGGCCAGGTAACGCAGGCCGAGAGCTACATGGAAGTGCGCCGGCGCATGTTCGTTGAACACGGTTACACAATCCGCCGCCTGAATCAAGCCTACTTCGCATTCTATGGCGCTTATGCCGACCAACCTGGCGAACGCGGCGAAGATCCCGTCGGTCCGGGCGTCGAGCAGCTGCGCGCACTCAGCCCAAGCCTGGGCGGGTTTCTGCGATGGGCGGCCGGGATGACAAGCTATGCCGAGCTGCGTGAGCAGCTCTCCCGGGAGCACGCCTCGGCCCGCTAGCCCATCCTCGCGCTCTGCCCAGAAGCGAGCCGCGACCTCTGCCACGATTCACTGGCCGGCGCCTTCGCCGCGCTATACTATGGGCTGAGGCCGCGATGGACCTGGTCTTCTACCCTGGCACCCGACCGACCCAGCCCGAACCCTTAGGAGTCTTCTTGCCGCCGTTTTCACACGGCGTGGCGGGTGAATTCCTGCGCCGGTACGCCGGCGAGCGGCGTATCGTGGTCGATCCCTTCGGGCAATCACCCGCATTGGCGATTGAGCTGGCCCGCGAGGGAGCCTGCTTGCTCGTAGGCTGCCTCAACCCCGTTGTGCGCTCGCTCATCCAACTCCAGGCCCAACCTCCATCATCGGAGGCAATGCGCAGCACTTTGGCCAAGCTGGCCTCAGCCCGCCGCCCCAGCTCTGGTCCGGTGGGTGCATTTCGCCCCACACAGTCCGGCGCTCGGCCCACCGAGCGGCTCGAGGATCATCTGCGCGAGTTGTACCTGGTGACGTGCAGTGCGTGTCACAAGCCGACGGAGGCTGAGGCTTTCGTTTGGAGCCGCGAGACAGGGCGAGAGGCGGCTTCGCTGGAGGCCTCCAACCGCGACCGGCTCCTCTCACGAATTTACACCTGCAGCCAATGCGGCCACGAAGCGGAAGAACCGGCCACGCCCGAGGATGAAGAGGTCGTCCGCCCCTACCTGGGCCGCGGCATTTATTACCACCTGGCGCTTGAACGCCTGGCGCCTCCGGGGGATGCAGACCGAGTCCACGCCGAAGAGGCGCTCGAGGTGTACCCGCTGCGTGCGTTGTATGCCTTGTTCTCCGTTCTCGTGCGGGTAGAGAGCTTGGATCTGAGCGAGGAGGAGCGGCGCGCGGCTGAGGCACTGCTGATCACCGCCCTGGATGAGGCGCACATCTTGCGCGGCTACGCGCCGCACATCCGCCAACGCCCGCGCTCACTGCAGGCGCCGGCTCGCTACAAGGAAGTCAACGTTTGGCTGACGCTGCAGCGTGCAGCGACGGCGTGGAGTGCAGAGCGTACGCCGGTGGCAGTGCGCGCCTGGCACCCGGGCGATGCCCTCGAGCCTCACACGATCAGCCTGTTCGCCGGGTCGGCCCGCGAGCTGGCCAGCGAACTCGAGGCGGTGGGGGCCGAATGCGTGATCACGGCCTTGCCTCGCCCCAATCAGGCCCTTTGGACTCTCTCAGCGGCATGGGCCGGCTGGTTGTGGGGTGCGGCGGCTGTGGCGCCTCTGCGCGGCGTCTTGCATCGCCGGCGCTACGACTGGGCCTGGCACGCCAATGCCTTGCTGGCCTCCGCCGAGAGTCTTTCTCCCCACCTCGCTTCGGGGGTCCCGTTCGTCGGCCTGATGGGCGAATCGGAGCCGGGCTTCCTGGCAGCCGCGTTGTGGTCCTTCGACCGCGCGGGCTTCCAGCTCGAGGGTCGCGCGCTCCGCGCAGATACCGACACGGCGCAAATCGTGTGGCGGGCCGCGGGCCGGCGAGAACTTCTGGGCCCGGCGCCCGAGTTGGCCGGCCTCGACGCGGCGCGTCAGGTTGCCCAGCAAGCCGCCTACCAGATCATCCTCGACCGCTCGGAACCCACCGCCTGGGAGATCATTCACGCGGCCGCCTGGTCGCAAGCCGCCGTGGGGCATCTGTTCCCCTCGCCCTCCGGGGAGGCCGAATCCGATTTCACGCACTGCCTGGCCGCGGTGAATGAGGCCGCCGAGGCCCACCCCCAAGTGGCGGCCGCTAAAGGGGAGGAGAGCGACCTGGGTTCCACTTGGTGGATGCACGACCCGGGGGCTGCTTCCATTCCGCTAGCCGATCGTGTCGAGGCAGAAATCGCGCGCTTGCTGGCCGAGCAAGGACCTTCTTCGTATGAGAAGATCGACCGCCTGGTCTGTGAGACATTCCCCGGGCTGCTCACGCCCGAGACGCGTCTGGTGCGGGCCTGCTTGCGATCGTATGGCCTGGAGGACGAGTCGCAGCTGCTGTGGAGCCTGCGCCCCGAGGACTTGGCCGAGCGTCGCGCGGCCGATCTCGAATCGGTCCGCACAGCGCTCATCCGCTTGGGCGAGCGTTTCGGCTTCCGCCTTTCAGGGGCCAATCCCCTCGAATTCCACGATGCCGACGGTGCGCCGGCAATTCGTTTCTTCCTCATTACCTCCGCAGCGTTCGGGCGCTACCTGCTCGACCCGCGCCTCGATCCCTCCCACGCCTGGGTGGTTCTGCCGGGCGGGCGCGTCTCGCTGGTGGAATATAAGATGCGCCGCAACTGGCTGCTGCGGCAAGCGGTGGAGAACGGGTGGCGCTTTCTCAAGTTCCGCCACGTCCGGCGCATGCTGGACGATGCGCTGCTCACGCGCGAATCGCTTGAAGAGCGGCTCGGGCTCGACCCGCTCGGCAACCCGGGGGATCAGATTGCGTTCCTCTAACCCGCTGCGGAGAACGTTGTCCGACAGGCGAAGCCCTCCGTGACCGACCCGCTGCGATGGCTGGCGATCGGGCTCGCGGGGTACCTGATCGGCTCGCTGCCCTTCGCGGTGTGGGTGGGCAGAGTCGCCGCGCGCAAGGACATACGCGAGGGAGGCTCGGGCCACGCGGGGGCCACCAACGTGATGCGCCAAGCCGGGTGGCTGGCCGGGTTGGTGACTTTGGCATTGGACGTAAGCAAAGGTGTGCTGGCGGTGCTGCTCGCGCGCTGGGTCGGCGGCCCTTGGGCCATCCCCCTCGCCGCGGGGATGGCTGTGGCCGGCCATTGCTGGCCCGTGTTGGCGGGGTTCCGCGGCGGGATGGGCATGGCCACTGCGGCGGGCGCCGTGCTCGCGGTACATCCACTCTCATTCGCGATGGCCGTCGGCGTGGGGGCCGCCTGCAACCTTGGGCTGCGCCACACCGCGCGCGCCAACTTGCTCACCGGGCTTCTGATCGGGCCGATCCTGGTTGTGGCAGGCGCGCCCTCGCTGGCTGCCCAGACCGCCATCGCCGTTGGCGCAGTTGTCGCACTTCGTGGTCTCTCCGATTGGGATCGCGTCTACCGCGAGCTGTGGCTCGACCGCGATCCTCCAATCCCGCGGCAGGGATAGGCCACCAGCCGCCTGCGGTTGAACGCCACTCGCGCAGCTCCCGAGCGAAGAATCTCGAGAATCCGCCTTCTCCAAGGCCAAAGCCAACCCCAATTGACGAGCGGGAAATATTCGGATATGATATATCGCGTTACTGGTGGAGGATCCTTCGAGAGGAGGTCTTGATGGATATGGAAACTCAAGCGGAGGCGATCGTTCTCACGCCGACCGCGGTGGAAGCCGTTCGAGGCGAGCTGAGTAAGCACGCAATGGAAGGCAAGGCCCTGCGCTTGTTCGTCGACCCGGGCGGCTGCAGCGGCTACCGCTACGGGATGTCGCCGGCCACCCAAGAGCGCGAGACTGACCGCACGTTCGATTATGAGGGCGGCGTGCGCATCGTGATCGATCCGGAGTCGTACAGCTTCATGCAGGGCTCAACGATCGATTTCGTCAGCGACAGCCTGGGCGGCGATTTCCACATCTCCAACCCGAATGCGGTGTGGACCTGCGGCTGCGGCAAGTCCTTCCGCACGGCGGATTCAACTCACGAGGCACATGCAACCGGGGAATGCGGCTGCGGTTAGTCCTCACACTTCACTCACGGAAACAAACAGGGGCCGGAAATCCGGCCCCTGTTTGTTTCGATAAACCACTCATGCATGACTCATGGCGTGGACACTGTTGCGGGCGTGGCCGGGGCCGAGATCAGATACCACTGCGAGAGAGAGGTCAGCCGGTCACTGGCGTCGACCAGCGGGCCTAAGCGGACTCCGTTCAGGCGCACGTCGAGCGCATAAGAATAGGTCGGGTACCACAGCACCAGCGCAGGCACTTGGTAGTTGAAGCGGTACTGAAACGAGCGATACAGCTTCGCCCGGTTGGCGGGGTTGGGCTCTGTGCGCGCGATCTCGAGCACCTCGCTGATCGATCGGTCGTCGAGCTGGGAGTAGTTCTGACCGCTCGAAATTTGCGTCTGGTGCCAGAAGGTGTAGGGGTCGGGGTCGGGGAAGCGCGCCAAGCTGAGATCCGCCAACACCGCCTGATAGGAGCGAGGCGCCAGGTAATCGCCGACGAGCGAGCCCGCAGGCACGGCCAGCAGATCCACTTGCACGCCCACCTCCGCCCACATCGTCTGCAGCATCTGCGCCGTTCGAGTGTGGACCGCATCGTCCGGGTGGGCGAGGCTGAATCGAAGAGGGGTTTCCTCTTTCGTGCGCACGTAAGAGGCATCGCCCGCAGTCGCCCCGGTGGGCAGCTTCCAGCCCGCAGTCTCCAGCATGCGTTCAGCCTGAAGCGGGTCGTACGCCTCGGGTGTAATGGCCGGGTCGGCCGCCCACGAACCGGGCAGGAGCGGCCCAGCAGCCAGCACCGCTTGCCCGAAGAGGACCGAGTCGACAATCCGCTGGCGATTGACCGCCAGAAGCAGTGCGCGCCGCACTTCGCGCGAGGCAAAGAACGGGACTTCCTCATTCTTGAGGTTGAAGAACACCAGGGCCATTCTCGGTTCGCGAGCAGAGAACATCTGCAGCGTCGAGAGGCGCAGCGCACGTTCCACGAGCGGGGGCGTCAATCCGCCCAGCCCCATGACCTGGCCTGCCTCCAGCGCTCCAAAAGCTGCCTCCACGCTCGGGAAGTAACGGAATTCGACTTCCTCGAGATAGGCCTTGGGGCCATAGTGGTTCTCGTTTGGCTTGAGGACAAGCCCGGTGATCCTATCCTGCTCAACCAGCAGATGGTCGAGGCGGAAGGGGCCGCTCCCGACGGGAGAAATGTTGAAGGTCTGACCCGCCAGATCGGCCGCCGAAACATCGCGGAGTAGATGCTCGGGCAGGAGGCCCTGCGAAAGGAAATCCAAGAAAGGCGCGAACGGCTCGGGCAACGTGAACACGACGGTGCGGTTATCGAGGGCCGCGACTTTGACCGATCGCCATAGGCGCGCGAGGTCCGGCGGGCCGGGATAATTCTTGTCTTGGAGCACACCGTATGTGTACAAGACATCGCTCGAGGTGATCGGCTCCCCGTCGTGCCAGGTCACATCCGGCCGCAAGATGACGGTGTAAGAGAGACCGTCATCGCCAATGACCCAGCCCTCCGCCAGATCGGGGATCGGCGCACCCGTTGAGTCGAACCCCACCAGCCCGGAGAAGATCAGCCGATCCACATCCCGGTCGGGCTGGTTGTAACTGTCGAGCACAGGATTGAGCCGCTGCAGGCTGCCGACCAGGGCCTCGCGGTAAGTGCCGCCGCGCACGGCCTGCACTGCCGGCGTGTTCGGCCGCAAGACAGGGCCCTTGACAGCCAGCAGCAATAGGAGGATGGCCACCACGCCAGCCACGGCGACCAGGATTTGCCAGCGAAACCTTTTCATTCGTGTGTGGGAGCGGAGGCGGAACCACGCGAAGGGCGAGCCGCGTCGATAACTGCCAGCTGCGGCGGCCGCCCGAGGTTGAGGATTATCCGACCACCATGACGTTGATGAGCGCCATGGCAAAGAACAAAATGCTCAACACGATGGTGATATTGAAGAGAGTCTTCTCGACACCGCGCCGGGCGCGGAAGACGCCGCCCGCCTCACCGCCCATGAAACCGCCCAGCCCGGCCTCTTTGCTTTGCAGGACGATCGCCACAATCAGTGCGGCGCCCAGCACGATTTGTGCCAGATTGAGATACGTTGCCACGCTGCCTCCTCACACGCGCGACTGCGCGAGTGCGCATTATATCAGAACGCATCCACCGAAGATGGCCCGACCTCGCCCCGGCGTACGAGGCGCGGCGCGCCGAGCACCGCTCGCGCTCGCCGCGGGTCAGGCCTCGTGCAACGCCTCGCCCACCCCATCCACGAACAACGTGCGCGGCGCCTCGGCTGGAACCAAGACGTTCAATGCCCGCGGCCAAACTTCGATTTCAACCGGGAAGCGCCCCTGGCGCGGCTCTCCATCCAGTTGGATGCCGGCCGGAGAATTTGCCTGCAAGGTCAATTTGTGGAACCCAATGCGCTGGATGTTCGGGTCGCTCACATGGCGGCCGGTGAACAGAGTCCAGGCGCGCTGGAGAGTCTCGGGGAAGGACCGTCCTCCGAAAAGCCACAGGTCGAGCCAGCCGTCATCGACCCGAGCCTCGGGCGCGAGTTGGAACAATCCTCCTCCATAGGCATGTATATTCGTAACCACCGCCAGCAAGTAGTGGCCTCGGATTTCGCCGCTCTCCGTACGAACGGTAAGGTCGACGCCATGCCAGTCCAAGGCCGACCAGACCGCCGTGGCAAAATAGCTGCCCATCGAGAACTGCCTGTGCCACCGCCGCACCGGTTCTTTGCGGCGAACCACAATGGCGTCCAGCCCGACGCCGGCCCACAGCAAGAACACCTCTCCGTTGCAGCGACCGACATCGATGCGATGAATCCGACCATGGACCAACGCATCTGCCGCACGATCGAGAGCCAGCCAGTCGAACCAAGCCAGCCGGGGCAGGTGCAGTTCCTGGGCCCACACGTTGCCCGTGCCTGAGGGCAGCACCGCCAATGCGGTCTGGCTTCCCGCCAGGCCGGCGGCCACCTGCCCCGCGGTGCCGTCGCCCCCCGCCGCGACGACCACCTGATAACCTGCTTGCGCCGCGGCCAGCGCGCGTTCGGCGACGTGTTCCGGCGCCGTCATGCTGTGGATCTCAGTCCGCCACCCATGACGTTCGAAGATACGCGCCGCTCGCGCTACCAGCCGGTACGATGGGAAACGCCCTGCCAGCGGGTTGTGCAAGAACATCGCACGAATGGCCATTTCACCTCATCCCCGGGCATTATACATGTCCGTCGGCGGCCGGCTTCGCCGGCGGACATTATTGATAGAATCGTCGGCATCATGAACGGCCTGCCGACCCTCAACAATCGATACCGACTGGTCGAACCGCTCGGCAGCGGCGCCGTGGCCAACATCTATCGCGCGGATGATTTGACCCTCGGACGCCAGGTGGCTATCAAGCTGCTTAAGTATGAATACACGCGCGATCCCGCGTTCCAACGTCGCTTCTTGCACGAGGCCCAGGCGCTGGCTCATCTCGATCACCCGAACCTGGTGCGGTTGTACGACTTCGGCCTTGAGAACGATCAGTACTACATGGTCATGGAACTGGTGGAGGGCTCGGACCTCAAGGCTTACATCGCGCGGCGCGGCCGATTGCCACCCCAGGAGGCCGTTTGGATCGCGCTGCAGCTCGCGGAGGGGCTCGGCCTGGCGCACCGCGCCGGGCTGGTTCACTGCGATGTCAAGCCGCAGAACATCTTGCTGCGCGCCGACCTGCAACCCAAACTGACCGACTTCGGCATCGCGCGTTCAGTGTTGGCCGGCGGCGAAGTCCACGAGGAACCGTGGGGCACCCCGCAGTATTTCTCTCCCGAGCAGGCGCGCGGAGAGGCTCTCAGCCCGGCCAGCGATGTGTACTCGCTGGGGGTGGTGCTGTTCGAATTGGTCACGGGCCATCTCCCCTTCCACGGCAAAGACCCGCGAGCGCTTGCACTGCAACATGTGTCGAGCCCGCCCCCCGCCCCGCGCAGCCTTGCACCCGCCGTCCCGGCCGAGGTGGAGGCCGTCATTCTGCGCATGATGGCGAAGGATGCGCGAGAGCGGTTCAGGAATGGGGAGCAAGCGGCACGATTCCTGCGCGGGCTTCTACACCAATCCACGCCTGGCGCCGCTCGATTGGCGGGGGCGGGCGGCATTGAGCCGCCCCTTGAGAATCGCCCTGCCTCAGGGATGGATTGGCTGGCCGTTGGCCTCGCATTTCTTGCGTTGATTGCGATCGGCGGGCTGGTTCCCCTGACGATGTGGGTCTATCTGCTGTACTTCGCTTCACCCACCTGATCCCTCGCGACCTCGGGCATTCGACTCTCCTCGCGTTGGCGGCCGGCGCCCACGCCGAACCGCGGACTTCTATCCCGTTTTGGCCACGCGCGCCGCGCCCTCATCCCGCCAAGCTGGGAGACCGACCGGCTCTTGCAGCCAGGGGCGCAAGCCGATGAGAGTACTCCTTCCCTGAGCTGACCAGACGCACCGGGCTGGGTTTTTGGGCGCAGCGCACGAGGAGTTGCCTTCACAAGCTGCTCGATCGTGCCGTGTGAGAACGGTATGAGTGCCAGGGCATCATACGTTTTGCAAATACCGCTCTGGTATAATCGGAGCGAAACTATCCGTTGAACGGAGTCCGGGGGTGGATTCCCCTCCGGGAGGCATTCGTGAATTCGTCGCGCACACGTAACCTGATCACGATTTTCATAGTTCTGGTGGCCATGGGCGTGCTGGTCTATCAGCAATACCAGGCCTCCAATGCGCGCACAGAGGTCATCCAGATCAACCAGCTTGCGGCCGACTTGCGGGCGGGCAAGGTCAAGCAGGTCGTGGTCAACGAGAACGACCTGGCCGTCACATACGTCGGTGGTCAAGAGGCCAAATCGCGCAAAGAACCGGATTCGAGCCTGGCCAGCCAGCTTGAGGCTTATGGCGTGACCAGCGCAGATCTCGACCCGAGCAAGGTCAACATCGAGGTGCGCCAGCCCAGCGACTGGGGCATGGTGCTCAACTTGGCCACCTACCTCCTGCCGGTGCTGGTCTTCGGCGGCCTGATCTACTTCATGCTGCGTCAAGCCCAGGGCACCAACAACCAGGCCATCTCCTTCGGCAAGAGCCGCGCGCGCATGTTCACCGGCGATCAGCCGACGGTGACCTTCGACGACGTGGCCGGTGTGGAAGAGGCCAAGGAAGAGCTGCGCGAGGTGGTCGAGTTCCTCAAAGAACCCGAGAAGTTCATCTCGCTCGGCGCGCGCATACCCAAGGGCGTGCTACTGGTGGGCGCGCCGGGGACGGGCAAGACCCTCATGGCCAAGGCGGTCTCGGGTGAAGCCGGGGTGCCGTTCTTCTCCATCTCCGGTTCCGAATTCGTGGAAATGTTCGTGGGCGTCGGCGCCAGCCGGGTGCGCGACCTGTTCGACCAGGCCAAACGTCACTCGCCGTGCATTGTCTTCGTCGACGAGATCGACGCCGTGGGCCGCCAACGCGGCACCGGCCTGGGCGGAAGCCACGACGAGCGCGAGCAGACCCTCAACCAGATTCTGGTTGAGATGGACGGCTTCGATACCGACACCAACGTCATCGTGGTGGCCGCCACCAACCGCCCCGACATCCTCGACCCGGCGCTCATGCGCCCGGGCCGCTTCGACCGGCGAGTGGTGCTCGACCGTCCCGACATGCGCGGGCGGGAGGCCATCCTCAAGGTGCACGTGCGCGGCAAGCCGCTGGCGAGCGATGTCAACCTGACCGTGCTGGCCAAGTCCACGCCCGGGTTTGTAGGGGCCGATATCGAGAACATGGTCAACGAAGCGGCCATCCTGGCCGCCCGCCGCGACAAGAAGTCGATCACCATGTCGGAGATGGAAGAAGCCATCGAGCGCGTCATCGCCGGGCCGGAGCGCAAGAGCCGCCTGATCAGCGAGGAAGAGAAACGCATCATCGCGTACCACGAGGCCGGCCACGCGGTGGTGATGCAGGCCATCTCCGAGTGCGACCCGGTGCACAAAGTTTCGATCATCGCCCGCGGAATCGCCGGCGGCTACACGCTGGCCCTGCCCGAGGAAGACCGCACATTGCATTCGCGCAACAAGTTCAAGGCCGACCTCTCAGGCCTCTTGGGCGGCCGCGCCTCGGAGGACCTGGTGTTCAACGACGTCACGACCGGCGCTTCCGACGACATGGAGCGCGCCACGAAACTCGCGCGCAACATGGTCACCCGCTGGGGCATGAGTGAGCGCCTGGGGCCGATGGTCTACGGCCAAAAAGACGAGTTGGTGTTCCTGGGCCGCGAGATCGGCGAGCAACGCGACTACTCCGACCAAGTGGCGCAGGAGATCGACCAGGAAGTGCGCACGCTGGTGCACGACTCGTATGACCGCGCCAAGAGCATCCTGCGCCAATACCGCGAGAAGCTGGATGCAGTGGCGCAGCGGCTGATCGAAGTGGAAACGCTGGACGAGGTGGAGTTTTCGAAACTCTTCCCCTCGCCACATGCCTCGCGCACCAGCACGCCCGTGCCGAAGGCGGTCGCCCTGCCGGCCGGCGCAACCAGCTAGACCGTCTTCCAGACGCAAGCGATTCTGGGGAACAACGAGCGCCGGATGTGATCCGGCGCTCTCTTCATCCACCCCTCGTCCGCGATCCGGCTATTTGGCCGGCGATTTCTCCTTGTGCTCGCGCACCAACTCGCGGCGCAGGATCTTGCCCACAGTCGTCTTAGGCAGGGGCTCCGAACGGAATTCGATGCTCGAGGGGATCTTGAACTTGGCCAGCTTGTCGGTGCACCAGGTCTTCAGTTCGTCCTCGGTGGCAGCCTGCCCTGGCTTGAGCACCACCCAGGCCTTCACCGTTTCTCCGCGATAGGCATCCGGGATGCCGGCCGCCGCCGCTTCGAGCACCTTGGGATGGCCGGAAAGCACCTCTTCCACCTCCCGCGGCCACACCTGGTACCCACCGACCTTGATCAGTTCCTTCTTGCGGTCGACGATGTAGAAGTATCCGTCGTCATCCATGCGGGCGATATCGCCCGTGAACAGCCAGCCGTCGCGAAGTGTGTTGGCTGTTTCGGTGGGCATGTTGTGATAGCCCTTCATCAACATCGGCCCGCGAATCGAGAGCTCGCCCACTTCGCCCACCGGCAGCACGGTCACCCCGTCGTCCAGGCTGACAATGCGCGCATCCACGCCCGGCAATGGAAGGCCGATCGAGCCGGTGATATTGCGTCCTTTCAACGGGTTGACGTGCGTGGCCGTGGGGGCCTCCGACAGGCCATAGCCCTCCACCAGCTTGCCGCCGGAGAGGCGCTCGAAGGTCTCCTTGGTCTCGCGCATCAGGGGAGCCGATCCGGAGACGCAGGCGCGGATCGAGTCCATCTTGTACTTGCCCGCGCGTACATCCGGGTGGTTGTTGATGGCGTTGTACAGTGTCGGCACGCCCGGGAAGATAGTCGGGCGGTACTTCTGTATCGACCCCAGCAGATCGTGCAGGTCACGCGGGTTGGGGACCATGACCATCGGCATGGCACCGGCAACCGCCACGCTCATGCCCGCCACCATCCCATAGACATGGAAGAGCGGGATGGCCATCAGCATCAGTTCCTGCCCCTCACGCAAATCGGGCATCCACGCGCGAATGGCGAGCGTGTCGGAGAGCAGCGCCATGTGGGTCGAGACGGCCGCCTTCGATACGCCGGTTGTGCCGCCGCTGTACTGGAAGATGCACAGATCCTCCGGGCCGATAGCGATCTTGGGCTTGGCCGCGCCGGCGTATTTGGCCAACAGGTCCTTGAGCCACATATCGCCCGCCGCCAACTCAACGCGATGGCCTTCTTTCTTCTCCTTGGCGAGAGTGAACAGCACGCGCAGCAGCGGCGGCAGCGTTTCCTTGATATTCGTGACGATCAGCTTCTTTAGCTTGGTGGCCGGCTGGACTTCCTTGATCCGCGAGTAGAAGTTGCTCGTCAGGATCATGATCTCGGCACCCGCGTCCTTCATCTGGTGCTCGATCTCACGCGGGGTGTAAAGCGGGTTGGTCGCCACCACCACGCCGCCCGCCTTGAGGATGCCGTAGAAGCACATCACGAATTGCGGGGTGTTGGGCATGAACATGGCCACCGGTTGGCCGCGCTTGACGCCCATCTCCACCAGCGCCGCCGCGAGGGCATTGGTGTATCCGTCCATCTCGCGGTAGGTGATCTTGGCGCCTTTGAAGATTGTGCACGGGACGTCTGGGTGCTTGGCGGCTGCGTCTTCCAGGAACCGAAACAGGGGAACCTTCGGGAGATCGAGTGTACGTGGAACGCCGGGGTCGTAGTTCTTGAGCCAGGGTCGATCCGCCATCGTCCTCTCTCCTATCATCCAGGGGGATGAATGCGTCGCCCAGGACCTCCCTCCGAGGGCCTGGACCGGTGGCTGGGAACGAAGGAGCACTGCGGAGTTCTAGATCGAGTATAGGTTCAAGGCTGCACAGAGTCAACTGCGCCTGAGGCCAATCCGACTGGCGCACAGGCCTCCAGGCGGTGAGCTTGCTGCGCAAGTCACTCCAGAGATCGGATGGGTAATACGGAGTGATCGTCTCCTTGTTGGGCTTCTGCCCGCGCTGGATGTCGAATCGCTCGGGTATAATCTGCCCGCCCTAGCACCTGAAGCGGCGCACGGGATAGAGAGTGAGTGTGGATGGGCTTCGACCTGGTTAAGCTGATTGAAACGGTCGGGTATCTCGGGCTGATCGGGATCATTTTCGCCGAGTCCGGCCTGTTCTTCGGGTTTTTCCTCCCCGGCGACAGCCTCCTGCTCACCGCCGGTTTGCTCGCATCACATGGCGAGCTGGAAATCTGGACCCTCCTGCTTACGCTCCCCGTGGCAGCCGTGCTGGGCGACAACGTGGGCTATTGGTTCGGGAAGAAGGCCGGCCCCCCGATCTTCAGCCGCGAGAACTCCCTCCTCTTCCGGCGCAAGAACCTGCTTGCGGCAAAGGCCTTCTACGAGAAGCACGGCGGCAAGACGATCGTGCTCGCGCGATTCATGCCCTTCATCCGGACTTTCGCGCCGATCGTTGCCGGGGCCGTGCAAATGCCGTATCGGCGCTTCTTCTTCTTTAACATTCTGGGGGGAATGCTGTGGGCCGTGGGAGTGACCCTGGCGGGCTACTTCCTCGGCGAGACGATTCCGGGGATCGACCGCTACTTCCTGCTGATCATCGTGGTCGTGATCTTTATCTCGGCGCTGCCGAGCCTGATCCACGTGTGGAAGGAATACCGGCACGATATCTTCGCCTGGGTGGCCCGCCGTATGAACCGCGCGCCGGGATCATCGGCTTCCCGCGCCTCAGGTGCGCCAATCGCTGAAGACGTGCCAGACAAACCGGCGTGACTCGTCGCGCGGCCGGTCCAGGTCGGCCCACTCGCGTTCTGCCCACGCGCGCAGTTGGGCGAGGCAAACCGGGAACACCGCCTCGTTGACCACCCACGTACTCGAAAACGTCTTCTTTTCGACATCCTCCAACGCCTGGCGTGGCGATCGCGCGACGCGCCACTCGCAGGCGAGGATCTCGTTGTGTTGCCGCGCTCGGGCGCGGAAGAAGGTCACCGGCGCCTCCATCTCGCGCAGCCCGGGAGCGCCCATCTCGGCGCCATGTTGCGCAACGATTTCTCGCCATGCACGGCGCACGCGCCGGCCGATCGAATCCGGCGGGTGCCAATTCCACCCGACCGCGACCACGCCCGGCGAGGCAATCACTCGCAGGACGTCCATCATCGCCCGCTGCGCATCGCCGACCAAATGAAAAACGTGAACCGCGATCACGGCCGTGACTGCTCCCGCGGCCAGGGGCAGGCGCTGTGCGTCGCCTTGGACGAGACGCAGGCCCGCCCCTCCGGCCGGCGGCTCGTCCCGCAGGCGATCCATCATCGGCCGCGAGAGGTCGACCCCTACGACCGGCACACCAAGATTGAGCAGCAGACGGGCGATGCGGCCGGTCCCGACCCCCACCTCCAGCACGTGCGTTGGGCGAGGCAAATGGGGAAGCAGCGCAGCCACCACCTTCTCGCCCACGCCGGGCGGGAAGCCCCGCGTCTGATCGTAGATCTCCGCGGCGCGATCGAAAGCCAGCGATTCGTGTCGTCCGGACGCCACATTGACCTCGAGCGTTTCTCCGCTTGGGCGGGCACGCCCCGCCGTGAGGCTTGCGCCTCGTCTGACCGGGCGCACAGGGAATTGTACGCCGGGCGTCGCACAGCGCGGCATTAGGCGGGCGGCACGCCCCTGACCGCGGGAGGCCGTTTCGCACCGCGCGGGCGGGGATCGCGCCGCGTTAGAATTGAGACGACGCTACCTGGTTGAGGAGACCGAGGCCCGATGCTCAACGTGTACTTCTTGATCAATGAATTGGTCGTGCTTGCCCTCTTCCTCATCTGCTTCGTGCATGCCGCCCAACATGGTTGGTCGGGAGTGGCGCGGCTGCTTTCCGGCGTGGCGTTCGGTTTGCTGCTCGAAGTGGCGACTATCCGCCAGTTGCAGGCCTATCACTATGGGACTTTCGGCGTAATGGTGTTTGATGTCCCAGTGATGGTGGCCGTGGCCTGGGGCTGCATCGCCTACAGCGCGATGACCTTCTCGAATGCAACGCGCCTGCCCGAATGGGCTCGTCCGATCTTTGACGGCCTGCTGGCACTGAATATCGACCTGGCGATGGATGCGGTGGCCATCCGCCTGGGTATGTGGGATTGGGGCCAGGGATTGCGCTTCAACTACTTCGGCGTGCCATTCGCCAACTTCTGGGCGTGGTTTTGGGTCATCGTTTCCTTCTCGGCAGGGTACCGTCTGGCTGCGCTTATCCGCGGCCGTGGTGGGCGCGCCTTAGCACCGTTCGCCGCGGTCACGATCGGGTTGGCAGGAGTCCTGGCTACCAATGCACTCATCGCCTTCGTCATCCCCTTCGCCTGGCACGGTCCGCTCGTTGCCGCGACGCTGATCGCCGCGTTGGTGATCGTTCTTACTCAGCGCCCCAAGTTGCCGCGCGGTGCACCGCCACCCACCTGGGCCGTGCCGCTTGGATTCCATGCCTATTTCCTTGTGGCCGGTCTGACCTCGGGCGTCATCCTCCAACCACCATTCCTGCTCGTTGCCAGCCTGGCCATGATCGTCCTGGCGCTCCTGATCCACGGATGGTACCCGCAGTTACGCCGGCGCCCGCCGTTCGCCGGCCAAGGCAATTCGTGAGGTCGACCGCCTCGCTTGGTGCATGCAGCGAACGGGGGACCATTGCGCGCAGGGGCACAGATCGGCTCGCCTTCCGGGTCTTTACAGACAAAGAGCGCGGCGCTATAATCCCGCGAGGAACGCGGGAGATCACGAGGAAAGAAATGCCGATTTACACCTACCGCTGCAGCTCTTGCGGCGTGCAGTTCGATCGTCAACAACGCTTCGACGATGCGCTTCTGGTCAAGTGCCCGGAGTGCGGCAAGAAGTCGCTCAAGAAGGTCTTCACACCGGCCGGGATAATCTTCAAGGGGTCCGGCTGGTATTCGACCGATCATCGGTCGCCTTCCGGCCAGGGTCCCTCGCGCGACAAGAAGGCCGAGGGAGCAAGTGAGGGCGGCAAGAGCGAGGGCGGCAAGGAAGAGGGTGGCAAGGAGAAGGGCGGCAAGGTCGAAAGCCCACCCAGCAAGCCGGAGACGGAATAGACTCCCGCGGGCAGAAACAAAGCGAGGGCGGCCAATGGCCGCCCTCGTTCTTTTCTCTGGGAACTACAGCTGGAAGCCGGCCCGCGCCCTGACCAGTTTGAAGGCGAAGTTGTCGACGTACTGCATCAGCTTCTCGCGCAGATCTACCCAACCGGCCGAGGTCAGAACCTGCTGCATCGAACCCATTTCCGGCGTGCTGCCCCCCACCATGATTTGCGGCGCGTCACCGTAGGCGGTGAACCAGGCATCCGTCGGCTCGATACCCAGCCCCTGCATACCGGGCAGAAACTCACGCACGATGAACTCGAAGTATTCCTGTTCTTTGCCTGGTTGAATGTCCCAGGTCATCAGCAGTTTGATGGGTGCCATCGCTCTCCCACGCCGCCCTGCGCAGCGCTCCGCTCCCGCAGCGGGTTGAGCTCAGCCGCGCTTGTATTCGAGGACCACCACGCGCGTTTCTTCCGGAAGATCGGCGCGCCCGAGCTTGAGCGACTCGACCGGTTTGGGCGCCGAGAGACCCATCTCCTTGAGGAACTTGCCTAAGGACTCGAGCTTAACGTTCGTGTCGGGCGTTTTGTAGTGCATCGGCACAACGATCGACGGCTCCAGCAGGCTGATCACTTCAGCCGCCTGCGAGGCGGTAAGCGCTCCGCCCCCTCCCACCGGCACGAGGAGCACCTCGACTGCGCCCAGGTCTTCAATCTGCTGCTGGGTGGGAACGTAGTCCAGGTCCCCCAGGTGAGCAATGGTCAGACCGTTGAAGTCGAACAAATAGAGTGTATTGGAGTCACGCTTGGCGGTGGGCTTGCGCTTGGCTGCGGCCTCTTCGCCGTTGTGGTGGGTTGGCACACCGGTGATGAACACGCCGCCGATCTCGAACTCGCCAGGCCCACGGATGACACGTTTCTCGCCTTTGACCGCGTCCACATCACCGTGACCGGCCGCCTCGTGGCTGACGGTGACGATATCGGCCTTGAGGCGTAAGGCGCTGTAGCCGATGCTTTCGTCGTATGGATCGGTGACGACCGAGGCCATGCCCCGTTCGGTCAGACGAAAGCATGAGTGCCCGTACCAAGTGATTTCCATGCGCCCTCCGCGGATTAAATCCATTATACTCGATGGAATGTCGCGACCTGCTGCGGCCGACGCGTCGCTTCACCTCACGCCGCTCGAGTTGGGGACCGGGCGTGCTGAATCATCCCCCGCTTCGAACGGGACAACGCAGTGGCGGCTTTCGCTTTCGGCCTCCAAGCGTTATGCCGATGCGCAACTCGACGACTATCGCAGACTGGCGCGCCGGGATTTGCCCTGGTCGCCTCCTGTCAGGCTAAGCCTGAGCGCGCGGACCTCCACACTCTGCCCATCGGGAACTTTCGGTTTCGGGTTTTGGAATGACCCGTTCAGCTTTGGGTTCGGCGCACGCGGCGCGGCGCGCCGCTTTCCGCAGGCGCCGCAGACGGCCTGGTTCTTCTACGCCTCGCCACCTTCCGACATGCGGCTTCAGCACGATGTCTCCGGAAGGGGCTGGAAGACGGCCACCTTGCGCTCGCGGCCTCTGCACCCGGCCTTGCTTATACCCGGCGCGGCGGGCGCCTTTCTGGGCATGCAACTGCCGCCTCTGCGGCGCGGGTTGTTTGCGCTCATGCGGCGCTTCTACCATGCGGAGGAAACTCTCCTGCACTTCGATCCTTCGCAGTGGCATTCGTATGTCGTCGATTGGCGGATGGATCGTGTGGTGTTTCTTATGGACGGAGAGATACAGGCCGTCTCGGCCGAACCTCCCAGCAGCCCGCTTGGATTGGTGATCTGGATCGACAACCAGTTCGCCGTGGCATCGCCCGAGAATGGCATGCGCTTCGGGGTGGTCCCTATAGACGAGCCACAGTGGCTGGAGGTGGCCAACCTGCGTATTGCGCAAGGCGAACCCCGTCCGGCCAAGAGCGCGTGATAAAATCCGACCTCGGGGTGCGCGAGGGTGTGCGCGACCCAATCCTTTTTCTGGGGATGGCTGGGCCCCGGTGGGCCCCTCGGTCTTCAAAACCGCTGGCGGGTCGCTTGCGAGCCGCGGTGGGTTCGACCCCCATCCATCCCCGCCTAGAGGTTCGGTATGCCGTCTGAGGTCAGTCAGGATCTCGAGCACTCACGCCTTGCCTCGCTCGTCGCGCGCGTTCTGGCCATCCACGACACCACTCTGGGAACCCCCAACCAGAATTACCGCCTTCGGTTTCGCGGCCGGTTGCTCAAGGATTCGGTCGAAGCGTACGACGAGCTGGCAGCGGCCCTGCGCCCGGCCGGCTTCACGCCGCTCTTCCGCCAGGAGGGGGAGGACCATGTCGTCCTGCTCGTGCAGGGAGTCCACGAACCCCGTGCCTCAGACGCCAGGGTCAACCTGGTGCTCTTCGTGCTCACCCTGCTCTCGGTCTTGTTCGTCGGTGCAAGCATGAGCTACACCGGCCCCGTGAGCGGCGCGGGTGAGGTCTCGTTCCTCGAGACTTTGTTGCTCATCGGGCGCAACTTGCCAGCCGGCTTGCCGTTCGCTGTCAGCCTGCTCGGCATCCTCGGAGTCCATGAATTCGGCCACTACCTGGCCGCGCGGCGAAACCGCACCGCAGTGAGCTTGCCCTATTTCATTCCACTGCCCATGAGCGTCTTTGGCACGATGGGCGCATTCATCTCAATGAAGGAGCCTCCCCGCAACCGGCGGGTCCTGGTCGATATCGCCGTGACCGGCCCGTTGGCCGGGTTGGTGGTGGCCATTCCGGTCTTGCTCTACGGGTTGAGCCTGTCACGCATTGAACCCCTGCCGTCTTCCTTCGCGGGCAGCCAGCAGATGATGTTGGAAGGCAACTCACTGCTCTATCTCCTGGCCAAGTTCCTGGTGTTCGGCCGGATGTTGCCGGAACCCGTGCACTACGCACTACCCCCGCTGCTTTATTGGGCCCGCTATTGGCTGCTCGGCACTCCCTTGCCGCTCGGCGGGTTGGACGTGATGCTCCACCCCGTCGCGTGGGCCGGTTGGGCCGGGCTACTTGTAACCGGAATGAACCTCATCCCCGCCGGCCAGCTCGACGGGGGTCACCTGCTGTACACCCTCTTCGGGTCGAAGGCCAACCGCGCGTTGCCGGTCATCCTCATCCTGCTCGGGCTGTTGGCCATTGTCTGGCAGGGATGGCTGCTGCTCCTGTTCCTGATCCTTGTCTTCGGGCGCGTGCATGCCGAACCTCTGGACCAGATTACTCAGCTCGACGGACGGCGCAAGGCTCTGGCGTTGCTCGGCCTGATCGTCTTCGTCCTCGTCTTCACTCCCATACCCCTCAAGGTGCTCGGTGGCTGAGGACGCCTTCGCGGAAATCGGGCCGCGCCAGCTCATGCAGTGGCTGGAGGAAAGCCAACCTGTGCGGCTGATCGACGTGCGCGAACCCGATGAGTGGGAGATTTGCCGCCTGCCGCGCGCCGAACTGCGGCCGCTGGAAGATATCGCTCAGTGGTCACAGACACTCGACGCGGCCGAACGCCTGGTGGTCTATTGCCATCACGGCATTCGCAGTCTGTACGCCGCCCTTTACCTCAGCGGGCACGGGTTCACTCAGGTGGTCAACCTGCGCGGCGGGCTGGATGCGTACAGTGTGGAGGCCGACCCGGAATTGCCGCGCTACTAAACGCGCCTCGCCCTTCGCGAAAAGAAAAGCCCGCGGCGAGTGCCGCGGGCTTTTGATTTACGGGGAGCCTCTCAGGCGCCCGCCTCGGCCAACTCGGCCTCCCGTTCGGCCAGCCACGTCTCGGCCGTCATCGCGGCCGCCACGCCCATGCCGACCGAGGTGGCCACCTGGCGGAATGCGGAATCGGCCGCCTCGCCCGCGACGAACACGCCCGGCACGCTGGTGCGCATGCGCGCATCGGCCACCACATAGCCCTTGGCGTCGAGGTCGACCTGGCCGCGCAGGAACTCGGTGTTCGGATCGTGCCCGATGAAGATGAAGACTCCCTGGGTCGGCTTCTCCTCGATTGCGCCGGAGGCCACATCGCGCAGCACGACGGAGGTCACGGCCGCCTCGCCGCGGATGGCCTGGACCAATGTATTCAGCCGGAAGGAGATCTTCTCATTGCGTTCCGCTCGCTGGCGCAGGATGCGCCCGGCGCGTAACTCCTCGCGGCGGTGGACGATCGTCACATGGGAGGCGTAGCGAGTAAGGAAGAGCCCCTCTTCGAGTGCGCTGTCGCCGCCGCCCACGACCACGACCTCCTTGCCCTTGAAGAACCAGCCGTCGCAGGTGGCGCAATAGCTTACTCCGCGCCCTGTGAGTTCCTGCTCGCCGGGCACATTCAGCTTGCGCGGGCTCGCGCCGGTCGCAATGATCAACGTGCGCGCGGCGTATTCCGCCGAGTAGGTCTTGACGTGGAACGGCCACTGGCTGAGGTCGAGTACGGTCGCCGAGTCGAGTTCCACCATGGCGCCGAAGCGCTCTGCCTGCTTCTGGAAGAGTTGGCCGAGTTCCGCGCCGCCCACGCCTTCCGGGAAGCCCGGGTAATTCTCGATGGTGTGGGTCAGACCGGCTTGCCCGCCAAGCTCCTGGCCTGTCAGAACGAGCGGTGCGCGATCTGCGCGCGCAGCGTAGAGCGCAGCCGAGAACCCGGCCGGCCCGGAGCCCAGCACGATCACGTCTTTCACTCGGCGGTCGTCCGCCATCTCGGCCGGCGTGCCGCTGCCCAATTCGAAACTCATGCCCTTGCCTCCGAAGATCCTGCCGTTGACCCCTAACGCCGTGAGTATACCCAATCCGCTAACGGATGAGCAGGCCGGTCGAACACCGATTCATCGACCGTGCAACAAGCCGGTACTTGCACCATCGCGGTCACGCCGCCCCGCCGGCGGGCGTTGGGAGCAATCAAGGTGGGCGTCAAAGGCAGCCTCTCCCTCAGGCGTCCCATGCCTCTCTCCGCTGCATTGATGGCGATCCCCTCCGAATTTCGTTCACCGCAATTGGCGCCGCCGCGAGGGCGCGAGGTCCATGCTCGTTAGACTCACATCCTTTTCTAAGGTTACACGATTGACGCTTGACATAAGCTCTCGTCGTCGATGAGCGGCACCGGTAGCCTGGAAACGCCCGAAACCTGGTGGGATGATGGGCGTATATCGTTTCAAGCTACAACTATGGCGACCTGCCCTCGGGCGACGAGCAGCGCGCTGGAAATGGACCGCCATTGTGGATTAGAATGCACACGGTCTGAGGCTGCGCGAAGACGGTGCATCACATATTCGCGCCCGAGAATGCACCAGACCAGGCCCGCGAGAGTCCCCTCCCACGAAGTGCGCATGGCTGCCTCTTTATGATGGTGCACCCAGACGGGACTCGAAGGACCAGGAGACAGAGTGAGCGAAATGGGATTGGATGTGAAGCGGAAAGTTCATGTCGGAATAGGCGCGGCATACACTTCGCGCGGACCCCTCGCGCGGCGAGTGGCATGTGTCATTCCAGCTTACAACGAATCGGGCCGGGTTGGCAACGTGCTAGCCAGCCTGCGATCCATCGACCGCCTGGACAACATCATCGTCGTGGACGATGGCTCGGTGGACGGCACCCTGGGTGATGCCCGCGCGGCGGCGACCCTCGACCCGCGCGTGCGTGTGCTGCACAACGATCGCAACCGCGGCAAGGGAGCGGCTGTCCGCGCCGGGCTCAGCGCGGCCGCCGGAGCCGGCGCGATCCTGCTCCTCGACGCCGATTTGGAGGGCTTCGGTCCCGCACATATCGAAGACCTCGTCGAACCCGTCCTGGCCGACCAAGCCGAGATGACGCTGGGACTCTTCATCGGCGGCAAGTGGACCACCGACATGTCGCACCGCCTGACGCCCTGGCTTTCGGGGCAACGCTGCCTGCGCAGCGAACTGCTGCACCGCATCGACTGGGCTGCCGCCGAAGGCTACGGCATCGAGACGGCACTGACCGTCGCCGCCCTGCAATACGGCTGGCGCGTGCAGCGCGTGCCCCTGCCCGGTGTATGGCATCCTCCGAGCGAGTACCACCGTGGCCTCAGCGAAGGTATCCGCAACCGCACACAAATGTACCTGCAAATCGCGCGTGCTTTTTACCGCGCCGGCGGCGTGCAGTGGATTTTCCCGCGCCTGCGCGACTGGTTGCGCCGCACCTACTCGGAGTGGGACCTCGGTTAGGGGGCCGGCGGTCCACGAGACTCACGCCCCCGCTCGCCTATCTCGATCGGCGCCGCGCTGTCCCCGCCATCGCATTCTGCCCGTCCCATATCGCCGCAGCGGGCGCTGCCTGCTGACGGGCGTGCGCCGCAACCGGCGCTTTGCTGCCCTCCCCTCTTCTACAGATGCTTATACGCGAAGAGCAAGACCCTGCCGGGCGAGGCGTCGATGACCACCAGGAGTCGTGCTGTCGCAACGACGCTCTGGTCTGCGGCCCGGCCTCGCCTGATAAACCGGTTGGGAGTAGCATAGGGCCTTGATCTGCCAGCCCACCACAGCCGACAAGTGTGAGCCAGCTGCCTGGAGTGGGCCTCGGCGTATCGGTTGGCTGATCCCCGAAGGCATCGCGGAGACGAGCGCTTCGTGAGATCACTGCGCGAATTCCTCATCGGTCCGCCCATCCCCACCCGGCGCCTGGCGTCGGAACGTCTGAGCAAGTTCAGAGCGCTGGCGGCCTTCTCGCCAGACGCTCTTTCTTCGGTGGCCTACGCCAACCAGGAGATCTACCTCGGGTTGGTTGTGGCTGGGGCGGCGGGTTTGGCGTTCGCATGGCCGATTGCCTTGGGCATCGGCCTGCTGCTCGGGGTGCTGGCCCTATCCTATTCGCAAACGATTCATGCTTACCCGTCCGGGGGTGGGTCGTACACAGTCGCCCGCGAGAACCTGGGGACGAACTGGGGCTTGATTGCGGCCGCGGCCTTGCTCATCGATTACGTGCTGACCGCCGCCGTCAGCCTGACGGCCGGCGTGGCAGCAATCGCATCGGCGTTCCCCGTGTTGTGGGCGTGGCGGGTGGAACTGGCGCTGCTCATCCTGGTGATCATCACAGTCGCGAACTTGCGCGGCATACGCGAATCCGGCGCATTGATGACGGTGCCGGTGTACCTCTTCGTGGTGGCCTTTCTGGGGATGATCGCCGTCGGCCTGGTGCGTGCGGCATTCGTCGATCCTCCAGGATCGCTCGCAGCGGCCGCCCCTCCCGCCGCGTTGCCGCTCAGCCTTTTCCTCGTCATGCATACTTTCGCCTCGGGCTGCACGGCGCTCACCGGCATCGAGGCCATCAGCAATGGCGTGCCCGCCTTCAAGTCGCCCGAATCGCGCAATGCCGACGTAACCATGCGCGTGATGGCGATCCTCATGGGCGCGCTGTTCCTGGGCAGCATCTTCCTCACCCAGCACTTCGCGGTGATCGCCGGACCCAATGAGACGATCCTATCGGCGCTTGCGCGGCGCGTGTTGGGCGGCGGCCCGCTCTATTTCGTGGTCCAGGCAGCGACGCTTCTGGTTCTAGCCGTTGCCGCCAATACCAGCTTCGCCGGCTTCCCGCGCGTGACATCGATACTCGCCCGGGATGGCTTTCTACCGCATCCTCTATCGCAACTCGGCGACCGGCTGGTCTACTCTAATGGGATGCTTCTGCTAGCATCCTTGTCGGGTGTCCTCATCGTCGCCTTTCGCGGCGATAGCCACTTGCTCATTCCGCTCTTCGCCGTGGGCGTCTTTCTTGCCTTCAGCCTCTCGCAGGCAGGCATGGTAGTCCACTGGGTGCGTCAGCATGGGTCACATTGGCCGCTCAAAGCGGTGATCAACGGGTTGGGGGCAGCCACCACTATCATCACGCTGGGCGTCGTGGGCGTAAGCAAGTTCCTCGACGGCGCGTGGATCGTCATCCTGCTCATCCCTGTGCTGGTCTTCGTGTTTCTTACCATCCGCGGTCACTACCGTGAGACGCGCAAGCAGTTGGCTTTGCCGGCAGCGCCGCGGGCCGGCGCGCCGCCTCCCCCACCGCGGGTTATCCTGCCCATCTCCGGAGTGCACCGCGGTATTCTCGAGGCGCTCGATTTCGCCCTCTCCATCAGTCGCGATGTGACCGCCGTTTACATCGAAATCCATCCCGGCGACGCGCGCCGTATCCGCGATACGTGGCAGGACTGGGGGCGGGACGTTCCGCTCAAAGTGCTGGACTCGCCCTACCGCTCAATCGTCGACCCGCTGATGGACTACCTCGACGCCCTCGACGGGCACCTCGCCCAAGGGCAGCAGGTGGTGATCATCGTTCCGGAGTTCATCCCCGCGCGCTGGTGGCAATTCTGGCTGCACAACCAGACCGCCTGGCTGATCAAGCTGGCGCTGCTCTATCGCCGTCGGCGCCACGGGCACGGCCGGGTGATTGTCGACATCCCCTTCTACTTGCGGCGTTAAGCCCAGACCAAAGCGGCCGTATGGCCATGATCGTCGTCCCCGCCGGCTAAGTGTCGCGCCGCACAGAAGAGAAGGGGCTGCCCCACATGGGGCAGCCCCTTCACATTCTTAACCACAAATCTCCACTAGTTGTCCACCGCCACTCACCCCTTACGTGTGGAGGTCGCGCCCGGCAAGTCTTCCACCATCACCCTCGGCACGCGGCGGGCGAGAGCGATCGCGCGTGCACGGCATTGATGCGCATGCCGCCCGCGCGCGGCCAACTGTAAGGCGTGCTATGCCCTCTTCCAGATCGCCTCCCCCGCAGGCGCGCTCAGGGCGAGGCGGCTTACTCCCCCTCGCCTCCCGGCTTCTCATACGACCCCAGGATGTTGTAGCCGGCATCGACAAATACCACCTCGCCGGTGACGCCTGAGGCCAAGTCCGAACACAGAAAGACTGCTGCACGCCCCACATCGTCGATATCGATGTTGCGCCGCAGCGGCGCGATCTCACGAAAGCGGCCGTGGGCTGCCTTG
>DATEAT010000049.1:0-2595 GCA_035288225.1 Anaerolineales bacterium | reverse complement strand
GGTCGACCACACCTACGTTCAGGAAGCGGTGGAGCGCGGCACCCTCACGCCCGAAGAGGCCCGCACCCATCCGTATGCCCACGTCCTGCGGCGCCACCTGGGCGGCGAGCGAGACCCGTTGCCCGACCTGCGCATCCGCCTGTCGGCCTACGAAGATGACGCCGTATCCATCGCGCACCAGGGTCTGCCTCTAGCCGCAGGGGAGATTGCCTTGTTGTGCACCGACGGACTGAGCGACCTAGTGCCGGCCGATGAAATCGCCGACGTCTTGCTGGCCCGCCAACTGCCGCAGGCCGTCGCTCAGCTCATCGACCTTGCGCGCTCGCGCGGCGGGCACGACAACATCACGATCATCGCCATGCACCATCCCTAAACCCATCCCGGCTGCCTCGCACCCGGCCTAACCGGAAGAAGGCACAGCCTGCCTTACGCGTGCACGTCTGCGGGCGGCCTGCGCACGCATGGCCGTGCATGGAACACGCTGCCCTGGAGGGCGGGCGGCGCCTCGCTACGCATTACGCCATGGGTGGCCGTAGATTCTTCAAGGCATGCTTCGCAACGGCTCGCCGATAAGCACACAATGCTGAAAGAAGGGGCTGCCCTTGTGGGGCAGCCCCGTTCGTTTCACTGAAAGGTGGCCCGGCCGCGGCTCAGGGCACGTCGATGCGCAGCAGACGGTCGCACCCCGAGAAATCCTTGTGAATGGAATGCTCGGCGCGGGGGAAGGCGCGTTGTGCCAGGTCCAACGCCGCCCGGCCGTGGCTCTCCTCGATTTCGAGGAGCAGGGCCCCGCCCGGGTTCATGCGCGCCCGAGCTTGCGCGAGCATGCGGCGGATAAGGTCCAGCCCATCGGGTCAGCCGTCGAGAGCCTGCGACGGCTCATGCCGCGCCACGGCCAGGTCGGTTAGGGCACGGGTCGGGATGTAGGGCAGGTTGGCGCACACCAAATCCAGACCGCGTGCGAGGGCCGCGATCAAGTCCGTTCGGATAAACCGAATACGCTCAGCCACGCTGTGGCGCTGGGCATTGGCCTGCGCCACGCGCAGCGCGCCCGGGGCAATCTCAGTCGCAACGAGGGACAGGCGCGGGACATTCACCGCCAGGGCGACGGCGATGCACCCCGAGCCCGTGCCCACATCTGCCACGCGCAGCCGCTCGGGCGGCATGCGCGCCTCAAGTATCGCGCGCGCTTCATCCACAAGCAGTTCGGTTTCGGGGCGGGGAACGAGCACCTGAGGCGAGACGGTGAAGGGCAGGCCGTAGAACTCCTGCTCTCCGGTGAGGTAAGCCAGCGGCTCGCCCGCCGCGAGACGCGCGATATGCTGGGCGTAATCTTCGGCGACAGAGGCCGCCAGGGCTGTCTCGGGGTGGGCCAGGAGCCACGCGCGCGTAACACCCAACTGGCGCGCGAGCACCACTTGGGCCGCGAGCGAGGTCGTCTCGCTATCGAGGTGAGCCGCGCGCCCCCAGGCGAGCGCCGCGGCGATGGTCGCGAATTCTGGCATGGCGGGAGAGAGGATCAGGCGGCCAGGCCGGACGCCTGCAGCCGCTCGGCGTCCTCCTGCAGCACCAGTTCGTCAATGAAATCGTCAATCTCGCCCTGCAGCACCGCCTCCATGTTGAAGAGCGATTGGCCAAGCCGGTGGTCGGTCACGCGCGACTGCGGGAAGTTGAAGGTGCGGATTTTCTCGGAGCGTTCGCCGCTCCCCACCTGCGCCCGGCGCGAGGCCTCGATCTCCGTGCGGCGCTTATTCTCCTCGATCGCAAAGAGGCGTGCGCGCATGATGGCCATGGCCCGCAGGCGATTCTGCAATTGCGAGCGTTCATCCTGGCATTGCACGACCATGCCGGTCGGCAGGTGGGTGATGCGCACCGCGGTCGAGTTCTTTTGCACGTTCTGCCCGCCGGCACCCGAGGAGCGGTAGACCTCCATCTTGATGTCGCGATCGGGGATGTCGATCGCCACCTCGTCCACCTCGGCCAATACGGCCACCGTGGCGGTGGAGGTGTGAATGCGCCCCTGCGATTCGGTGACCGGGATGCGCTGTACGCGATGGACTCCCGATTCGTACTTGAGACGCGAGTAGGCGCCCTTGCCCTTCACCTGGAAGATGATTTCCTTGTACCCGCCGATGCCGGTCTCGTTCTGCGAAATGACTTCGGTCTTCCAGCCGCGTTTCTCGGCGTAGCGCGTGTACAGGCGGAACAGATCGGCCGCAAAGAGGGCCGCCTCCTCGCCGCCGGTGCCGGCACGAATCTCAACGAAGACGTCCTTCTCGTCGCGCGGGTCGCGCGGCAGGAGCATGGCCCGCAGTTGCTTCTCAAGCGCCGCCCGCTTCGGCTCGAGCTCGAGGGCCTCGGCCTCGGCCAGGGCGCGCAGGTCGGAGTCGGCCTCGCCGCGCATGGCCTGGGCCTGTTCGAGGGCGCCACTCACCCGCTGGAACTCGCGATACGTGGCCACCAGGGGTTCGATCTCCGAGCGTTCGCGGGCCAGCTCCGCGACGCGCGTGTAGTCCGTGGCGCTTTCGGCCATCCGGCGGTTGAGTTCATCGTAGTGGGCGGCGAGGCCGGCGAGCTTTTCCAACATCTGTTTGA